>NC_014364.1:2482117-2792382 GCF_000143985.1 Sediminispirochaeta smaragdinae DSM 11293 | reverse complement strand
GAGGACTCTTTACAGTAGGCGGAGGTTTTTCTTACGGAATCAGCCCATGAATCGGAGTGGGAGGGAGCTGTGGGTCAGGTGTATTCCTACACCCTTACGGTGGATGATTGACTATCTTCCTTCTTATGCATGGGCATGATAATATCACCATGATTCCGGACAGTATCACTATCTAAGCGCCAGCCGACCTTTGGATCAGAGGGTAGGTAATGGCATAACTGCAACGCGTCCTAAAACCGAGAGATCGGTAGAGTGCGACGGCAGCTTCATTATCACGACGGACATAAAGCGTTTCATACTGTCCTCGAGATGCAACCGCGGCCATCACTCTTTTCAAGGTTTGATATGCTATCCCCATTCCCCGATATTCCGGCCTGGTGTAAACCCCTCCAATTTGGCAATAACGGAAGGCAATGGCGTTTGTGCCCGCCTTCGCTACAGGAATCTTTCCCACCATGGCACCGAAAATCAGCTGCCTGCGGCATTGGTTTCTAAAGTGGATGAGTCCGGCCTCGTCGTTGTAGAGCCGAGGATCGGTAACCACCTCTTCTATCTGGTAGGCCCGCTCCACGGGGAAAAAGTGTTCCGCATCATCGGCAGAAAGGCGCCTAACCGAAAGGCGAGGGATGGTAATTCGTTTTTCTTTTTCTCCCTCTACCTCTTCCGCGAGTTTGCGGGTCATGAGGTAAAAGAGTTTCCTTTCCGAAACGGTACACCGAAGAGCTTCTTCGCTCAGTCTTACATCCTCTTCTCGCCCCAACAGACAGTAGATTGCTCTATACTCTTTTCTGAAACGCAGGAGAAGGTCCTGTAATTCATCATAACGGGGGGGATGTGTTTCATGGAAAAGGGGGAGATAGAGGCCGTTCGAACAGAACAACACGAGGCCTCTGATCCCTTTGTTATCTTCTGTTTCAGGGAGATACCAGAGCGACCCACTCTTTTTAGGTGGCAGCTTCGGTATGCCGTATTCCTGGATTCGTGAGGCAAGGGTTGCGGCACGGTACTCTCTGGGGGCAAGAAACTCCATGATGCGCGGAAGATCTTGCTGACCCGCTTTTTTCCAGTTCATTGTGTGTTGAGGGAAACCGGTACGATTCCTGTTGGCTGAAAGGCCCCGGTTAAGGCAGAAAACCCCGCTTCTATGGACTGCCTGCCTGTTCCATAGACCGCAAGCGCGTTTTCAACCCAGGGAATGTCCTTTAGGTAAATAGGTGTAAGGACAGAGATGACATAAATTCGATCGGCAAAGCCTTTGAGTTCTTCGAGAACCTGGGCGCTGTTGGGATTTGCTATACAAAAAACAACGGTATCGTAGTTTTCCATACGTTGTTTTAAGCGTTTTATAACCTGTGGATCGGCGCTGAAAAAGGGTGAGTAATCATAATCAAAGCTGTCGGCACCGGGAAAAAAGGTAGCACCTATAGAGAGAAAGGCGTTCAACTGTCCGACAAGAAGCACCTTACCCGCTTCCTGTGGCTGTAAGGGCATTGCCTCGCCGCGAATAAGAGAGACACTTCGATGTGCCTGGGAAAGAAAAAAAGCGGAGCCGTCGGCATCGGGAATCTGCTCGGCAATTTCACGGGGGTCGGGATGGAGAGGAACCGCATCTTTTCCTCTCAGATACCGAAGCTTGGTTTCGATGACTCTTCGTGCAGCTTCCCGCACCACTGCGGTTGTTTCGGGGGATTGACGCATTGCCGAAAGCATGTGTTGGCGAATCTTGCGATAGGTATCGGTATCTCTACTCACCATGATCATGTCATTACCTGCAAGAATTGCCTGAAGCGATGCTGCGGGGACTCCACCGTAGACTGCAGCGCCGTTCATCTGCATATCGTCGGTGATAATAAGCCCCTGAAAGCCGATTTTTTCCCGCAGAAGCCCGGTAAGCAGGGTTTTACTCAAGGAAGCAGGTTCGTCCGTGCCCGTTATTTTGGGATAGGCGATATGCCCGCTCATGATCGCCGGCAGGCCCTCCTTAACGAGAAATCGGTACGGTACAAGCTCCCTGTCCCATATCGTTTGAAAGTCGGCATTGATGATAGGAAGGGTTCCGTGAGAATCCTTATCCGTGGCGCCATGACCGGGATAGTGCTTTGCCGTGCAGACGATGCCTGCTTCCTGCATGCCGTGAAAATAGGCAACAGAGAGCTGAGCAGTTTTTACGGGATCGGATGAAAAGGCCCGGGGACCAATAACGTCGGCCTTGGGATTTGTGTAAACATCTACGGTAGGGGCAAAATTCATGTTGATGCCGAGGACCCGAAGTTCTTTGCCGATATAATAACCTGTTTTATATGCGTCCCAGGCAATCCCTGAAGCTCCGATGGCTAAATTCCCGGGAGTTACACTTGTATCCCCTTTTACATGACGAACCCATCCCCCCTCCTGGTCGGTTGCCACGAAAAGCGGGATGGAAAATCGATTTTCCTCACTCAAATGTTGAAGCGTAGAAACGGCGTTCCCCAGTTTGAGGAGATTACCGGCGTTCCAGCCGAAAATCTTGATACCGCCGATCTCATAGCGATCCACCCATTCGATGATCTCCTTGGAAGGATCCTCACCGAAATAACCGACAAGCATAAGCTGTCCGACAAGTTCCTCGTCGCTCATCGCATCGGCAATCGATTTCGAAAGTTCTTCCGCTGGAGCCTCGTCATAAAAATCGAGCGCCCCAAGGCCGAAACAGGGAAGGAGCCAGAAACAAAGTAGAATGAGAAGTACGGCCCGGGGATTCGACATCACTATTTAGGTGTAACTCTGGCCCTTTAGGTCGTCAATGTATTGTGATGCACAATGGGTGGCGATTGCGCCATCGCTTGCGGCCACAACGAGCTGCCTGAAGGGGGTATTTCTCACATCACCGACCGCATAGAGTCCGGGAATCTCTGTTTCCATACACTGGTTTGTAACGATGTACCCTGCCTCGTCCTTCTCTACCTCAGGGAGAATAGCGGTCTGCGGGTCAGATCCGATGAAGACAAAGACGGCATCGACTTCTTCTTCATACTCCTCACCGCTTTTATTGTTGAGAAAGACTCCTTTCTCAACCTTCATGGAACCCTTTATCTCTTTCAGTTCTGTGTTGAATCGTACTTCAATATTCTTATTTGCCACGACCCGATCGGCAAGTGCCTTTTGGGCTCGAAATCGGTCTCGCCGATGGATGAGGATGACCTTATCGGTCAAATTCGCCAGGAACATCGATTCATCACAGGCCGCGTCTCCGCCGCCGACTACGAGAATCTTCTTGTTGCGGAAAAAGGGCCCGTCGCAGGTTGCACAATAGCTCACCCCTCGGCCGGTAAACTCTTTTTCTCCGGGAATACCAAGATGACGGTGCTTAGCACCCGTTGCAACGATAACCGTAAGGGAGGTAATAATGCCCTTGGATGTCTCGATGTTGAAGATATTATCCTCTTTTTTAAGTGACCTCACTGTTGCCGTCAAGAACTCGGCACCGAAGTTACGGGCTTGCTGTTCAAAACGTTGTGAGAATTCTATACCTGAAATCGGTTCGGGAAAGCCGGGATAATTTTCCAAGTCGGCTATTATCAGGCATTGGCCTCCTGGCGCCATTTCTTCGATGATGACCACTTTCAAATTGGCCCTGGCAGCATATTGTGCTGCGGTGAGTCCCGCTGCCCCTCCACCGATAATCGCTACATCGTAATCGGTATTCATGCGCAATCCTCCTAAAAGCACCTTCAGCATAGCATAAGATGCAAAAAATGTGAACTACAGGTAAATATATTAAAAATACTATATAATGACAACCTGTGATTTTTGTAGTGTTTCGAATCCTGGTGAAACTCTTCTTAACAGTCGCATAAATAATGCCGATGATAAAGGATGAGGAGCGTTCGTATGCAGTCATTGATGAAAAAACTGGAAAAGAGTATGGAGCAGGAGCGGGACCTGATTTTGCAGTTTTCTCTCTGGGAGCGGGAACTGAATCAACATGTTTGCAAGCGAGACTGGAAAGAGCTTCAGAAGGTGATGGCGAGTGCCAAAACGCTTTCCGATAAGCTTGATAAACAGGAACAGACAAGATGTGAGGTTTTCGCCCAGCTGCGGGATGCGGTTGGGGAGCTTCCTGATGCAGGATTTTATCAGGTGGCTGTTCATCTTCCGGCAGAAGAACGGGAGCGTCTTTCCGCTCTGTTTCGTGAGCTAAAAATGGCAGTTGTGAATTTGCGCGGGATTGTTTGGGGAATCGATGCCTATGTGCGGGCCGTTCAGGGGACGCTAAAGGGTATCATCGGAGAGATGAGTCCAATGCGACGTGGAACAATCTATGCGAAAAACGGCGGAGCTCGCCAAAGTGAGGCCGGCCCCCTGATTCTGAATCGGCAGTTATAGGAGCCTTGTATGCAGTCAGCCTTTACCGGAATTGAGATGGGAAAACGGAGTGTCGTAGCTCATGCCCAGGGACTATCCACGGTCGGCCATAATATTACCAACGCCGCAACCGAGGGGTACAGCAGACAGCGAGTCGAGATGTCTCCCTACGAACCGATCTATGTCCCCGGCCTCAACCGAGAGGAGACTGCAGGTCAGATGGGGCAAGGGGTTGTTACAGAGAGGATCAGCCGTGCCCATGATTCCATTTTGGAAAGGCGGATCGTCTCTCAATCCTCGGGAAAAGGGTATTGGGATGTGAGAGATTCCTATATTTTGATGGCGGAACAGGTCTACAACGAGCCCTCAGAGCTCTCTGTGAGGGGCCTCATGGATAAATTCTGGGAGTCCTGGCAGGACCTTTCCCTGCATCCGGAGGATAATGCCTCCAGGCTTGCAATCATTGAGCGCGGTGACTCCCTGATGGATGGGATTCACCGGCGCTATGAGGGACTCAAGGATATCAGAGAGATGCTGGAACAGGATATCCAGGTAACGGTGGACCGTGTTAATAACATCACCAGCGATATCGCCGATCTTAATCGTGAAATCATCAAGGTAAAGGCGATGGGAGACGAGCCAAATGATCTTCTGGATCGTCGCGATCTCCTTGTAAGAAAACTTGCGGATATCATCGACATCAGTGTGGATGATAGGGATCCCGATGAATTTACCGTTCATTCCGGGGGAATGCATCTGGTTCAGGGGGATGTGGTAACGAAGATTGCCGCCGATCCTGATCCCCGAAACGAAGGCTACAGCAGGGTCGTATGGGAGGCTTCCGGAGAGGATTTCCGACCGAAAAACGGACGTCTTGCAGCAATGGTTGAGCTTCGGGATGGCGATATTCGCAAAGAGATCCAGGAACTCGACACCATGACCGTTAATTTTGTGGATATGGTGAATGAAGTCCACCGGGCCGGCTACGGTCTTAACGGGAAGACCGGTATAGATTTCTTTACCGAGTATCCCTTTGTGGCCAATGCCAATGGAAATTACGACCGAAACGGCGACGGAGCCTTTGATTCGACCTATATCTACCGGATCAATGGAAGCAACAGCCTGAATCCTCAGGAACAGGTGGGAATAAGCGGGACCCTCCGCTTGTCCGGTAGCGATGGCACGGTGGAAATCGATTATGAACCCACCGATACGGTAGATGACATTGTAAAACGCATTAATGCCTCAGGTTCCGAAGTTGTTGCCCGTTTCGATCGTCTTGGCAGACTTTCTCTAAAAGGGACCCCCGCGGCTGGCATAGAAAACCCGGATTTTGTGATCCGCGGCATCGAGGATAGCGGACAGTTTCTTGTCGGATATGCCGGGATCTTAGAGGAAAGTGGGCCGGAAGGTGCGTATAGCTGGGACGGAGCCGACGGCGTTCTCGCGCTTCGCGGCGGAGAGGATGGGGCAGGGTATGCGGTCGCTCCCTTGAGCCATCCTTCCGGCTGGATCGAGATCAATCGCCAGGTTAAGGCCGAGCCTGCAACGATAGCGGCAGGTCTCGGTGAAAACGGGCGTCCCGCTCAGCCTGGAGATGGTTCTGCCGCTCTGGCTATCGCCGCCCTTCGAGATCGCGACGTCATGGTTGGCAGTTACCGCAGTTTTGATGAATACTTTTCCAGTGCCGTTGCAAGGGTCGGGTTAAAAGGTGAGACCGCCCAGCGGTCATTGGAAACCGAAGAGGCCATTATGAAGGATCTTTCGGATCGGCGGGAGTCGATTGCCGGAGTCAACCTTGATGAAGAGCTTGCAAACATGATCAAATTTCAGCACGGCTATGCTGCGGCAAGCCGTTTTATTACAGCGGTCGACGAGATGCTCGACGTCATTATCAACCGCATGGGTGCATAAAGGTGAAGTAGATGAAACGCGTTAGTACATATCAACCCAATTACGATATGCAGTACTATCTCAGACGGCGTAACAACGAGATGAGCAGGGTCCAGAACCAGATTGGTAGTCAGAGCAGGATTACCAATCTCCGGGACGATCCCATTGCCGCCGCACATTCGGTCCGTTACAAATCGGCGGTCGACAGGCTTTCTCAGTTCGATCAGAATGCTGCAATGGTTCTTGATGAGGGAAGAATTGCCGAGAGCTACCTCAAGAGTGCCAACGATATACTCCACCAGGTCCGTGAACTTGCCGTCAAGGGAGCAAACGATACCTTGAACAAGGACGATAAGCGGATGATAGGTGGCGAGATTGATCAGCTCCTCAAGGAATTAGTCGAAATCGCCAATGCCCGAGGCCCTGACGGGACCAGTTTTTTCGCCGGTGACCGGACCATGAGCCCCGCCTATCGAGTCATCCAGGGAAGTCTTGACGGGGGGAGGAGCTACGGGGTTACCAATGTTGAATATATAGGGACCATTACCCCTCCGAAGGCTGAAGTAAGCTCCGGTAACTATATTCAGGCCGGGTTTTCCGGTAACAATCTCTTCTGGGCGGAACAGCAGCAGCTCTTTTCCGGACGGGATGCTTCCTCCTATACCTTAACGGAAGATTCTCTCGTGCGTATCGACAATGAATATGTCAAGCTTTCTGCCGGGGATAATATTCATGCAATCATTGCAAAGATCAATGATTCGGCAGCCGCTGTAAAGGCATCTCTCGATCCGGTGGAAAATAGTCTTGTGCTCTCTACTACTTCGCCGCATCAGCTTTGGCTTGAGGATGTCGGAGATGGACGGGTTTTGAAAGATTTGGGGGTTATCGCAGAGATAGGGAAGGCTCCCTACAACCTTGCCCGGGGGGCAAGCCTTTCCGGCGGCTCTCTCTTTGATATGGTCATGAATCTGCGTGATTCTCTTTTGAAAGGTGATACCATTGAAATTGGGGGAAGTGCTTTAAAGGGTATTTCCATGGCTCAGGATAATTTGATTGAAACAATGTCGGGGCTTGGTTCCAGGGATGAGCGTCTTCAGTTGATCCGTCAGCGGATTGCTCAGGAAAGGCCTGAAATAGTGAACAGGGACAGTCAGGAAACCGATGTTGATTTGGCCGAAGCTATTACCGATCTTACCGCTCTGGAGCAGAGTCATAAAGCAGCGCTCCAGACCGCCGGAAAGATACTTCAGCCGACCTTGCTTGATTTTCTCAGGTAGCCTGAAGCGGTGAAAGAAAGGAGACGGTAACATGAAAGTACAAACCAAGCCTTACGGCCTTATCGATGTTGATGAACGGCAACTGATCAGTTTTCCTACGGGCATATTCGGCTTTGAAACCCTCAAGCGTTATGTGTTGCTCGATGCCATCCAGCAACCCTTTTATTGGCTTCAGTCGATCGATGTCCCCGAGATTGCCTTTGTCCTGATTAGTCCCTTCATTTTTCGTCCCGATTACGATCCTGTTCTTTCGAGCGATGAGTACCATGAGATTGGGCTTGAAGGAAGCGATGACGATGATCTATTGCTTTTCACCATCGTTACCATACCACCGAACAATCACAGCGGTATGACGGCGAATCTTCAGGGGCCTATCATTATCAACAGAAAAACGAGGGTCGCACGGCAGGCAATCGCGGGCGACACAAACTGGCGTACCAAGCATCTGATCATGGATGAGTTTGCCGGGCAAAGGAATGCGGCATGCTGATCCTTGCACGGAAGGTCAATGAGCGGATTATCATCGGAGACTCAATTGAGATATCGGTTGTCGATATTCGTGGTGATCAGGTTAAGCTGGGCATAGAGGCCCCGCGAAACGTCAAGGTCTACCGCCATGAGGTCTTTGAGGCCATACAGGAAGAAAACCGGGCTGCCGCTACGTCGAATGTTACGGATCTCCCTGAAATCGATCTTTTTGCCGGAAAAAAAAAGAACCCTTCCGATAAGTCCTAAGAATCCTCAGGAAAACTCATCATCAAAGTGGTCATGTACCTCGGCAAAACGGTCACGCAGCTTTTTAAAGTGTGCTATAATCGCAGGATCGAATTGAGTTCCTGCACCCTGCAGGATAATTGAACAAGATGTTTCGTGAGGAATGGGATCTTTGTAGCTCCTTTTCATACGCAGCGCATCGTAGACATCACAGACTGTTACGATTCTTGCCGCAAGAGGTATCATATCTCCAGCAAGGCTATAAGGGTATCCATTGCCATCCCATCGTTCGTGATGGTGAAGAGCAATCTGTTTTGCCATGATATTGGGATACGAATTGAGAATATAGGCACCGTTGATGGTATGCTCTTTCATGATTATCCATTCTCGTGCATCCAGAGGGCCTTCTTTGTTTAAAATATCGTCGGGCGTACCGATTTTCCCTACATCATGCATAGGTGCAAGAAAATAGATATCATCGATGAATCCGGGAGTGACCTGCTCCGAAAAAGCAGAATCATCACCCATGGACGTGGCAAGTAGTCTGGCATATTCGCCGACACGTTTAATATGGTATCCCGTGTCGTTATCCTTTAGCTTCGACGCCTCCAAAAGGCTAAGAAAGGTACCCCTAAGCAGTGTCCGATGTTCATGGGTCACATCGTCCACCATCATGATCCAGAATTCCGGCACTTCTTTTGACTCCTTTTTTCTGACAGGGGAAAAAAGGAGGTTCAACTCTACCGGGAGTTTCAGCTTGCTCGGAAGATAGAGCCCTTTCTTGGTAGAATAATGCAACTCTTTGCTTCGCAGTTCGGCAAGAAGGAGTGTGGCGGCCTCAGCCGAAAGCGTCGGAGAAAGGAGCTTCCCCAATCCCACACCGGGGCTGCTGTCGGTAAAGAAGGAAAAAAAGGCGGGGTTTGCCCACCGGACATGAAGGGTTTCGTCGATTACTGCACAAGGCAAAACAGTATGCGCCAGCATTGACGAAGTATTCAAATCGGAAATGTCGAGATGAGGGGAAAGGGAAGAGGCTATCTCGTCTAGCTCTTCGACTTCTGTAAGCTCTTCGAGATCTCCGATACTTTCTACCTGTCGGATATCACTGCCGTTCGTGATGAGCCCCCTCTTCTGTCTATTTTTTACGCGACAACTCCGCCTCACTTTGTCGGAGATAGAAGGGGCCTGTCCCTTCCTTGTCGGCTCCCCTCTGATTATAGTGGTTTTCACCACAGCGCGCCAGGGCAAGGCCGACTCCTTCTCTCCGATAAGGATCGAGCATCCAAAGGGGAGAGGAGCTTATCTGTTCAAGGAATAGATCTGCCCCGGGGCCGGTGAGAAGAAGCTCGCTTTCTCTCTTCTCCATCCTTTCCCGAATGATACCCTGTATCTTTTCAGCATCAAGGTCCAGGTAGTCGGTAACCCGTTCTCCAGAGAGGTAGAGCGCACAGTAAAAACGCCCCTTTCTGGCATCGATAAGCGGTAAGACTGCCGTGGCAATATCTTTTTTGCCCCAGGCCATGGCATCGAGGGTGGAAACCGAAACGAGGGGAACATGTGCTCCCACAGCTATCCCTTTTGCGGTCGCCATGCCGATACGCAGACCGGTAAAGGAGCCGGGCCCCCGGGAAGTAACGATGAGGTCGAGCTTATCGGCGGAGAGTTCCTCCTTTTTTAGCATCTCGTCGATCTCAGGCATGAGCCGTTCCGCGTGGTGAAGGGCACCGTCTATGACAAGGTTTCGTATGGTCCGGGAGGTTTCAAGTCTGATAGACAAGACCTCTCCACTTGTATCGAAGGCAAGGATGTTCACGGCTCCTCCTCAGGTTCGCCAATGACGATGGTACGTGTCCCATCGTCATTGATGCCGATAGTGATATGAATGAGCCTCGAGGGAAGGGCCTCTTCCACCTTTTCGCTCCATTCGATAAAGGTAAGCCCCTTGCCGTAGATATACTCTTCGAGTCCCAACAGTTCAAACTCTTCGACCGAATCAATGCGATAGACGTCGATATGATAAAGGGGCAGGCTTCCTTCGTACGCAGAGGCAATGGTGAATGTCGGGCTCGTCACCGCTTCTTGTATCCCCAGGAAGGAGGCAACGCCTTGTATAAAGGTCGTTTTTCCTGCACCAAGAGGGCCGTGCATACAAACGACAGCCCCGGGGCTAAGGCCTGCCGCAAAGTCGGCCCCCAAGGCTTGCGTCTGTTCGCCACTTGATGTTTTATGCTCTTTCATCTGTTTTTCCGTTCAGGAGAGTCTTCCCTCACGTTCCTGTTCGGCAATATACGCCTTCATGCTCTTGATTGCCGGCAGAAGAGGGTAATCAATGTGATCGAGGAAGGAAACAGCTATATGCGTTCCGCCTGTGGGAAGGTGTTCGATACTAAAGCTGACACGCTTATCCTGCACCTCTGTCCCTATATGCTTAATTGAAGCTACTGCGGTAAATTCCCGTCGATAAAGGATGGCTAAATCCTTTTTGCGGATCTCTTTTAGTCCTAACACCTGCATAGTGCTATACTGTAGGAGAAATCGCCGGTCTTGGTCAATTATCGGTTAACGTTTTTTCGCGACGGAATCTTCAAGTCCGTAGACGTAGGAGTTGATTCGATTGAGGTGCTTTCTGCTCATCCGGGTGAATTGGATGTGCATAATGCCTCCAATGGGCCGAAGCCTTGAAAGACTCCGCACCTTCCCATACACCACGACTTGGTTTGATCCCCGGCCTGTCTCAAATTCGAGTTTGATCAATTCGCCCGTTCCAAGGGGATAGTTGCTCTTCATTGCGCAGCCTCCGGCGGAGATATCGTTGATCGTGCCGAGGGTACCACGCTTATGCTCGACAACCGCCTTCTTTTCCATATTTTTTCCGCTTCCTGCTGCCAAGACCCTGATGGGGTAAAAGTAGGCCGGTCGACTCATTTCTCGCCTACGGTAACGCCGTTGCTGCTCTTTCTTGATTTTTCCTGCATGCTGAATGAAGAGACTTGAAACTCCCCTCAACTGGTTATAGCCGAGGACCTTGCTCTCGAAGCTGTAGCCTTGCCCGTTCGAGCGCCAGAAAAAGACCTTCACCTTGGTCCATTTTTTCCAGCGTATCTGGTTACCGCGATTATCAACAGGAACTGTCAGGCTGAGATTTTTTTGGAGATTGCCGTTTATCTTGGATTGGAATCGATTTCCAGCCTCGTCCTGAATTGTGAGAGCCTGGCCCAGAGGAATCTGCTTTGATGAGCCGTAATTACCCGTCCCTCCTCCTCCTGAGCGTTCGAGTTTCTGCTTGATCCTGTAGAGCTCCAGCTTCCTTGCTTCCTTATCCACACCTGGATGCGGGTCCGTTTCAATACTGGAAAATGTCTTTTTTAATGCAAGATCAAGACTTTGACCGCTTTGGAGTAAACGCAAAGGAGAGGTGTTTGATCCCTGTGCTATCTGCATGAGAAGCGTACTTTCTCTCTTATTGAGACCTCGAGCCTGTGCATGCCGCTTGAATGTACGTTTGCTTCCCCTACTTGCGGTTCGTGATCTGGTTCCGCCACCGCCTTTGCCGCCGACAAGAAGCAGAATTCCAAAAAAAACTACGACAACGATAACCCCTATAATAGTCGTTCTGGGGTCGCTTTTTTTGATTGTGGGAACAAATTGCAAAAGAGGAAGTGTTGTTTCCCACATCATCCCGCTTCATTCTCCTTAAGAACGGATTCTATCTCCGTACAGAGGCCGGAGATACGAGGAGCTATTTCATATTCGACCAGATCGCCAATGAGCACGGCATCTGAAGAATCGAAGGCATCGGTAAGTTCTGCAAGAATGGGATTAAGTTCCCGATAGAGCGTGCCGACTCGTAGGGACTCTTTCTCTTCGAGCACGTCAATATCGCAGCAAGCCTTTAGGTAGGGAAAAAGGCGCGTCAACTTTCCGTACAATTCTGTAAAGGTGACAATCTGCTGCATGGCCTCGGAGTCCTTTCCCGTCTGAAGTAATATAGGAAGATCTTCCAGGACGGGAACGATTTCCCGAAGTGCAGCAACCGCATTGTCAAGTTCCTTTCTGGGATTCTGAACTTCGTCGAGACGGTCTCTGATGAGTACTTCCAGATTTCTGAAAAAATCAATCAAAGCGAGAGCCTGAGGCCCAGGTTTACCCAGTGCCAGACCTGATGCGGCGAGGAGTTGATCAAAGCGAGCGGCAAGTGGTTCACCCGATTCTCCCGGATTGATAAGAGGATCGACAGAACCCCTAACGGGACCGTATTCGGCAAGCAATTGCTGAACAATCTCAAGATTTGCCGAAGCAAGAGCCTGCTTAAACATGATAATGTAATCCAGAAGAATCGTTAGGTGTTCATTTCTCTGCTCCAGAAAGGATGAAGCCACGAGATTGATGGTTTTAGGCGAGTCGATGGAGATATTTCTCCAGCTCTCTTTGTCCAATAGGTCGGCACGTTTCCCGTCGATCTCAATTCCCGTTATTGAATACTCATTTCCCTTTAGCCACCCTGATATGCCGGCGACAACTTCCCCTATCGTCTGTTCATCTTCAATCGTCACATCGAAAGGAACACTGTTAACCAGAATTTGCACCCCATTCTCCTTCATGTATAGTGCTTTACTGCCCGGAGTTGTTTAAATTATTCAAGGCACGGCTGTTTTCCTGCATAGTACTCAGGGCACTCTCCATCTGTCCGTATTTCACCTTGAGCTGCTGCTCTTTGCGTTCTAAATCGTCTTCCATTTCCTTAATATCATCATCGGTATCATCTATTCGTTCATTTAGCCCCGATACCCTGGTCGCAATTAAGCCTCCTGTTTGGGTATAGTAGGAGGTATATTGATCCATAGCATAGCCGACACCAGAGTCCACGACAAGATCCCCGTCGCTGTCCCTTCCGAAAAGTTCCTTGATTGCGGGTAAGAGGTCGGATTTCAATACCTCATCAAGCTTTGCTTCGTTGATCTCAAGGTAACCGCGCAGCCTTTTTTGATCCACCCCGCCGCCGAAGCCTGAACTGTTGGTCGATATCCCAATCTGATTGAGCATGGAAAGTCGATTGTCTGCACTGGTTTTGTAGGGTGTGATGATCAACTGCTGCAGCCTATTTTTCAACTGCATAAAGGTGGTGTCCCCCTGAAAGATTCCGAGTTGATCCTGTGCAGTTTTTCGTTCGTCATCGGTGAAATATTCGATCTCATCTATGATCGATTCATTTGTATCGGTCATGATATTGATGCGGGTTAGAAGCTGGTTGTAGCTGCCGACAAAGGCTATGATATCGTTTTTGATCGTTTCGCGGTCGGGTTCTATATGAATATCCACGGGCCCGTCGGAAGGGGCCTGTATATGAAGAGTAATACCGGGTATCACATCATCAATCTCGTTATCCGGCCGCCTGACCTCGATTCCTTCGATTTTGATGATCGAATCTGAAGCGGCAGATATTGCATGTGCCGGGGATGCATCCCCTCTAACCTCAGGATCGGTGATGGCTATCTTTTTGACAGTAATCCTCCGATTGGTATTTCCCCCGTTGTCGATTTCCAGTTTTTTTGGAAAATCGGAAAGTTCGTTTCTCCCCAATACGATTGTTGCTTCGGTATCCTCACCGGAGATCGGTGATAAAGCGTTCCCGTCAATCGAAAAAATATCCTTTGATTCGCTGTAGGGTGGGGGAGGCGGAGGCTGCCATGGGGGCACTTCAACCTGGCTTTCGCTGTTCTGGATGGTAATTCCTTCGTAGGTGAGCCCCTCGGGAGGAGAGAGTGATGGTCCGCTGGGTGGGGATGGGGGTGAGTACGCCTCTTTCGGTAGGTTTTCGACCGTGTAGGTGACCGAGAGCTGCTGCTTACCCGTCAGCGCATGATTGATATCTACTGTCTGACGCTCTCCTGGCTCTGCCGTTTTATTGGGTGTCAGCGAGAAGCTGTCTTCTACCGGTTCTTCCAGCATTCCCATATCAAGGGCAAGGGCTTTGGTTGCATCATCAAAGAGCAGCTTGTTTTCCTCACCGGTTTTCAAGCTGTTGATCACCATTACCTTTGTATCAAAGGTGTCCCGTACCACCGAAGCCGCAAGAAGACCTGTTCCCCGGCGGTTTATCGCCTGTGCAAAAGAATCAAGGTCGCCGCCTCGGAATTTTACTGATACCTCTTCGTCTCCTATCCGAAATCTATATGTTCCCTCCGGAACATGATAGTCATTCGGTAGTGAATCGCTAGCGAAGCGATCGGCGGAAGCCGCTTGTATGACCTCCACGGAACTTGTCGCTTCTTCGGCCTGACGGCCCGCCGTTGCCGTGAGTGCATTTTCTTGAGAGGAACCGGCAATCAGATTTTGAAAGGGGTTTTGAAAGCCGTAGAGTTTTTTCGCACTATCCCGAAAGCGATCAATGGTTCTATTGATCACCTGCCAGGCATCTTTTTGCTGCTTATACTCTTCTTTTCGATCTTCAAGGCGATTGAGGGGGATACGCTCGGCATCCATGATCGCCTTGATCATTTCATCTGTCTTATATTTACTATTTACGCCCGGTATCGATAAATCAGACATGCCTTGTAAAAGCCCCCGAAACAAGGGGGACCTTTCAGATCTCCTCGTCGATCAGAAGGCCGATGGCCTCCTTCATCCTGCGATGAAGCCGCTGAAGTTCCTCCGGGGGTATCTCCTTGATCACCTTATCGGTTTGTCGGTCCACCACCTTTACTACTATGGTACCGAGATCGCGGTTGAGAATAAATTTAAGTTTACGATCGAATAGACTCGTCATCCGGAGAATATCTTTCAAATAACCTTCCGCATCTTTTTCAGAAATTGGCGCGGCTGCAGCTTCCTTTTTGCTTTGTTCTTCCGCAATACGCTGAGCTTTCGCCTTAGCCTTCATGGCCTGGGCCGCTTCACTGTTTCTACGGATCGTTTCCATTCGAGCAGCGTTATTCGATAGATTCTGTATGTCGAGTTCCATAAGAACCACCTCTTTAGAAAAAAAGACAGGGAAGGGGCGCGGCCTCCCCTGTCCGAAAAAAGGATGAGAAAACGTCCAGGAATCTCATCCGAAAAAGAACGGTATACTTAAAAAAGCTGAAGTACCGACTGGGTCTTTGTATTTGCCTGAGCAAGCATCGCGGTGCCGGCCTGCGTAAGGATCTGGTTTTTCATGTAATCAACCATTTCCGAAGCCATGTCGACATCCCTGATTCGGCTTTCGGCAGCCTGAAGATTTTCGGCCGCGATAGATACACCCTGACTGGCTGTCTCAAAGCGGTTCTGATATGCGCCAAGATCGGCTCGCTGACGCGAGACCTGACGGAGGGCGGTATCAAGTTGGCCGATAGCCATATTTGCAGAGTCTACCGAGGTGATCGAAATCATCTCTTCGGTTCCCTGCGACCCTTGAAGTCCGAGCGCCTGTGCAGTCATGGTGCCGATGTAAATTCTTTCACTCTGGTCCATATTGGCCCCGACCTGGAACTGCATGACCTGTTCTCCGTTCTGTGCAAACCGACCGGTAAGCATGTTCATACCGTTGAACTGTGCATGGCTGGCGATTCTGTTGACTTCGTCGACCAGCTGACTGACTTCGACCTGAATCTGCATTCTGTCTTCGTCTGTATAGATGCCGTTTGCCGACTGTACCGAGAGTTCTCTCAGCCTATGAAGTATATCCTGAGTTTCCTGCAGGTATCCTTCCGTTGCCTGGATGAAGGAGACACCATTTTCGATGTTCCGTGTAGCCTGATTAAGCCCCTTGATCTGGCCCCGCATTTTTTCGGATACCGCAAGACCTGAAGCATCGTCGCCGGCCCTGTTGATACGCATGCCGGAGCTGAGCTTTTCGATGTTGCTTTGCACCTCACTGTTACGTACGCTAAGACTTCTGTTTGCGTACATGGCGCTCATGTTGTGGTTAATAATCATAAACCCTCCTTGATATTTAACGAAGGCATCCTTTGCCTTCAACGATTCGGTGTCGTTTGAGAAGGAAAACAGAAGAATAAGTTCGCGCCTCTTCTGCCCCGTTCGCTTCCTTCATGCAGAAAAACGAGGAGTAATCCCGACCTCCTAAAAGGAGATCGGGTAACTCTACGCTCCGACACCCGGAGGGATTGTTTTCAAAGATCCTACGGGATAGGATTACTACTTATAGTGTAGCCCTCTATCCGAAAAGTTGCAAGACTGACTGCGTTTTCATGTTTGCCTGGGACAGCATAGCCGTTCCTGCCTGAACAAGGATCTGGTTCTTGGTATATTTCACCATCTCATCGGCCATGTCGGTGTCTCTAATCCTGCTTTCCGCCGCCTGGAGGTTTTCGGACGCAACATCGATGCCTTTAACCGCATGTTCGAGCCTGTTCTGATAAGCGCCGAGATCGGCCCGCTGCTTGTTTACGCTCTTGAGAGCGGAATCCAGGGTCCCGATTGCCCGGTTTGCATCTTCGGGGGTCTCGATGGTTAAAATTTCATTGGTCCCGATATTTCGCACACCGAGTGCGGCACTGGTCATGGTACCGATAAAAACCCGTTCCCGCTGATCCATATTGGCCCCGATATGGAACCACATACTGGCTGTAACGGTATTTTCTCCCGATTCCCGGGCAAAACGGCCGGTAAGCATGTTCATTCCGTTAAACTGTGCATGACTGGCAATTCGGTCGACCTCATCAACCAGCTGACTGATTTCAACCTGAATCTGCATTCTGTCCTCGTCGGAGTAGATACCATTTGCGGACTGCACAGAAAGCTCTCTCATGCGGTGCAGAATATCCTGAGTCTCCTGAAGATATCCTTCGGTCGACTGGATAAAGCTGATGCCGTTGGAGGCATTTCTGCTTGCCTGATTCAAGCCTCTAATCTGAGACCTCATCTTCTCTGATACTGCCAGACCCGATGCATCGTCGCCTGCACGGTTGATGCGAAGACCTGAAGAGAGCTTCTCCATGTTTTTGCTTACTGCGTTGTTACTAATTTTGAGGCGATTTTGCGAAAAGACAGCACTCATGTTGTGATTAATGATCATGTGACATCCTCCTTGAATGTTACGGAAGCGTCCTTGCTTCCTTTTCGGCGAATTCAAAAAAGATTTCCTTAAGACCCTTTCAGGATCCGCCGATGCTTTACATGAAGAGGGAAGGTGGGTACTGGCCAGTTTACCGCGGTTTGACCTTTCCTCAGTCTAAAGCTTCGGCATGGAGAAGGTCAAACTTTAGCTTTTTTGAAAAAAAGATGAAGAAAATTCCGTAGTGTTAGGAATATTGGTGGTAAACGCTTCTGTACATGATCATCCATCACCGCAAAGGCACGTGAAATCTATTCGATATCTTTTGCATAGTAAAGGGCAAGAGGATCTTGCGGATCAATTTTCAGGATCTCACGGAAACAGCGTTGGGCCTCTTCATTGTTATCTGTTTTTAACTCGAGGATTGCAATATTCGATATGATCTTGACATTCTGCGGTTCTATGGCCTTGGCCTTTTCCAACACAACCCTGCATTGGTCGTATTCTCCGAGCTCCATGAGGCAAATGGCAAGTTCGTTATAGATGTCTACTTCCTTATCTTCCAATTCCAAGGCCTTATAGAGCGCTTTTTTGCCTGCGGTATAGTCGCCACTCCGTCTGAGAGCCCAGCCAAGCAAGAACCAGCCACTCCAAACTTCGGGGCGCGCAGAGAGAAAGCTCTTGATCTTCTCTATGCCTTCCTTTTCGTGTTTTTCTTTAATGGCTTCGAATGCTTCATGAAAAAGCCGGTCGAGTTGATCATTACTTTCAAGCTCATCAAGAGCCTTTTCCACCTTGGGCTTACGAGGATCATTATCCTCAGCAAGGGAGAGAAAGTCGCTCAAAAGTATTTTTGCCCTTCCAAGCTTACGCAGTTTGAGGAAAAAATAGCCGGCGTTGAAACATACCCCGGGACTTTGAGGAAAGGAGGCAAGGGCCTTTTCATAGGTATTGATCGCCTTGATTGCGGCGTTTTCTGCCAAGGGAATACGTCCCTGATCGACATAGAGATCAAGCTGCTGTTCATAAAGAAGGGCAAGGTTAAGGGGTGTTTTCTCTTCCTGTGGATCGAGACGGGAGAGCGCAAGAAAAAGTTCCTCGGCAAGGTCGAAATCGAGCCTCTTTGCTTTTATAATGGCCGCCTCCGTCATTGTTGAAACAATGTCGGGCTGAAGGGCAAGAATAAAACCTCGGAAGTAGTCGGCATGGCTGTGAGCGGGGTCCCATGCCAATATCTTCAACATGGCCGAAATGATCATCTCCCAAGAAAGGTCGGCAAAGTCCACGACTTCCCCCATGCCAGGAGGGGCTTCGACGGGTAGCATAATAGTCGGATCAATGGAAAAGTCCCCAATGGAACGATGAAAGTCTTCAGGCAAAGAAATATACAGTAAACGCTCTAATTCTTCTTTTCCACCCATCTATGCCTCTTTCTGATTCTTCGTCATCGCCGACGAGACCGGACGAGCCTTCATATAATCATTCAGCATGACTTTATATTCGATGGGAGTCTGCTCCTCTAAGAATTGGATGGCAACTGCTGTAAGATCTTTTCTACCCTCGACTTCTTCACTTCTAACGATGGTTGCCGGAAGGTTGAAGGCCCGTTGTTCGACCGTTTCAAGGTGAAGATGACACTCCTTACCCAAAAGGAATTTCGCAACACCGGAAACGACGACCTTTGCTCCGGAAAATGAGAGGTCTCTGATGATGCAGGGGCGAGGGATGCTTTCTACCCGAAGCTGACCAGCCTTTGAGGTAAGACCTAATTTCCGGATGCTGTTGGCATCGATCTGAATACGTTCTTCTTTTCGCTTCTTCGAGTTGACACTGGCCTCCAGCAAGGTCCCAAGAATTCCTATCAAATCGTCCGGCGGGCGCTGGGTAAATTCGAGATTAACAAAATTGAGTGTGGGATGCTCTTTGTTATAAGGGTTAAACCCACTTATTTTTGATGCGACGAAAAAGGCAAGAGGATCGTTTTTATCACTTTCCTGAAAGGAAAGACGTAACGATACAAGATTGTTTGCCTGTCGAAGCCGTTCAAATGTCTCACTTGAGATATTTGCAATGACCTTGGCACCGGTCATGGATGCGGAAAAGATAATGCAGGGAATTTGTGATCCCAGAAATTTCAGAAAAATGTGCTTTGCCAGCAGTCCTGTAGCTCTGATAACATCCTTATTAAAGGTTACATCGATCTCCCTGTAATGCTGATAAAATCGATTTATCTGTTGGCTTGTCATCAATGCCATAATAGTTCCAATCCCCTATAGTAAAACCCGCGATGCCGCTTGGAGAAAAAATCTCTTGAACCCAATGGTTCAAGTGGGTTTCCGCAACGTGGAATCCTGTCCGTCTCGAGGACGGTCAATTCAACCACGAAATGAAGGAATCCCGTTTTATATTTTTGTCCCAAGAGATTGACGATCCCCTCCCGTACATCGCAGGAAAAGTATTCTCTTTTAGGGGAGCTCTTCGTCCAGAAATTGGATCAAACGATCGGTTGCCTCTTCGGCCCGTTCCG
Organism: Sediminispirochaeta smaragdinae DSM 11293; assembly: GCF_000143985.1. Classification (GTDB taxonomy): domain Bacteria; phylum Spirochaetota; class Spirochaetia; order DSM-16054; family Sediminispirochaetaceae; genus Sediminispirochaeta; species Sediminispirochaeta smaragdinae. The sequence goes on along the minus strand of NC_014364.1, from coordinate 2,772,635 downwards.
ATTTCATTCGTTCCTGAAAGAGCTCATCTGCTATTAGTATACTGGAAAGAATGGCGCTACGTAAAGGTTCTCTGCTTCCCATGTTTTCTTCTATGCGTTGTACCTTCTCTTCGACGAAAGAGACGAGCTGACGCAAATAACGAGGGTCTTCATCCGTCCTGACGGCGAACGAAGACCCCAACATGGAAATATGAAACGGTTCCTTGTTCATTCGATGATTAAAAGATATCAAGCTCCCCGTTGCGGTCGGGAGCGGGTTCTTCAACATCTTCGCTTTCTGCGATGTCCGGTTCTGCGATATCTGGCTGAAGGGATTCTCCTTCGGTTTCCTCGATAGGGGCTTCTGCCGTCGAAGTAGCCTCGCCGTCATGCTGTTGCACTTCGACGGCACTGCTTTCCAGCGCATCCAGCTGCTGCAAAGCACTGATGATGCCTTCTTCGATTTTTCCCTGATCACGTTTGAATGAATCGATGAGAACCTCGAGCTCTTCGATACGCTTTTCATCGTTGGAGAGGGTCTTCCTCAGCGCACCATTTTCTTCCCGCAGAGAAGCAATGAGATCAACAGCCTGCCGCACTTTGCTTTCGAGAAGCTGAATCTGCTCGAAGGTAACCATTACTTATACCTCCAACTCCGCTTTCGCTTTCTTTACAAGCTCGGAGAACGCCGTTTTGTCTTCAATAGCCATATTGGAAAGGGCCTTCCTATTGATTCTGACATCGGCTTTAATGAGACCGTTTATAAAACGAGAGTAGGTGATCCCTTCGTTTCTGCAAGCGGCAGAAATCCTGGCAATCCAAAGCTTACGAAAATCCCGTTTCTTTCTTCTGCGGTCACGATATGCGTATTGGCCCGCTTTCTCAACCGCATCCTTGGCGGTCCGAAAGTTGGTGCTTCGACGACCCCAGTAACCCTTTGCCTGACGCGTTATCTTTTTGCGTCGGTCATGTCTTCGTGTTCCATCAACTGCTCTGGGCATGGCAAAAAACTCCTTTAGAAGTTATAGGGAAGAAGGCCCTTCGCCTTTTCGGTTTCGGCCTTGCTGAGAACGCCAGCATGACGAAGGTTTCTTTTCCGTTTTGTGGATTTTTTTGTTAGAATATGGCGAAGTCCCTGTTTCTTATACTTGACTTTGCCAGACCCGGTAACCGAGTACCGTTTTGCCGCGGACTTGCGGGTTTTCATTTTCGGCATATCAATTCCTCACCTGTGCTCGTTTATTTCTTACCCGTTTTCGGGCTCAAGATCATAGACATGAACCTACCTTCCATGATGGGCTTCCTATCCATGGAAAAGTCGGTTTCCAGCTCTTCCAAAATTTCATTTACCTTCATGAGGACATCCCTCCCCAATTCGGTATGTGCAAGCTCACGACCTCGGAAACGAATGGTTACCTTTACCTTATTTCCCTCTTCGAGAAAGGTCTTAATATGTTTGGTCTTGAACTCCAAATCGTGAGTTTCGATCTTTGGCTGCATGCGAATCTCTTTTAGCTTGATCTGCTTTTGTTTCTTTTTTGATTCTTTGCGCCGTTTTTCCTGATCAAACTTGTATTTCCCGTAATCAAGGATCTTACATACCGGCGGATCCGCATTCGGTGATACTTCGACAAGGTCCGCATTTGCCTGGCGTGCAAGCTCCAGGGCCTCAATCGTCGGAATGATTCCCCGCTGTTCTCCTTTTTCATCGATCAGACGAACTTCGCGGACCCGAATCTCCTTGTTCACTCGTAAATCTTTCGCAGCCAATCTTCCTCCTCATGACTAATCCGGCCCTTCCAGATATCCTTTTGGGATACATGAAAACCGGTCAACTCAAAGTGGAAACTACTATAGCATTCACATCAAAAAGAGTCAAAGGGTGATAGCGAACCGTTGCAGCCGATGCTGGTTTATGATAGCCTCGAGAAGTTATGGTAACATTTTTGATTTTTGCCGTTCCGATTATCGGCTGTATGCTATTGTTCTGGCTTTTTCCCGGCTGGTATCGGGATAAACTCTTTTTCCCTGCCGGGATTCGAGCCTTCCTGTGGTTCTGGATAGGTACGGCAGTCTCGATTTTTTGGGGGATCGGGGGAATTAATGCGTATGCATTTGCTCCTTATCTCTTACAGCGATGGTTGATTTTTGACCTGCCTCCGATGGCGGCAGCTTTTATCGGTTTTTCCCTGTGGAGATCGGCCAGAGAACGAATCCTGTCCGGTGAGAGGCTCTTGTTTGCCTCTTTGCTTTATGCTGTCGTTGTTTCGATGTTTTCGGGATGTGTTGAAGCGGTTTTTTGGTTTAAGCAGTATAACGGTTTTGCACTTTTTTTCCTTCCACTTGCACTTGTTGCCCGTATGATATTTCTTTGGGCCTTTTCGCTTCTCTTCGTTCAGCTTGAGGGAGGCAAACGATGGGTCCTCTCCGTTATAGGAGTCCTCGCAGTTTCTTTTTTCATCGCCTTGGGCCCCTCTTTCGTTTTGATCAATCAGCATCTTTTTGCATCGATACTTGCCATCCTTATTCTGGCGGCTTCGCTCCTTATGATACAATTTGCGATCAGGGCAGCCTTGCCCTCTTTTCGGCTTCGGCATCTTCCTCTTCCTTTGGAGGACGATGTATCACCTGTTGATACGGTGATTTAATACTGTTTTGACATAAACGCTTTCGCCTGCATCGGCAATATGACATACCCATTATACAGTGGTGCTACAAAAAAAGGGACTGTCCAATCAGACAGCCCCTTTCCCTTCGTTAGTGGAAATCGATCAAGCGTGGCCTGCCGAGCCAAGAACCTCGATATTCTTTCGTTTGTACATTGTCTTCAGTTCGTCACGACCTGGTCCAAGATACTTTCTCGGATCAAATTCCGCAGGTTTTTCCGCCAGAACCTTTCGAACCGCTGCCGTCAGGGCGAGCCGACCGTCTGAGTCGATATTTATTTTACATACGGCGGATTTTGCCGCCTTACGCAACTGTTCTTCCGGGATTCCAACTGCATCCTTTAATGCTCCACCGTACTGATTAATCTGTTTTACGTATTCTACGGGAACAGAAGAAGAACCGTGAAGCACAATGGGGAAACCGGGAAGCTTCTTTTCAATCTCTTCAAGGATATCGAAGCGAAGGGGAGGGGGAACAAGGACCCCGTCTGCATTCCTGGTACACTGCTCCGGTGTGAACTTATTTGCTCCGTGGCTGGTACCGATGCTGATTGCAAGGCTGTCCACTCCGGTTTTCTTGACAAAATCGATTACCTCTTCGGGACGGGTGTAGGTTGATTTTTCCGCTACAACCGCATCTTCGATGCCTGCAAGGACGCCAAGCTCGCCTTCCACGGTAACATAGTCGGCCTGCTTATGAGCATATTCGACAACCTTACGGGTAAGAGCGACGTTTTCATCATAGGGAAGGTGGCTGCCGTCGATCATGACGGAAGAGAATCCGCTATCGATACAATCTTTGCAAAGTTCAAAACTATCGCCATGGTCGAGATGAAGCGCTATTGGTACCTCATAACCGAGTTCTTTAGAATACTCGACGGCCCCCTGTGCCATAAATCTCAGCAAGGTGGAGTTCGCATATTTTCTGGCACCGGAAGAAACCTGCAGGATTACCGGCGATTTCGTTTCGACGCAAGCAGCAATAATGGCTTGCAGCTGCTCCATATTGTTGAAATTGTAGGCGGGAATGGCATAACCGCCGTCGATGGCTCCGGCAAACATCGCTTTCGTGTTCGACAGACCCAATGTTTTGTAGGAAATCATGATACGCTCCTCATATAAATTCAATTAACCTGATGATATCACTCTAATCAAGGAGATACGTTGGGGTCAAGAAGTGCGGACCCCATAACTGGCCTTACTCTATTGATTTTTCCTTTCGGGAAAATGGTTTGACAAAGAATATGTGAAGAAATATAATTCTGTTTACTGATATGCGATGATTTTTTGCTAGATAAAAAGGAGTTAGGAATGAAACGAGGCGTCCTGCTGTTTCTGTGCCTTTCGGCGTTGATTCTTCTTGCGCCCTCCCTGCTTTGTGCTGATGAGCAGACAGAAAACCTGGTTTCCCACGTTCTGGAATCATTTGATCCGGAAACGAGGACCACCGATTGGTTGGTTCAGGGAAGTAAGTTTGTCACCGAAGGGTTCCCGAAGCAGACCTATGTGAAAGCGTGGCCTGAAGCGCTTTACGGAGCGAATCGGGAGGGTTTGGATCTGCAGGCCCTTGGCGCTTATTTTAAGTTTGACAGGAAGGGATATAACTACATAGAGTTTATTCCTGTTACCCAAGATGAGAATGGGGATACGGTTCCTAATCCGATTTCCATCCCCGGTCGTGTGAAGAATATCGACCTTTGGGCGTGGGGCTCTGATTTCGATTACTACCTGGAGGTCCATATCATGGACCCGCGGGGAGTCGTTCATGTTCTGAATCTCGGCAGTCTGAATTATACCGGGTGGAAGAACCTAACTGTGGATATCCCTTCTTACATCCCTCAGTCGAGAAATTATGCTCCCTATCTTGAGGGTTTGCAGCTTGTTAAGGTTGTTCTCTGGACAAAGCCGTTGGAAAATGTGAATGATTGTTACTTTTATCTTGACCAGATAAAGGTACTTACCGATGTTTTTGTTTCGCGCTTCGACGGTGATGAGTTGACCGATCCCGAGAAAGTCGATGAAGTTTGGGGAGGGGTAGAGTAATAATGAGGACCAGAAAAACGAAGTTAGCAGGAAAATTGCTTTTCATGCTGATAGCGGTAGCCGTCGTTCCGATGGTTGTCGTTGCACAGTCGGCAACTTCAGATGCCGGAGAACCGAATCCTGCGGAAATCGGGGTTGATACGGCACAGCAGAAGTTGAAAGAGGTCTCTATTTCCAAATTCGAAGATGCCGGTTTCTGGTCTGCTTCGATGTCAAAGGATGAGGGACTTGTAACCTTGAGAAGACTTGCCGGTTCTCCCATCGATAAGGAGCCGCTTGAGGCGGAAACTGAGGCCGGGATTACCGAAGATGATAGTAATGTTCTTGGTATTAAGGTTGAGTATTTCAAGCGTGGTAACAGCCAGTTCACGCTTACCCCTGTTCGTCCCATGCCTGTGGAAGGAATCTGTAAGACCGTAAGTGTCTGGGTCGTGGGACGAAACAGCCCTCACGTTTTAAAGATGCTCCTGTCTGATCATTTCGGGAATAGGGCCGAAGTGACCATGGGTAAATTGAACTTTACCGGTTGGAAGAAGCTTACTGTTGCAATTCCGACTTCTATTGTTCAGCGTGATTATCACTACAATAATAAGATGGGGATAAAGATCGAAGGTTTCACCATTGACTGTGATCCAAAGGAAGCCTACGGTTCTTACTATATCTATTTCGATGACCTTCGTGCAACCACCGATCTTTTTGCCGAAGAGCATCGGGATATCGATGATATGCAGGATAACTGGTAAGTTCTGAAAGCCGGTTCGTATGTCTCGATACGAAGGTACTATGTTGAGAGGGTTTTTCTCTTGGAAAGGCCCTCTTTTTTTACTTCTCATCTTTTTGTGGCCGAACTCTTTGCTCTGCCTATATGGACAATCTATGCAGGCCGGAGGATTCCATCGTTCAAACCGCTATACCGTCACCATTCGAGAAGATTATTCGGTACGGACGGATGGGGCATATAAGGGGTTCCTCAGCAGGGAGATTCATGGAAGTTTTTTTAGGTCGGAGGCTTCTTACCCGCCTCAGTATGAGGGTGTCTATTTTGGGACAGGAGCTCTGAGACGTGAGCAAACCTATCAGGCCGTACCTCTTGAGATCAACTATCGAACGGCCTTTACTATTGATGATTCAGGGGAAATGCGGATTCGAAGTGGTGCGCTCCCCCCTGTTAGAATGAATATCCCCTGTTTCCCAAAAGATGATGAAGATCAGGTTTCTACATGGTCGGCCCCTGCCCAGGATTCTCTTTTCTGGGAAGGAAAACAGATACCTGTGCCCACCATGGTTACATATCGCATAACGGGAAATCGATCGTACGAAGAGCGCCCTGTCATGGCTATTAATTATGAATACTCTCTCAGGCTGAAACCCTACCAGACTTCCGGAATGCAAGATGTTACTTCCCTTCATGAGCTCTTTGGGACAGTAAAGGGAGAGATGCTCCTGTATCTTGATCAGGAGGGTGGGCTTTTCTCGAAAGAACGGATTATACGGCGTACGGTTGCGGATGATGGAACGACAAGCGATGAAGAAGGCTTTCGGCTTATTTGGTATACGGGAGTTGATGGGGCATCACTCAATCGAATGATCGCGGATCTGAGTGAAGGGAACACTGCTGTCCATGAAGCAGGTTCCGATGGTAGTGACCGAGATGATGATACCTCCATTCTTGTTGAAGAGCGTTCTGAGGGGGTGGTGCTTACGCTTCCCAACATCCATTTTAAGCCTGATGAGGCGGAAATCCTTCCTCAAGAGGTCTCTCGTCTCGATGAACTCGCTCGGGTTTTATCACAAATTCGTGACACATCCTTTCTTGTCGTCGGGCACACAGCCGATGTCGGAACGAAAGAGAGCCAGAAAGAACTTTCTGTAGATCGGGCCAGACGCATTATCTCTGAATTGTCTCAGCGAGGCCTCGATGAAAGTCGATTTCTTTATGATGGGGTTGGGGGAACTCAGCCTGTTGCTTCTAATGATAACGAGGAAGGTCGGAAGAAAAACAGGCGTGTTGAGATTTTCCTGTTGGAGTAGCTACTGTTTGGAAAGCAGGTGGTAAATGAATATCCTCCCTTATTCCTGCTTTACCGTTGCCGATCACATCAGGCGTTTATCCTAAAAATCACCGGAATTCGGAACAGTAGGGAAGCGCAGCGTGAAATTCATTCCATTACGAGGTGTTGAACATATAGCAAACGTTCCATTAAGTTGTCGACTCAAAGCCGTGATAAGTTGCAGACCTATACCTGCTCCCTCCTGAGAAAATTGGGGATCGAATGAAAATCCCTGCCCATTATCGCTAAACCGCAGTAATAGCGTCGAAATCGTTTCCCGCGTTACTGCTATTGTGATGCTGGGCGAAGGTGTCGATGCCTGAAAAGCGTGTATAATCGAGTTGGAGAAGAGTTCATATATAAGTAAGCCTAGGGGAACAGGAGTGGAACAGACTTCTTCAACCGGTATCTGTTTTGTTATACAAATATCTTTCCTACAAAAGCTCATGGTGCAAAAACTGATAACGGTATCTATTAATTGGGCTATTGATACCTGGCCCAAGGATTCTTTCTGATACATTGATTCCTGAATATGCGATATTATGAGTATACGTGATTCTATGTTGGAAGTTTGTTCTTTTTCCTGCCGAACTTCGGGGGAGCAAGAGGAGAGATGAATGATACTTGATATTAATTGTAAATTATTTTTTACACGATGATGTAATTCTCTCAAAAGAAGTTCTTTTTCGTTATTGGAAGCTTGGAGGGTGATGTTTGCCTCTTTTAAGCGTTGTGTCCAAAGTACGATCAATGTTCCGGTGAAACCGCCGAATAATGTCGGAACAATAAAGCCTTGAGGGGAGATGGGAGCATGAATAAGCATTTTTTGAAAACCAGAGAGGAATGAGAGGAAAAAGGCGCCGCAGAATGCCCCCGTTAGTCCGATAAAGGCCTTGCTTTTGAAAAGCAATTATGTACCTCTTTATATTACATGATAGCTACTTTTCGGTTTTGCGGCAAATTGTTACTGATTTTTTATGAATTGTGACAAAATAAGAGAACACAGGGCAATTACTGAACCAACAATAAACGGAATTCTCCAATTATACATCCAAAGGATGCCTCCAAAGATGGGGACAACAACCGACGAGATATGGTTAATGGTAAATCCAACGGCCATTGATGGTGCAATATCGGCCGGATCGGCCTGTTTGCGAAAATAGGTATTCAGGGCGATTGCGAAACTGAAAAAAACATTATCGATTATATAAAAAATTGTGGCTGCCCATGAATTTTCAATGAGAGCATAGCCGGCAAAAACAAACAGAAGCGTTCCGTATTCAACGGTAAGCATGAAGCGTTCTCCAAATTTTCCGATGGCGCGTCCTACGATGGGGCTAAGAAAATAGGTGATGATGTTGTTCAATACGAATAGTGCGGTAATATATGCCACAGAAAAATGGTACTTTTCAACCATGATAAAGACCGCAAACACCACAAATATCTGGCGGCGGGCACCACTAAAAAAATTGAGAAGGTAAAAAAGCCAATAACGTTTTCGGAATAGAAGGTGCTTTTTTTGTGGATAAAGAATTGTCTCTACCGGCTTCTGTGTTAATGCAAACAGACTTACGAGGATTAATAATCCTCCGATGATATAAAAAAGATCATGAAGCGGTAAAAATTTGGATAGAACCCAGATCAAAATACCTATGGAGATATTTGCCAATGCCGAATAGGCGGCGAAACTTGCAAGGACATTTGGGATTCTTCTGCTTTCGAAATATTGCAAGGTTAGAGATTGTTTTGTTGTTTCAAAAAAGTGCATTCCAACGGACATCAATATTGTTGTGCCTATAAGTCCGGTATGTGATGGAAAGAATCCCGTCAGTAAAACACCAAGACCAAGGAGAGCAGCAGAAATGGCGGCAAAACGATACTCACTACAGAATATCAGCAGATAGACCACGAAAAAGGTGAGGAACCCCGGGATCTCCCGGACTGATTGAATTACGCCCATCTGAAAGGCATTAATGCCAACAACGTCAACAGCATAATTATTGAAAAGAGTTCTCCAGCCTTGGAAACCGATGGCGACTGCGATTACCAAAAGAAGCAGGTAGCGGTACATTGGGTTTTTAGTATATGAGGGGTAGTGTTTCATTGACGCATACTACTATATTGGGATGATAAAGGTCCATCCTATCGAGATTTTTTTAGATTTCCTGTTTGAAGAAAATAAATGGCGACAAGGACGATGACGATACCGGTATAGACCCAAATATTCACCCGTTCCCCCAACAGGAGAACCGAAAGGATGACTCCAAATACGGGAACCATGAATTTAAAGCCTGTAGCTCTGATAACGCCTATTGCATGGAGTGATTGATTGAAGACAATATTCGCAAAACCCGTTGCTATAACACCGATAAAAAGAATCAGCATCCAGTTGGTACATCCCATCTCTATTACTTCATGGAAATCGCTCTTTCCTGCAATGGCAACGACGAGAAGCACCACAGTTCCCGACGCAGTGGAGATGAAGGTTGGAATAATGCTGCCGAATGTGCGTATATAGTTCTTAAGGGCTACATAGTATACACTTATACAGAGGGAGCCGAGGATGCACAGTACGTTCCCTATAAGATAATCGTCTCCAATTCCAATCGAGGAAAAGGTCCCCCTGGTTGCAACGAAGAGGATGCCTATCGATCCGAGGATGATTCCGAAAAGGTGCCTTAAGGTGAAATTCTCTTTAAGAAATATGACAGAAAGGATGGCAGCATAGATTGGCTGGGAGTTTATAAGGATGGAACTGCTCGTGGCATTTGTTAATTCCAGCCCAAAAGAAAGAAGGAGAGAGAAGAATCCTACCCCGAAGATACCAATTCCTGAAAGTATCAAGGTATCTTTTATGGATGGGCGTGGGCGCTTTCTCGAATCGGTTATAAAGAATGGAAGAGTAGTTAACAATGCGACAAGAAATCTTAGGAAGGCGACAAGAAATGGATTGACTTTATTGATCAGGAGACTCTTTGTTGCGGGATGAATCCCTCCCCATGCGATGGTGCAAACGATTAAGGCTACCGACCAGAGATAAATATTTTCCTTTGGTGTCTTGATTTGTTTTTTATTCATGTTATGATTTTCGCTTTTGTGTTGTAGATTCCCTTACGATAAGTTTTGGTTGCAAAAAGACCTGCATGAGGCTTGTCTCTTGTGATGCTATAAGATGGGTGATGCGATTAACTCCTGCCTTTGCGAGTTCCCGAACAGACTGGCGTACAGTTGAGAGGGTCGGTCGACAAAACCTTCCCGCATCGATATCATCATATCCGATAACGGAAAGATCTTGGGGAATGCTTATCCCCTCGTCATACAGGGCACTAATACATCCGATGGCGGCTAAATCGTTTTGTATGAATAATGCGCTGTATTCTCTAAGCTTTTCTTTATAATTGAGGCCGAAACGATAGCCGGCATCAAAATTATGATCTACATACATAACATCATTTTTTGATACTGTTATACCGACATCATTCATGGCCTTTGTAAAACCAGAACTGCGCTCTTCGAACTCCCGGCCGTATGAAGTTGCTGTAAGGATATTGGTATGACCTAATTCGAGTAGATACTTCGTTGCTATATATCCTCCCAGAAAATGGTTCATATCAATAATATTAATTTCTGCAGACGAGGTCCTATCAAAGTAGTGCATATAGATATGTGGAACATGCTCTTTTTTTAAATACTCGTCGATCTCGGTGCAATATTCCCGATTTATGATGATGACTCCTGCAATATTACCAATCGACAAGAGCTTCTCAACTTTTTTTATCCCTTTGCTTTTATATTGATCGTAGACAATTAGTGGAAGATAATTTGCATTATCAATTTCCTCAAAGACGGCAATAAAAAGCGATTCAAGAAAGTGGTCGTTGTAGTTCGTAAAAAAATTGTCGGCCAGGAGAACGGCAATGACATGTTTCTCTTTTGTTTGTCTTATCGGTGAGTTCTGGTCCGTGTAGTATCCATGTTCTTTGGCCAGTTCAACTATTCGGTTTCTGGTTTTCGAAGAGACACCGGGGTGATTGTTGAGACTTCTTGAAATAGTCGATTGATTTACTCCGGCCAGTTTCGCCAGTTCTCTCATTGAAATCAGAATGCAGCTCCAAGCACTTAGTTATTCTTCATTGTAAACGCGCTACAGTCATATGTCAATGAAATACGCATCACATATACTAATACTCAGTGTTAATTTGTTCTGATGCGTAATGATGCGTAGTAAAACAGTTGACAATGCTAAAAAGTCCTTATAATATCAATAATTATATAGACTATATATTGTGTATATTTATTTGTGATGCATAATAATGCAATATATTATGTTTTGATGCTTTGTTTTATGCACGTTATGTCATACATAGGAGGATAAGAATGGAAAAATCTGCCAATATTGAAGTGTTGTATACGGAGCTTCCATGGGAAAAACGTTTTCTTGCAGCAAAGCGGGATGGCTTTGATTATATTGAATTCTGGGGCTGGGAGGATAAGGACTTACCTCGTGTGAAGGCTCTCTTACAAGAGAGTGATTTGTCACTTTCAACAATGAGTGGTGATGGTCCCTTTTCGATGTGTGATCCCATGAAAAAGAAGGAATATATTGACTATATCAAAAAATCAATTGATGCAGCAAACTTTCTTGGATCTCCAAGACTGGTGATCCATTCGAATGAATTGGCGGACGATCCTCAATGGGCTGCTGATTTCTTTGAAGAGTATTCTGATACGGTAAAGTTATTGACGATGTTTGATAATTTGAAAGTAATGTCGCTTCTTGCTGAGAAGGCGGGGGTTACCTTTGTGCTTGAGGCTCTCAATGTTGTTGTTGATCACATTGGGAACTTTTTGACAAAAACACAGACGGCAGTTGAATTGGTCAAAGCCACCGGATCTTCTCATATGAAGATTCTTTACGATGCGTACCACATGTACCTGAACGAGGGAAAAATCTGCGAAACCCTTTCAAAATATATTGATGCGGTGGGTTACATTCATGTTGCCGATGCTCCGGGAAGAGGCGAGCCCGGAACAGGAGCCATCAACTATCATAATGTCTTCAAGCATTTGGCTAAGATCGGCTATAGCGGTGTAATTGGTTTTGAATTATATCCTCAAAATGGGACAAAGAATGCGGTGACGGCAATTCTGAAAGCGTGTGAAGGAGTTTTCTAAGATGAGTGATTTACGTATCGGAATTATTGGCTGTGGGGCAATTGGTCAGGATCATGTGAAGCGTATTAACGAAAAGGTCCAGGGCGCGACGGTAACCGGAATTTTTGAGATTAATGAAAAAGTTTCCAGATCCTTGGGCGAAAGTTTTGGCGTAAACGTTTTTTCCAGTGGGGAGCAGCTCATCGAATCGAGTGAAGTAGATGCCGTTGTCGTGTCCTCTTCGGATGAGACCCATGCGCGCTACGTGCTTAAGGCCATCGAAGCGAAAAAATTTGTGTTCTGCGAAAAGCCTCTGACCCCAAAATCGACCGATGGCCGACATATCCTCGATGCGGAGATTGCAGGAGGAAAACAGCTCGTTCAGGTCGGATTTATGCGGAGATATGATCCGGGGTATCGGGCCGTACGGACTCTTTTGCAGTCGGGAAGCTATGGATCGCCATTGGTCCTCCACTGCTCACATCGCAATGCCGCTATCCCCGGTTTCACTACTCCCATGGCAATCCAAAGCAGTGCCTCGCATGAAATTGATATTTGCCGCTGGTTGCTTGGGGAGGAATATGTATCATGCGAAGTGCTTATGGCAAAAAACAGCAGGCATAGCGGAAGTGATCTCCATGATCCGCAATTTCTTATTCTTCGTACCGAGAGCGGAATCTTGATAACTGTCGAAATTTTTATTAATTGTCAATATGGATATGATATTAATTGTGAGGTTGTATGTGAAGACGGAATTGTTTCTCTCCCTTCTCCTCCTGAAGTTCTGGTAAAAAACAACGGGAAAAAAGCGAGCGCCATTTCTTCCGACTGGAAGGCACGTTTCAAAGAGGCCTACGAAGTTGAATTTCAAGAGTGGGTTTCTGCGGTAAAGCAGGGCCGGGTCGGAGGGCCGTCGACCTGGGATGGTTATATCACTGCAGTTGTAACCGAAGCCCTATCGCAGGCCCGTGACACGGGGGAGCGGGTTCCTATTTCCCATATGGAATGTCCAGATTTTTATCGAAAAAAATGAGAAAGCAGTGTACGAATTTAGGTGTGAAAGGTGCGATTCGCGGTAAGGCGTTAAAACAACAATTCCTGATGCTGAAGCAAACGGCCATTGGATCTGCTTAATGGGAATTCAAGGCAGAATTCTTGAACCAATAGGAATATTCCCCAAAAAGAGTTTGAGATGATGTATTATGAAAGTGTAAGAGATTCGACCAGAGTGGTCGGACTCAACGAAAACAGTCTCCGGGATTTCCGGTACGGTTTAAAATGATAATAAATAAAGCATTGTTGTAAGAGGGAAACAGAATGAAGCAAATGAAAATTGGAAAATCAGGAATCAAAGCATCTGCTCTTGGCCTCGGGACATGGGCCATCGGTGGCGACAGCAGCTGGGGCCCTAGTGACGATAATGAGTCCATAAAAACAATTCACCGGGCTCGGGAACTAGGTATCTCTCTGATCGATACAGCGCCAGCCTATGGCCTCGGCCACAGTGAAGAAGTTGTCGGGAAAGCGCTTGCAGGACACAGGGACCAGTACGTGCTCGCCACAAAATGCGGAATACGTTGGGATATCGACGAGGGAGGCTTTCTGATGGAGCGGGATGGAGTTAAGATCGTCCGCAATGCCAGCCCCAAACGCCTGTCGGAAGAGATCGACTTGAGCCTTAAACGCCTACAGACTGATTATATTGATATCTACATTGTTCACTGGCAAGCCATAGAGGAGTATCCTATTCCCATCAGCGATACAATGGGGTACCTCATGGAACTGAAACAGCAGGGAAAAATCCGCGCTATAGGCGCTTCAAACCTGAACAGTGAACAGTTTATAGAATACGTCAATAATGGCCAGCTCGACTTAATCCAAGAAAAATACAGTATACTGGATCGCGTGGTTGAAGAAACGTTTTTCGGCTTTTGTGAAGAGCACGGGGTTACCTTCCAAGCCTACTCTCCTCTGGAGCGTGGCGTGCTTACCGGCAAATACACTCCCGCCAGCACGGTGAACATGGGACTCGCCAAGAAAAAGATTAAGTGGTATGAGAAGGAAAATCTGGAGAAAGTCGTTGAACTGAAAAAAAAGTGGCAGCCCCTATTCGAAAAGTACGGATGCTCCATGACTGAACTGGTACTGGCTTGGACCTTGTCCCAAGGGACCGGGAACAACGTCAATGTTCTTTGCGGAGCACGGAAGATTTCTCAGATCGAAGAAAATGTCGGCGGCGGTAATATAAGCATTGATTCCGAAGACCTTGCTAGTATGCGAAGGGATGTTGAAGCAATTTTATAGATATTGAGAAACAGCAGACAGCAGCTTTATCAATATCTACGAGCAGGCCGAGGAATAGCGGATGTTTTCTGGGTAAAAGGATTAAGATCAAACCAAAATAGTGAGTTCAAGCTTAGGCATAGGTTTACTCTGGAAAAGGTGATTCCCTGTGGATTATTCATCCCAATCCTTGGCTATCACTGTTCTGAAAAGTGCATGTCCGAGACCAATATTCGACGCTTTGCCTATTAGTTTATTGATTCTCTGTTTTTCTTATCAAGATACAAAACAACCATTCCGCTACATAAAATAAGGAATGCCCCTGCCAGGGTTGTCCACGTTGGAATTTCTCTCCAAAAAAGAAATCCCCAGAGCGTGTTTATGGGCAGAGACAAATACTCAAAAGAGGCAATCATCGACGCTTGTGCAAGGCTATAAGCGCGAGCCATGAAATAGGTCCAGGCAGCCCAGACAAGTCCTAAGCCCCCCATGATAATTCCATCCCGGAGAGATGGCAAAGACCACTTTGCAAACAAAAAAGCAACGCTGGGATTGGCATTGGGGATTTCCCCTACGGCAAGAGTTATGGGAACGATGGCCGTAGCAGCGAAGAGATACACGAGGGAACTAAAAAATGCCATAGAAGCGCTGCTTTCGGTAGTCTGCAGTTTCCGGGTTGTGATAACGGTAAACGCATAAAAGAGTACGCTTATGAGAATAAAAATTGCACCTACATTAAAAGTTGCCGAACCTGGCTGAACGATAAGGAGAACCCCCAGAAAGCCAATTATTAACACCACCCAGCGCCGAAATTCGACTTTTTCGCCTAGTATAAATACAGACAAGACGGTGATCATAATAGGCCCTGAGAATCGGATCGATTCCACCTGAGCCAGAGGGAGAGCTACCAAACCCATCATATAGGTGGTGTAGGAAATAAAAAGAAAGATGCCTCGCGTGAAATGCAGTCGAAATCGTTTTGTCTTAGGCAGGCCTTTTATTCCTTCTCCTCTCAGAAAAAACAAGGTAAATGGCAAGGCAACCAGATTACGAAAAATCACCATTTCCAAGACGGGATAGCCGCCCCCGAGTCCTTTCACGGCAATACTTTGCATAGATATGATGAATAGAGCCAGGACGAGAAAAGCGACTCCTTTAAAATTCGATCCGGTCGTTCCTTTATTCGTTATCATATGTATCCTCATGTATGCATTAAATTAATAAATCGAAATATATTTTTGCTGCTTATTTGGGAGATATCCAGGAAAAGTGATCCCGGATTGCTGCAGAGCCTGCCTCCCGGTCTTTATTTATCAAAGCATTCACAATAGCGTGATGATATCCTTGAAGCTTCTCGAAACCCGCGGTTTTTTTTGTAACCGTGTGATGATATGTATCAAACATATATTCTTCCGTTACGCTGGAAAGAGCATTAAAGTTGATTAATAGTAAAGAGTTGTGTGAGGCTTCGACAAGAAGGGTATGGAAACGAATGTCTAATTGAAAAATTAAATCACTGTTTTTCGTGAGATCCAATAGATCGACTATTTGCTTCATTTCCGTGATTTGATCTTCGGTCGCACGATCGATTGCTAAATCGAATGCCTGTAGTTCCAGCATTTGACGAAAAATCGTGAAATCTCGGAAACTAACGTCGCCACGCACATACATGACCGACATAATTTTTGCCGTGGTTTTCTCATAGGTGTCCGTGATGTAATTGCCGGAGCCTTGTGTGCTATCAATAAAACCTAGATAGTTTAATACTTTTATTCCTTCCCGTACCGTGGCCCGACTAATGCCCAACTGCAAGGCCAAGTCCCTTTCGGGGGGAAGTTTATCACCTACGGCATAATTTTTATCAGCAATCTGATTGATTACATAATCTACGATAACACTGCATGTGCCTTCCATCCCTTCGGTCATCACTTCCGCCTTTCTTTATAGATTATCATAATATTATCATAATTAATATTAATTATATATTGTCCTGATCAATTGTCAATAGCAAAATAACTATCTATGGTACATAGAAAGTATATATTCATCTACTTCTACCTAAAAATATGTGCATTTTGGCTATGAAACGCTTATTCAAGAGCATTTATACACCGAAAATCCACAAATGTTTTCGTTGACGTATGCCATAACCGGTGTTATAACGAATGAAAGTGCACTGACCAATTTTGGCATCTACAACAGATACGTGAGGATTATCCGGGTTTGCAGCGTCTATGAGGAACATTGTGGTATTGACACAAATGGAGGATTTGTTTTCATGAGAGATTCAATCCATAAATATTTTCAAATAGGAACGATTCAGTGGATGAGTCATCCAAGAAAGCATGTATTGGATTCAATACGTGAGATTGCATGCGATGATTTTTTTGATGCAATAGAAATATGCGAATTTCAAAATGAAGAAACAAGAGTAAAGGCAAAAAAAATACTTGAGCAAAGTCATCTTACGGTTTGTTACGGCGGACAGACCAGATTACTTGGAAAAAAGCTCAATCCGAATGCCATCGATGAAAGCCAGCGCATTGAAGCCGAAAAGACGCTGCTGCAAGCAGTAGACGAAGCATATGTTTTGGGAGCACACGGTGTTGCTTTCCTGGCAGGCAAATGGGAGGAAGCCACCAAGGAACAAGCCTATGCGCAGTTGGCAAAGACTACTCAAGCCGTCTGTAAGTACGCTGCGGAAAAAAATATGACGGTAAATCTTGAGGTATTTGATTTTGATCTGGATAAGGCGGCGTTGATTGGTCCCGCGCCGTATGCTGCAAAATTTGCGGCGGAGATGCGTTGTCGATGCAATAACTTTGGCTTGATTGTCGATCTGTCACATTTCCCTATTACCTATGAATCCAGCAGGTTTGTAATCCGTACGTTGAGGCCTTATATCAATCATTTTCATATAGGGAATGCAGTTGCAAGGCCTGGGGCGGAGGCGTATGGCGACCAGCATCCCCGGTTTGGATTTCCGGAAAGCGCGAACGACGTACCTGAGCTTGTGGAATTCTTTGCTGTATTACGTGACGAGGGATTTTTTGACGAGAAGAACCCTTATGTACTCTCCTTCGAGGTCAAGCCTCGGGATAACGAGGAAGAGGATCTGATTCTGGCGAACACAAAGCGTGTCATTAACAGAGCCTGGGCCTTGTTAAAGGATTGAGGGGAGATAGGCATGAAGATTGTTGTATTAGACGGTTATACGGAAAACCCAGGGGACCTGAGCTGGGATGCCCTCGAAACGCTGGGAGATTTGACCGTGTACGACCGGACACCGGTGGATAACGAAGCGGAGATTCAGCGCCGTATTGCAAACTGTGAAGCAGTGTATACCAACAAAACACCGATTAGTGCCGAGACGATAGCCACATGTCCTTCAATCAAATTCATTGGAGTTTTGGCAACCGGCTACAACGTTGTGGATGTAAAGGCGGCGAGCAAGGGTGGAATTCTTGTTTCCAATATCCCGGCGTATGGCACTTCAGCGGTAGCGCAATTTGCTATTGCGATGCTGTTGGAACTCTGTCATCACGTGGGACACCATGATAAGGCGGTTCATGCAGGCCGTTGGACACAAAATGCCGACTGGTGCTTTTGGGATTATCCCCTGATTGAGCTTGCGGGAAAGACCATGGGTATTATCGGGCTCGGTCGTATTGGACAGGCCACTGCGAAGATAGCAGGTGCGCTGGGCATGAAGGTTATTGCGTATGACTCCTTTCCCAATGCAAGCGGCGAGCAGGTGGTATCCTATGTTGATTTGGATACCCTGTTGGCTCAATCTGATGTCGTTGTTTTACATTGTCCTCTCTTTGCCGAAACAGAGGGCATCATCAATAAAGTCAATATCGCAAAGATGAAAGACGGCGTGATTATTTTGAACAACAGTCGTGGCCCCTTGATCGTTGAACAGGACTTGGCCGATGCGCTGAATAGCGGAAAGGTGTATGGCGCGGGTTTGGATGTTGTATCGACGGAGCCTATAAAGGAAGACAACCCTTTGCTTCGGGCCAAAAACTGCATCATTACACCGCATATTAGCTGGGCATCAAAAGAAAGCAGGCAGCGCCTGATGGATGTCGCAGTGCGTAATCTTGCACAGTATCAGCTGGGACAACCGACGAATATCGTAAATCCAGAGTAAAAATAAAAAGGAGAAAAAGATGAAACAACGTATAACATTTGAGCTTCTGGCCCTGGGGCTTGTGATGATGTTGAGTGCATGCTCAGGCGGCGAAGGAACGGCAACCGGATCGGGAGCACCCGACGGAGCGTCCTCAAAAAAGGATAGTGTCATCATCGCAAACGCTGCCGAGCCGGATTTGTTCTTTCCTGCTCACAGCACACTTCTGACGAACATGGACGAGGTTCCGATACTGCACAATATTTATGAGACTCCCATCAAACTGATGCCGGATGGAAGTAAAGAACCTTTATTGGCCGAAAGCTGGGAAATTTCAGAGGACGGGAAGGATTATACACTAAACCTTCGCCGGAACGTTACGTTTCATGACGGGAATCCCATGACCGCTGAGGATGTTGCCTTTTCTCTCAATACTGCCGCTTCCACGGCGATGGGTAGGACGCTTCTCATCAACTATGACAACACGGAAGTAATCGACGAGGCTACTGTAGTTGTACATCTGACAGCCCCATATGGCGCATTCCTCAACAGCCTTTCGTCTCGTTTTGCTTTGGTCTTTGAAAAGGCATTGTATGAAAAAATAGGTGAAGACGGATACAGCGACGCTCCGGTTGGAACGGGACCGTATAAATTTGTGGAACGTGTTGCGGGCAACCACATTACACTTGAATCAAACAAGGACTACTGGGGTGGAGAGCCGCCTATCAAACATATTACCTACAGGATTATGACGGATGCCAATACCCAGATGCTGGCGCTTGAAAACGGAGAGATCGATGTATTGCTGAATGCCAACCTTACCCCGCTCATGCAGCTTCCCGATGACAGTTCTGTCAAGTGGTCGATTTGTGAGGCGTCGTCAATTGCTACAATTGCCTTTAATTGTGCCAAAGGAGTTGCTGCCGATGTCAACTTTCGAAAGGCGGTACAGTGTGCCATTGATAAAGAGGAGATTGTTCTCGGGGTATACGAAGGTTTGGCAACGGTCGGCGATATCTTCGTAGCCCCTTCCTTTTCCGGAAGACCTAAAACGGCGGATGTTATCAAGGTAGCATATGATCCTGAACAAGCTAAGAAATACCTGGCACAATCAAACTATCATGGTGAAGACTTCATGATTGCGGTCATTTCAGGTTCAAGGGACGAAGCGGCTGCACAAATCGTACAGGGCCAGCTTCTTGAGGTTGGTATCAAGTGCTCGGTAAACGCCCTTGATGCAGCTTCTTTCGCTGCGCTTACATACTATGGAACGGGCAATTTTGGTGCATACCAGCGGGCAGGAGGTATATCGATTCTTGATGCAGACGGATTGTACACCTATTTCAATCGAAAGGTACTTGGCACTAGATACGATATGGGCTGTTACAACGATGAACTGGAAGGTCTATTGGATGCCGGGAGAGTCGAAATCGATCCTCAAGTGAGAAAAGACATATATGCACAGGCATGTAATAACATCATCGAGAATGCGTATCGGGTAGTGTTGTATTACGATCTGAGTATTGTTGCATTTAATAAAGATATGCAGGGCGTAGAACCCAGGGCTTTAACGGGACTGTATTTCTTTAATGACTGGAGTTGGAAGTAAATAAGACCACATCCGGAGCCATTAACTCCCATGGGTGAACAGAAAGGGATTCTCGAAATAATGTATGGAGGCAGTTACTCAACAACTTCGGAGAATCCCTTTCTAATTTTTGATGAGGTACATCATGGTAAAATATATCCTTAAGCGTGTGCTTTTTGTCATACCAGTTGTTTTAGGAATCAGTTTCTTTATATTCCTCATTATGAGCTTGGCACCGGGGGATCCGGCCCAGCTGATTTTGGGGACAGAGGCATCGCCGGCGGCTATAGCGGCTAAGCGTGCTGAATTAGGCCTCGATGATCCTCTACTTGTACGCTATGTGAATTATATGAAAGGCGTTGTACAGGGAGATTTTGGATTCTCCTGGTACAATAAGTTTAACGTTCTTTCGGAATTTGGTGCTCGTCTTCCAAACACCCTGACGCTCGGCATGATGGCTATGGCCATATCGGCTTTGGTCGGAATCCCACTCGGAATATTTGCGGCGGTGCGGCAAAACAGCGTGTTTGACTATACGAGCATGGTAGTGGCGATGATCTTTACGTCGATGCCTTCCTTTTGGTTCGGCCTTATGGCGCAGGTTTATATTGCCTTGAAACTTGGCTGGCTCCCTGCCACCGGTGTTGGCTCGCTGAAACACTTCGTT
Source organism: Sediminispirochaeta smaragdinae DSM 11293 (assembly GCF_000143985.1). GTDB lineage: Bacteria > Spirochaetota > Spirochaetia > DSM-16054 > Sediminispirochaetaceae > Sediminispirochaeta > Sediminispirochaeta smaragdinae. The sequence continues at coordinate 2,752,069 of NC_014364.1, read as the reverse complement.
TTACCAGCGATAACGCTTGCGGCAGCACAACTTGCGAGTCAAGTCAGGATGACACGTACAAGCATACTCGAAGTTATTAAACAGGATTACGTGAGAACCGCTCGTTCCAAGGGTGCGTCCGAAAGGCGGGTCATTATCAAACATGTGCTGCGAAACGGTCTGTTACCTGTTATTACGCAGCTTGGCTTGAGCTTCGCGCTATTGCTCGGCGGTGCAATTGTAACGGAGACGGTGTTTGCCATACCGGGAGTGGCTTCACTGTTGATCAGTGCCGTCAAGCTGCGTGACGTTCCGGTAGTCACGGGAATAGTGATCATCATCGCATGCTTTGTCGGGTTTGCGAATCTGCTTGTCGACCTTTTGTATGCCGTTGTGGATCCAAGAGTTAAGCACGGCTATTTGTCATAGCAAAGGGGAGATCTATTTCAATGAAAAGAAAGAATATCAAGAGCTCAGGCTCCATTGTTAATAGAGGGTCGTGGGGGCTTGTCCTGTTCCGTTTCAGAAAGAACAAACTTGCAATGATTGGGCTGGTTGTCATTATGATTCTTGTCATAGCCAGTCTTACCGCGCCTCTGTATATAGACTACGAAACGGTATATACACAGTGTATAAAAGATCGCTTCCTTACTCCCGGTACCGATGGTCATATCCTGGGAACGGATCAATTGGGTCGCGATCTGTTTGCCCGGATCATATACGGGGGACGGATATCGTTACTTGCCGGCCTCATCACCGTGGCTATGGCCCTTGCCCTCGGTGTCCTTCTCGGCGGCGTGGCAGGATATTTTGGCGGCTGGGTTGATAATGTCATAATGAGGTTCTGTGATGTGTTCATGGCCGTGCCTCGAATGTTGTTGGCAATGGCCGTCTCTGCGGCACTCGGACAGGGCACATTCAAAATGGTAATTGCACTCTCTGTAGCCGCGTTCCCGCGGTTTGCTCGGGTGGTGAGATCTTCTATCCTGTCGTTGCGTGGTCAGGAATTTATAGAGGCAGCCCGGTGTTATGGGTCAAGTTCTCCGCGGATCATATACAAGCATATCATACCCAACGGATTGGGGCCTGTCATTATAAGTGCCACACTTTCACTTGGATCTACCATTTTGTCGATCGCTTCGCTTGGATTTTTGGGTATCGGCGTGGCTCCTCCTACACCCGAATGGGGCACCATCCTGGCTGAGAATCGCATCAACATACGCTATTACCCGCATCTTGGGCTTGTACCGGGGCTGTTCATAGTAGTGTGCGTTATGTGTCTCAACTTTATGGGTGACGGGCTTCGTGATGCGATGGACCCCCGGTCAAAGGTTTAAGGTGGGCATATATGAGTGACGCTATTTTGGAAATAAAAGATCTGCATGTGCAATACAACACCGATGATGCAGTGGTGCACGCGCTAAACGGTTTGAATCTGACCCTTGAAAAGGGCGGGGTTCTCGGACTTGTAGGAGAAACGGGCGCCGGTAAGACTACTATGGCGCTTAGTATTCTGAAATTGCTCCCGGAAAAGGTAGGGCAGGTTACGAAAGGCACTATTACGTACAACAGCCTCGACATACTTAAAGCGCGTAAGCATCAAATGATGAAACTACGTGGGGCAAAGATATCGATGATATTCCAGGATCCTATGACCAGCTTGAATCCAATCATCACTGTCGGTGACCAGATCCTCGAAGTCCTCGACCTGCATTTTCCGGATATGGACAAAAATGAAAAGGACCAAAAGGTTGACGAGATCCTCGGACTCGTCGGTATTCAGGCCAAGCGTAAGGACGAATTCCCCCATCAGTTCAGCGGCGGCATGAAGCAGCGGATCGGTATCGCAATGGCGTTGGTGGCGGAACCCGAGCTGCTGCTCGCCGACGAACCGACGACTGCGCTGGATGTCACGATCCAGGCCCAGATCCTCAAGCTGATGAAGGAACTGAAGGACAAATTTGACACCTCAATGATTCTCATAACGCACGACCTGGGAGTGGTAGCCGAGTTCTGTGAAAATGTGGCTATCGTCTATTCCGGCGAAATCATTGAAAAGGGCACGATCGAAGATGTATTCACACGCGATCACAACCACCCGTATACGGAAGGGCTGTTCAACAGTATTCCGAATCTGACGTGCGACACGGAGCGGCTGGTTCCCATACCTGGTTTTATGGCTGATCCTACCAATCTTCCGGCCGGCTGTAAATTTGCCGAGAGGTGTAAGTATTGTATGGAGGAGTGTAAAACCCATGTTCCACCCTCTTATGCGATAGGGACACACAGCATCAAGTGCTTTCTGTTCAGCGATATGGAGGGGGACAAGTAACCATGGAAGCACCATTGATTGAGACACGGGGACTGAAAAAGTATTTTAAGACGCGGGCTGGGCTTCTCCACGCCGTCGATGATGTGAACCTGACGATCAAAAAGGGCGAAACTCTCGGCGTTGTTGGAGAATCCGGCTGTGGGAAGTCGACACTCGGGAGAACCATACTACGTCTGCTTGAACCCACGGAAGGTGAAATCCTTTACGACGGCAGTGATATCGTCGGCTATAACCGCAGACAGATGAAAACAATGCGTGCGCAGATGCAAATGATTTTTCAGGATCCATTTACATCGCTCAATGCACGAATGTCGATATCCGAAATCATATCGGACCCGATGAAAGTGATCGGTAATGTAAAAGGTAAGAAAAAGATAAAAGAAACGGTGAAAGAAATAATGGATTTGTGCGGACTCCCCGAGCGATATGTAAATACCTATCCGCATGAACTTGACGGTGGTCGGCGTCAGAGGGTTGGACTGGCTCGAGCCTTGGCCGTGGACCCTGACTTCATTGTGTGCGACGAGCCCGTATCTGCGCTCGATGTATCCATTCAAGCGCAGATATTGAACCTGCTCATGGATTTGCAGGATCAAAGGGGACTCGCCTATATGTTTATCACGCATGATCTCTGCGTTGTACGGCACATAAGCGATTATATCGCCGTCATGTATCTCGGTCAGGTCGTTGAATACGCTACGCGCGATGAACTTTTTTCCAATCATCTGCACCCGTATACAAAGGCGTTGCTTTCCGCGATACCCACAACCGACCTTTCCAGAAAGAACCGGGAACGGCACTTGCTCCAGGGTGAGGTGGGAAATCCGATAGACCCCGCCCCGGGATGCCGTTTTACATCACGATGCAGGTTTGCTTCTGAAAGATGCAAGGAAGTGCAGCAGTTTAGAGAGGTGTCCAGTGGTCATTTTGTGCGTTGCATTCTTGTAGATTAGGAATTTCCTAATAACTACATTTTTATAATCTCAACTATCGATTTTTAAGGAGAAGTAATGAACATCGAAACACAGATAGAGGAAGCCAACAAGAAGACAGTGGATGTTCTGGTAAAAGGACGCCCTGTATGGACCGATGTGCAGCCTGCCGGTGATGTGATTCCCAATATGAAGAGTAACACGATCCTGATTGCAGGGCCGCCTATAGACGTGCAAAAGATTGTATATCCGGTAAAAGTCGCGCTTTGCGGTGCAGCTATATACGAAGGACTGGCACAGAATGCCGACGAGGCATGGAATATGGTGCTGAACGGCGAGATTGAGGTCGCATCAGCGCAGGATTACAGTTGCGCATGCGGTGCCGCGATGGCCACCTCGGCTTCTATGCCGGTGATTGTCTGCGAAGATAAAACCTTTGGTGGTAAAGGATTTTGTGTACCCCATCCGGGAACCTCTTTGCACGTATTACGCTGGGGTTTTTACGACGACGAAATCCAGCGCGAATTGGAGTGGTTCCGCGACTATTACGGCCCTGCCCTTGGAGAGACGGTCCGCAAGGCCCGTGGCGTGGATCTGCATATGGTTCTCGCAAAGACCGCCGGTATGGGGGATGAAAATCACAATCGCCAACCTGCCGCGTCGATGTTTATGGCACTGCATCTGTTGCCATTCATGCTCGATTCAGATTTTCCGAAAAAGGACCGTATCATCAAGGAATACACCGCCAATGACCGGTTTTTCCTGCACGTGATGATGGCTGGGGCGGAAAGCGTAATCTATTCCGCCAGAAACATCCCGATGTCGACGGTAATGGTCGGCATGGGCGGCAACGGGGTCGAATTCGGCCTCAAATTCAGCGGGACGGGAGATGAGTGGTTTACCACGCCGGCGCCGAAAATCCTTGGGCAATTTCTCAACCCGTCTTATACGGCAGATGACATGCTCGGCTTCCTGGGTGACAGTTGTGTAACCGAGGTCTACGGATTGGGCGGCATGTCGGCGGTCGCGGGGCCTGGATATGTCCGTTTGACGGGCCATGATTTCAGTGAGGCCAAGCGTCGTACGGAAAACGCTCGTGCCGTATGTCTGGGCGAGCACAAATTTGCGCCGATCCCGTGGGATGATTTCAGGGGATTCCCCGTCGGTGTTGATATGCGGAAGGTCGTCGGACTGAATATTGTCCCGACAAGCCACGGCGGCGGGACGCTTAAGGCCGGTGGGCAGGGCACTGCTGGTTCTTGTGATTTTCCGATCGAATGCTTCAAGGAAGGTCTTGTTGCTTTGAGTGAGAAAGTCAAGGGAGCTAAGTAGGATGGCTGTTTTCTCGGAAATAAGGAGTAATCAATACTTTGATTCGATACAAACCCTTTATACAACGTCAGTGCTTTTGGAGATTGAGGGCGTAGAAAAGGCGTACGTATCTATGGGCACACAGGTTGGCAAGGACGTACTGCGCGATCTTGATATGATCAATGATGAGATCAACAACGCGTCTGAAAGTGATTTGATCATTGCGGTTTCCACGGCATCCGAGGAAGTTTTTCGCAAAAGTCTGGCTAAAATAGAGGAATTAATAAACCACAGAAAAAAATCAGGCGAAAAAGAGACAACATACCCGACACTTACCATGGCTGTGGAGCAGAACCCGTCCGCCAACGTGTGTATTATTTCGGTTCCGGGTGAATACGCCCGTGGTGAGGCTGAAAAGGCGCTGAATGCTGGTCTTCATACCATCATTTTCAGCAGCAATGTATCTTTTGAAGATGAGCGTGCCATAAAAGAACTCGCCCGGAAGCAGGGACTCTTGTGTATGGGACCCGACTGCGGCGTCGTTAATTTAAACGGCGTAGCCTTCGTTCTGGGTTCTATTAATAATAGAGGGCCCTTTGGATTGTGCGGGGCTTCTGGTATAGGAATTCAGCTTGTTGGCGCTTTGATGCATAAGGTGGGGAGCGGGATTTCTCAGGCAATCGGAACAGGGGGCAACGACACCAAAGATCCCATCGGTGGTATCACGATGCTGATGGGAATCGACGCGCTGGAGAACGATCCGGAAACAAAGTACATCGTATTGGTATCAAGAAAGCCAGGCGATACCGTTCTAAAACGTGTACTTGACCGGGTATCTTGCTGTAAAAAGCCGGTAGTCATCTACTTTATGGGATGCAGCAAAGACGAGATCGAAAAATCCGGCGCTATTTGGGCATCGAACCTGGAAGACGCTGCACGAAAAGCATTGGCGCTTATCGGCAAGAAGCTTGATCTCGGCAGCGAAAAAGATCTGATGACGCTGGCGGCTGAAACCGCCAAAGAGATGAACAACGAGCAGAAGTATGTTCGGGGTGCCTTTCTTGGGGGCACCTATTGTGATGAAGCCATGCGGGTCATGCGGGAGAAGATAGGGGATATCTTTTCAAATGCACCGCTGTCGCCCGAACTTCGTCTGAAAGATTCATATAAAAGCGTTAAGAACAGTGTGATTGATTACGGTGAAGAAGAGTTCACCCGTGGTCGTCCTCACCCGACCATGGAGCCGAGCGTCAGAAAGCCGGCGATCATGAAGGAGGCGAGGGACCCGGAGGTTGCCGTTCTTCTATTGGATTTTGTTTTGACCCCTCCCGGACCGATCGATCCGGTGGGAGACGTGATCGAGGACATAAAAGGCGCGATGAAATTGGCCAGGGAGCGGGGAGGCAAGTTGGCTGTAGTAGCGTCCGTTTGTGGGACCGATGCCGACCTCCAGAATCTTGACCACCAGGAATCCATGCTACGGGACGCTGGCGTTTTGGTCTGCCCCACAAACTATCGTGCGGCGCTGTTGGCCGGTGAAATTATCCGCGTAAAAAATGAGAGGAACAGGAATGAGTGACAAGATCCAAAAGCTGTTCGGTTCTCCGTTGGTTGTAATCAATGTGGGCACCAGACGAATGGGCGATGCCCTCGTAAAGCAGGGAGTTACGGTCGCACAGGTCGATTGGAAACCATTGGCCGGTGGGGACAAGAAAATGCAGGACATTTTGTCGATGTTGGGAGGCAGTTGATCCGTAAGCGTGTTTATACGCTGAAGGTCATGTACGTAGGGGTAAGGTTCTGTTTTGTGGTTATTTGCGACGATCGGTAGTGAGGATGGAAGAAAAACGGCAAGAACATTGCTGCAATATGCCATAGGGCAAATCTGGAATATGACGCTACTACCGGATATTGCTTTCACGAAAGGGGGCAAGCCTTGGTTCCCGGACCATCCTGAGTGTCATTTCAACCTCAGCCACAGCGGTTCGTATGTACTGTGCGGGTTGGCAGATACGCCGATTGGTGTCGACATCGAGGAGGTGGTGCTCAGCAAAGCCGTACTGGCACCGTACATCATGCATCTTAGTGAGCTGACACGGTATCGTGACAGCTCCGATAAGATTGGGCTGATGTATACCCTTTGGACCCTGAAGGAGAGTTACGTGAAATGTACCGGTGAAGGTATCACGTATCACCCCCAAACGGCCATGAAAACAACGGTATTTGATATCGGAGTTGGGCAAACGGTTACGTCGAATAGAAAGGGGTTTTCGTTCAAAACTTTTTCGGGAAAAAAGTGGCGGGCGGCAATTTGTGTGAAAGATGAAAAAGAAATACCGGATATCAACTGGGTATTATCTTCGAATTTGAAAAAGGAGAAGCAGTTATGAAGATTGGATTTATCGGACTTGGCATTATGGGAAAACCGATGGCGCGCAACTTGATCAAGGCCGGGCACGATCTGGTTGTGCACGACATTAATAAAGAGAGTATCGATTCTCTCAAAGAATTGGGTGCGAGTGCTGGAAAGTCTCCGGCGGACGTGGCTGGGAAATGCCCCCTCGTGATCACGATGCTTCCGAATTCTCCACATGTAAAAACCGTCGTATGCGGTGAAGATGGAGTACTGAGTGGTTCAAAACAGGGATTGATCGTTATCGACATGAGCTCGATCGATCCGTTGGCGTCACAGGAGATTGCGGCATCCTGCGCGGAAAAAGGTGTGCGAATGTTGGAAGCACCGGTTAGCGGTGGGGAACCAAAGGCCGTCGACGGTACTCTATCGATTATGTGCGGGGGGGATAAAGATTTATTTGATGAATGCAAGGGTATCCTTACCCTTATGGGATCCGATGTCGTGTATTGTGGTGGGGCAGGAGCCGGTAATACGACAAAACTCGCCAACCAGGTTATTGTTGCCGTTAATATTGCCGCCGTATCGGAGGCTTTTATGCTGGCAAAGCGCGCCGGAGTAGATCCGAATACCGTGTTCCAGGCGATCAAGGGGGGACTCGCCGGTAGTACCGTTATGAATGCAAAAGGCCCGATGATGCTGGAAAATAACACAAATCCGGGTTTCAAAATAGACCTGCACATAAAGGATCTGAACAACGCGATTGAAACGGCTCATGCAAAGGGAGCCCCCTTACCGCTGACCGTGCAGGTTATGGAAATGATGCAGACGTTACGTGCCGATGGGCTTGGACAGTGCGATCATAGTGCGATAGCAAAGTATTACGAGAAGGTCGCCGGGGATACAATATATTGAGCAAATAATCAATCTGATTGCTCATTTCGTACAAGGAGGAAAAATGAAGATCCTGGTCTGTAATGTCGGCAGTACTTCGCTGAAATTTAAGTTGTATGCGATGCCTGAATGTCGTCTTTTGGCACAGAGTAAAGTTGAGCGCGTTGGTAGTGTCGACGATGCAGTATTTCAGTTTAAGAACTTCCGAAATAGTCACGAGATCAACCGGGAAAAGGTGAATATACCCGATTACAGAACGGGGATCAATACCTTCCTCGAATACTTGACCGATACGGAAAACGGTGTGATTTCCTCAATAGGAGAAATTGATCGGGTCGGCTACAAGGCGACATTGTCCAAAAATCATTTTGGGGTCCATGAGCTTACCGATGAGGTAATGGACGGTATGAGGGAATGGCTGGTACTGGCAAAGCTCCATAATACCGCTTATCTGGAGACCATCAGCGCAATGCGGGAAGTCTTGCCTCGCGTGTTGTTTGTAGGGACGTTTGAGTCCGGATTCCATCAGAATATACCCCTTGAACGGCGCCTCTATGGGGTTCCGTACGAGTGGTATGAAAAATATGGTGTACAGCGGCTTGGATATCACGGTGCGTCCCACGCATATATAGCGGACAAGTTGAATGAGGACTGCTCGACTGGTTATCGCGCCATATCGTGTCATTTGGGTGGGAGTTCATCCGTTTGCGCCATACAAGATGGGAAAAGCGTGGATACGAGTTTTGGCATGTCGCTGCAATCAGGTTTGATTCATGCGAACCGAGTGGGGGATATGGATTGCGACCTGTATGAGTTCCTGGCCCATGAAGGGCTTTCCGATGATGAAATCAGAGATGGATTTCAGAAACGGGGGGGGCTCCTTGGTATTTCGGGTATCAGCAACGACCTACGATACATAGAAAAAGCGGCTGAAAAGGGCAACTCCCGGGCGCGGCTTGCGATCGATGTCTTCATCAGCGGGATAGTGCATTACATAGGTGCGTTTTATGTTGATTTGGGTGGTCTTGACTACCTCGTGTTCACCGGTGGAATCGGTGAAAAATCCGATATGGTCCGAAGAGAAGTCTGCAGGAAACTATCTGTGCTGGGTGTGGCCCTTGACGAACAGAAAAACAGGATGTGCCGTGGATCCATGGACCTATCAGGAAGCACCTCGTCGGTAAAGATCTGTGTAATTCCTACCGACGAAGAATTGGGAATCGCCAAACGAACCTACGAATATACAACTTGATAAAAGCCTGAAATCTGACATGGAGGTAGCGATGTATGACAAAGAAATGGTGGCATAAGCAATTAAGAATTGTCCAGTACAATCTTCAGATAAAAGATACACCACTCATGGATGCGGCACGGATTGCCCGGGAGACTGTGGAAATGGGAGGCGATACTGTTGTCATCAATGTTGCGGACAGTGTTGTGTGGTATCGCACATCAATTCAGCATTGTACGGTCAATCAATTCTTGCCTGAGGATAGGGATATACTGAAAGAAATCGTCGATGAATGCCATGCACGCGATATAAAGGTGCTTGCACGTGCCACATTTTCCTGCATGGAGGAGGATGTGTATTATCAAAAGCCGCAATGGGCGGCAAGGCGTCCTGACGGGTCTCCCGTTACTTTGGGTGACGACCGCCCGGGACTGTGGCATACATTGTATCGATCTTGTCCCAACAGCGGGTTCAGTAATGAGAATGGTCTGCGTGTTATCACGGAGGCCTTCAAAACATACGATTTGGACGGTGCATTTATCATGATGGGGGCCTCTGGCCCCGGGTGTTGGTGCGATGTATGCAAAAAGAATTACATGGAGAAATACGGTAAGCCGATGCCGGATGATAAGTCCTTACTGGAGCCGGACTGGCTTACATCTCAGGCGAAAATCACCCACCATGCATTAAAAGATACCCTTTTGAAAATGAAACCCGATATGCCCTACCTCCGTTATTACTGGCCTTTTGATCTGGATATTGGCATTGGTTTCACACTCCCTGCGGATAATCTTGAAAACATGGGCGAAGAAGGGAACACCCTATGTACCGAGGCGCAGGATGTGCTCTCATTGGGGGTTCATAAGCTTCCGGAATGGAATACGCCTTCATTGCGCATGAAAATGGGCCGCACGGTCGAGGACTTTCCGCCGCCGGTCGGGATTATTCATACCTGTCCCGGAATGGACTGGAGGCACGCATGCATGCCGGAGGCCGAGTTTCTGTATTGGGCTGCTCAGATCCCTGCGAATGGGGGAACGTACTGGACAACATTTACCGGCTTTACCGATACGATCTCCGATAAACGCATGTTACGCACGATCGAAACATTCAATCGGATGACCGAGAAAATCGTGGACGATATGAATGGCGCAAAAAGTGTATGCGACGTCATGCTCCTCAGCGACGGCGGAATCTACGTACAAGGCTGGGCCGAGGCCTTGATGTGTGCACACATCGATTTCGATATGCTTGCGCACTACCAACTCGACTACGACCGCATCAGGGAATATCCCGTGGTGATTATACCGAAACAGTTCAAATATCCGGAGGGCTCAAAATCTATTTTTGAAAGATATGTGGCAAACGGCGGAAGGTTGATCATAGAGGGTACGACTGACACGGAACTGGCCGAAGTAAAAGGGCTACTTGGGACCAAAGACACGATTGTTTCCAGCGAGGACCTGGAAGCCACGTATCTTCAAATCGAGCCGGCGGGGAAGGAGATTCAGAATACATTAGGCGACGCTGGCCTGATACCTCTCCGTGGCAAGGTCGGTTTCTGTGAGCCCGGTGAGGAAACAGATATCCTTGTGACGTGGGTACCGCCCTTTGCGAGTGTCGCTACCGCCGGTATGCCCCCTGAGCGGGCGTCTTTGCCTGTTTCTCATACAAACATACCCTTGTGCATGGTAAGCAACTACAAAAAGGGGAAGGTTATGTTTATTTCCTATGAGCCGAGCAGGCTTATCAGGGAATATGCACTGGACGATATGTTCACGATGATTCGTGGCTATGTGGAATATATGCTCGGTGACGACAAAATGATCAGACTTGACGCTCCCAAGAGAGTCATCATGTCGGTCTTCGGCAAAGAAGACAGACTGATGCTCCACTTGGTGAACGGTATTGGACAACGCCCGCTACAGGACACTATCCCTTGCTACAATATCAGAGCTGAAATCAAGCTTGGCGGTCGAAAGGTCAAAGCCGTGGTCTCAAAGATAGCCCAGTGTGGAGTCGACTTCAATATTGACGGGGATTTGCTGAAAGTGAATCTCGAACGGCTGGATGCCTGGGACATGCTTTTGGTCAAGTTGATTTAAATCTAAGCATGTTAATCGGAAAAGAGATGCCAATGTATACGGTAAAATTTAATGAGTTAAAAGTCTTTATGCATAATATCCTAAAAAAATTAGGAATGACGGAATCAAACATTGAGACCGTCGTGGATATATACATAGAGATCACAAAACGTGGTGTCGGACACCACGATATCCATAATTTCCCGAGTCGTGTCGAACGGCTGATGAGCGGAAAGATCACCGTCAATCCCGAATTTTCATTACTTGCTTCCTATGGATGTATGGAAAGCTGGGACGGTGACAACGGCCTTGGAGAACTTATCAATACATTTCTGATGGAACGGGCCGTCTCTCTTGCGCAGGACCACGGTATAGGGTTCTCCACGGTCCGCAATTCCAACCACTACCTTGCAAGCTCGCCCTATACGACGCAGGCTACGGAGCGTGGATGTATTGGTATAGTCATTGCGAAGGGGCCTCCTTCAATGGGAGTTCCCGGAACGGATGGAAAGGTGATAGGTCAGTCGCCGGTCGGTTTCGCGTTTCCAACGAAGCGTGAATGGCCGGTGATTCTGGATATTTGTCTTGCGTATGCATCGGGGGAACAGCTTCTTCGCAGGGCGAAAGGGGGGCAACCTGTCCCCGAATGGTGGGGAGTGGGCCCCGACGGAAGGCCTACCTCTGACGCCGAACAACTTTTACGTGGTACGAAGTATCCTATCGGCGGACATAAAGGGTTTGGGCTTGCCATTCTATGCGAACTCCTGACTGGAGTTTTTTCACAGGGGCCTGTACTTGATGAGCAGGAGGGCCCCGATATGGCGTGGAAGTCTAGCTCCCATACTGCCGTTGCCATTAAAGCGGATGCACTTATGGATATGGACAGCTATATCGGCCGCAGTTCCGATCTCATAGACAGGATTGATGCGCGGGCCCCGAGTATTCATATCCCAGGGCAACACTCCTACAAAAACAAGGTTGAATTTGAGCGATCGGCTTCCATTGATATATCGGGTGAGTTGTTTGATAAGCTGAATCAATGCGCCAAGGCGCTTAATGTCGAAGGCTTGGCAATCTTATAAAGAATCAGAAGAGGAGTTGTAAAATGAATTCAAAATTTTGGTGGCAAGACCGTCCGTGGCGAATCGTGCAGACGAATATGCGTGAAATTGATATGCGTGACATCAGCGCAAAGCAATATGTTGCCGACATGAAGGCGTTTCATGCCAATGCCGCTATCATTAATACCGGTGGTATTGTCGCCAGCTATGACACAAAATTCCCTTTTCATTTTAAGAATGAGTACCTGACCGGAGATAGCCTGAAAGAGATCATCAGGGCATGCCAGAGCGAAGGAATACGGGTGTTTAGTCGGGTGGATTTCTCAAAAGTACGCACTCCTATTTACGAACATCATCCCGATTGGGCATATGTAAGTCCAAAAGGAAAAATCATCGATTACTATGGAAACATCCATGTATGCTTTAATAGTGAATATCAACAGAGACATGCAATCAGCATCATGCGTGAAATCATCCGTGAGCTTAATCCTGATGGCATTTTCATGAATATGGGTGGTTATTTTGTCGCCTATGATTATACCCATGGCTGGCAGGGCATTTGCCAGTGCGAAAACTGCCAGAGACGTTTCCATGAGATGTTCGGGAAAAAACTTCCCGTTGAAGAAAATGAAAATGATCCGATTTTTCAGCAATACATGGTTTTTCAGCAGAAGACTACCGAAGCGTACTATGAACATATCAAAGAGATGGTTGCGGAAGAAAAGCCTGATCTCTGTTTTGCTCCCCGTCGAGATATGCTCCGCGGAGAAGCTGGTACGTTTTTGGAGAACCCAAAGCAAAATTACCATTATAAAGCCTCTGAGATCATAAAAACGGAGAAGACGTCGTATCCCGAAAGGATCGCGTCGGTAACCAGTGTAGATTTTATCGATATGATCTACCGTCATTCGTCTGTGTCGCCATATCAACAAGGATTGAGAATTGCGCAGTCGCTGGCCAATGGTGGTACATCGGACTATTATATGGTTGGTCGGCTTGATACACACGGAGACAAATCGGGGTATACCGAAGTTCAGCGCATGTTTAAATATCATGAGGATAATGAAGACGATTATGTTGATATTGAAACAAATGCGCGGATAGCGCTTATCAAACCTATCGGAGGGCTCCATAGTTTTCTGTCCATGAAAAAACTGGACGAATATATCGGATGGTTCAATATATTGAGTGAGCATCACCACGTTTTTGATTGCATCGAAGACCAGGTGCTGGATCAACGTTCTCTCGATACATACAGCCTTTTGATCTTTCCTGATGTTAATCAGCTTGACGAAAAGACGGCTGAAAAGATGGATCAGTTTGTCCAGAGCGGAGGAACTGTAGTGTGTGTCGGTACTACCGGTTTCTTCGACAAGAGCAATAACCGGCGTTCAGGCTCGGCCCTTACATCTTTGGGAATCAGGCGTATCGGTAAAATCACCAATGATATACTTTCGGCCTATTTTTCGTTCTCATCCAAAAAAGGGTTTCCCCGCTTTGGTCAGACCGATTATGTGTATTTGCATAATACTTACATATATGCCGATTACAATGATAGTGTTAAAAAACATATGAGGCTGATCCCTCCTCATCGGTTTGCTCCTCCCGAGAATGCGTACCATACAAACATAACCGACTATCCTGCTTTTACCATCAATAATTACGGCAAGGGTAGGGCTGTATATATCCCCTGGTATCCCGGAGATGAATTCCAGCGCTTTGGATTCCCGAGCATGGATAACTTTATGGCTGACCTGCTCGAAAATACCTTGGGATACGAGCCTGTGGAGAGCAATGCACCGCCGGCAGTAGAGATAACGTGGAACAAAAAAAAGGATGATTCTGCAAGCTATGTACATCTTATCAATGGAACCGGCTACTTCAATAATTCGTATTTCGAGCCGGTCGATTTGCACGATATATATGTAGCCGTTCCTTGCAGTAAAGAACCGAGTTCGGTTAAAAGCATGCTCACGGGAAAAGAATGTAACTATGAATTAAAAGGAAATAAAATTTACTTTTATCTTGATACATTAACTTCATTTGAAGCAATCAAAATCGAGTGAATATGAGAGGTAAAGATGGAAATTAAACTTATTATCGAAAATGAAGAATTTTCCGGACGGTTGTATGATAATCCGACTGGCCGGAAAATCGCAGAAATGCTCCCGTTGATTATTCGTATGAGTCGATGGGGAGATGAATACTATGGTTCCATTGGTGCGAGATTTCCCCTGGCCGATGATGCGACCGACGAAATGAAAGTTGGAGAATTAGCGTACTGGCCTTCGGGATCGGCGTTTTGCATCTTTTTCGGTCCCACTCCCGTGAGCCATGGCAACGAGCCCAGAATGGCTTCGGAGGGAAACCCTTTTGGAATGCTAAAGGGAGATGTTTCCCCCTTGAAAAAAATGGGCGGTTCTATTTCGGTTCGGGTCGAAAAGATCTGATCATAGCCGTATGGGGGATCGTTTCCCCCATACGAACCATAGCCCCGAGTCCCGGTGTTTCAGCAAAAATAACTGGTAGCGGAAATAAGATCAGGAGAAGACTCTGTCCAGCAATCTATTATAGCAGCAAAGGATATTATCAGTATTAATCCTGAAAGTTAGAGTTTTATTTCCTCTGTTAAACGATTAATCTTTAAAGAAAATTTGCAAACTGCACACAAAAAAGAAATGATTTAGTTACTGCTAAATTCTTTTACCAGGGAGGTTGATAGGTTAGAGAAACGTAATATGGAGGTTCATGAGATGCAAGACGTAAAAGCCGTGATAGGAAAGTGTAGGAATGACTTTGAGCACAAAAGTTTGCTAAAAGGTATTAAAACCATTTTCCTTATAGGTCTTTCAGTGGCTTTGCTTACAAGTTGTGGTAGTTGTGATTCAATAGATGAAGCCATAAGTGTTATTGATCGCGGGATAGAAGATATAACATCTGAGTCCGCATCTTGGCAAACTGTTTTACAGCGTGTTGCAGCGAACCTTCCCAAGGACATATCCAACACTATCCGACAAGATGCTCAGCAGCTTGCTTCTCGTAGTATAGCTGAAGCAGGTATAGAATTTCGATGTAATGTTGATTTTTTAGGCGATCGAGCCATTCGATCACTTCAACAACTCAAAGCTCAGCTAAGAGGAACTACGCTACCACCATTGGCACCAGCTTTTTGTCAAATGACCCCAGATGCTATTGATCTAAAAGCAAATCCGGATGGATGGGGAACGATTACTTTGTCCGGTTATGACATGGATAAAAAGGATTCTGCTGGTTCATTGTTGGAATTTGAAATGCTTTCAACAGATGGTACCGTAACTCAAATTGATGAAAACTATATTGCTAGAACAACACATTATCAAATTACAATAAATCTTAGAGATATCGCAAAGACACTTTATGAAAAACGTGTTGTAAAACTCTGCACTACATGGACGGATTACCCTGGACTATTACCAGAGGCTGTTGTATTGCCTTGGCAACCCAATCGTACAAGTGAGCGGGTTGATATAGGTCGTACTAGCTATATGCCTCCCAAAGTAAGGAGGGGGGATAAGGATTTTAATACCAAAAGTGATAAACACATGAGTGTTGTCTGCAAGGCTCAAAGTCGATTATATGAAAATACAATTCAAACTCGTGTTTATATGCATGCTAGAGAAGAAAGAAGTGACTGGACAGAAGTTGAAGGATGGAGCGATTGGGCTGCTGCTTATACGCCACCCGATGGATGGAGAATAGTATCATATCGGCCAAACGTAGAATCAAGCCACTCTGCAAATATTACGACGCATGGGAAAATAACCTATTCGCGTCCAGCTGGAGAAATTGTTTCGCGTTATGAAGTATGGGGAGATAGAGAAGGCGATGAGGCTGGGATTTGGACAAAGGTGGAAGTCTTCTGGCGGCCCTTTGAGATTGAGATCGAAGAAATTTTGCCGGATTGGATTACATAATTGGGTAACAATGGTGAGGCTCTCATCTACGCAGCACTCTCTGGTAATAGGATAAAACCTCGTTATTTACTTTTTCCTTTCCACAGATTAAAGTAGCCTATGGAATTTACTATAAAGCTGACATTCTTATTTATGTGCGGAACAATTTTCGGTTGGTGCATAGAGCTATTGTGGCGAAGATATTTTGGTTTAGCCAAAAGATGGATAAATCCGGGTTTTCTTAACGGCCCCTGGCTTCCCTTATATGGTTTTGGTACAATTGTTCTCTATTTCCTATCTTCTTTGAAGATCGACATTGTATACCTGATTCCTATTTTCCTGTTATCTCTTACTACACTTGAGTTTTTCACAGGACTCTTTTTCTTAAATTTCTTTAAGATTCGATTGTGGGATTACAGACAAAAAAAACTAAATATAATGGGGCTTGTTTGCCCCTTTTATAGTTTCCTCTGGACCCTTATCGGAACATTTTTTTACTATCTTATTTATCCTGTACTAAAAGAAAATATCGTTTCACTATTAATCCGTTATGATTTAGTCTTCTTTGTGGGAATCTTTTTTGGCGTTTTCGGTGTTGATGTAGTTGTATCATTCAACCTTGCAAATCGAATCAAGATGTCGGTTATTGCTAGCGGCCATAAGTGGCACGTAGAGTATGAGAGATTGAAGATCGAACTACGCGACCGTTTTGAACAAGGTATCAAAAACCGGACCCATTTTTTACTCCCGTTTAATGGTGAAAGTGGCTTGTTGCTGAACAAAAGGTTAAGCGAGCATAGAGAGAAAATTCTAAAACCAATAAAAAACATAAAAAATAGGCTTAAATTGTAAAGAAAAGAATATAAAAAAATACTATCCCTTTGCTTTCAAGGCATATCTTTCCTTTTGCGGTCTTATTCTGGTCACGTAAGTGGTAATATTTTTGCTGTTTGAGATAATAATCCTGGGTAGAGAATTTAAGATGAGTATCTTAGCACAAATCCTTGCTGGCCAACTTTTGGTGTCTTCATCGATCTCGGAATAAGAATATTTGAAAGAATGATTTTACCATCGTATATCATCAAATTCCTTATCGTGATTTTAGGATGCATTATTCTTGCTTTTGGCATTTTCCTACAGGTAAAAGCCAATGTTATGGTAGGCCATCCGCTTACCGGTATAACCCAGTAATTCCATGTTCAGCGGTGATGAAGTCCCCGAATTGGTCCGACAGCGCGGTGTTCTTCTCCGGTCAGGCTGTAAACGGCCACGGTATCTCATAACTCTCATAACCTGGTTTTCCGTTGATCCATGACAGGGGTAGGGGATGCTCTCCCGAAGATCGAGCGGTGAGCCTCTTTCCGCTGCTTACCGGATAGTGCTAGTATATGTGATTCACAGGTATGCATGAAACGTACATACTATCTCTCGTTTCTAAGGAACACTTCACCGTTCCAAATCCAGTCTTCATTTTCATCATTGTCTGACGGAGACGGCACATCCTGCAAGCCTCCCTTAAAATGACGTTTATTAATCAGTAGATGATTTCTCTCTCCATGTTCGGAGCTTATACATGTAACCGGTTCAGAAAAGAGTTCCAACCTACCGCTCGGAAAATATACTGTGGCATAATTACCGTCATATCCTTCCCAGCCGCCATGAAACTGTGTTATTTTCTCAAAAGTTTTTGATTCTGGTTTATAATAATACAATTGGATTTCTTGATAGAAACCTGCACCGTAGTGTGCCGAGCTCATAACGGCAATAACAGAAACGGCGGGATTAAGGCCGGCATTTTCAACGACGTAAAATCCGTCAAGACCAAGGATTTCATCACTGCGTTCTTTATCTACGGGGACTTCTTTTTGAATGCTTACCACCTCATCATCAATATACATGCAGCTGCTAATCCAACATG
The DNA here is from genome assembly GCF_000143985.1 of Sediminispirochaeta smaragdinae DSM 11293. Classification (GTDB taxonomy): domain Bacteria; phylum Spirochaetota; class Spirochaetia; order DSM-16054; family Sediminispirochaetaceae; genus Sediminispirochaeta; species Sediminispirochaeta smaragdinae. The sequence continues at coordinate 2,734,042 of NC_014364.1, read as the reverse complement.
AATAACCATCGTCTTCGGGGTGGTCGCACTCAGGTGGAATGTTATTAAAAAATTGAACAGCAAGATATTCGTTTTCTCCGTCTCCGTCTCCGTCAATGTCTCCCTGCGCCCAGTTATTACTCAGCCAACGCGCACATAAATAACCGGAGCCTTTATCACATTCAATCTTATACCAATAAGCAACGGCACCTTCCGCCTTGAATGTTGCATCGGTCTTTTCAAGTACCACTACTTTGTTGCCGGCATTCAGCTGAAACAATTTTTCATAATTGGTATCGGGGCCGCTACGGACATTTAGATTTTTGTCGGTCACAATCTGCGTTGTGTCATCTTTTGTGTATGTACCATAGTGGCTATTTTGCACGTCATTCCATGCAAGCAGCGTATTGCAATATGTTTCTGCAAAACCACTGCTAATTCCCGCTGCCAAGATAAAAGCACTTACAAAGAACTTTTTGATTCGGCCCTTTTGCATGTTCTTCTTTTTCTCCTGTGGTGTTTGTTCTTATGGTTTCAGTCAAGCAACCGATTCCAGATTATTACATTTTAATCACAATCTTGCCAGCTTCGTCTGACAAAATTATAATGAAGACATTCTATAATAAGCCTTGTCCACAAAGAGCGCCCTATTATGCGGAACTCAGCACTTTTAAGAGGAGTAGCGGCACTGGAGAAGGATCAGGACCAATAATCCAATGGAAAGGATCATGAGAGAGATCCACTTGAGGACCAAATCTAAAAGTGCGAAACTTTCTAAGCGCTACCGAGTTTTCGTAGATTCGATGGCAAAATGTATTTCTTGAGATTAAGTCTTTGTATTTCTGCGTACCGTTTACTAGTTATGAAAGAGAGAAACCGCGAAAATGGTACAAATCAGGTACAAAAGAAAAGACTATAAAAAAACACTATTCCCTCGCTTTCAAGGAATAGTGTTTTTTTTATATTGTAACGATTTACTCATGGGCGATACTGGATTTGAACCAGGTCGAAAAATAAATATACACCACATATAGCGTAGTATAACGGTTTACTTGTTGGTTAGCAACACTATAAAACTCTTTTTACGGGCTTATTTGGGTCACGTAAGTGGTAACGCGAAATTCTCCTGGAAATGCCTTTTAGGGATTCTTATATGGCTTTATAAGTTTTTTTAAAATTTACAACCGCATTTGCTTCTACCCAGTGCCCACACTGGCGCTCAGGTCTTGGCTTCTTGGCCGGCAGAAAATTGCAGAGTTCTATCTGGACAATAGCGCCTTCCTGCCATGTGGTATCCTCTAACCTCAACTCAATGAACGGCGTAGAGCCTTTTAAGACCGTGTTCAGTAATGATGAAGTCGTCGAATTTTACCAGTAGCGCAGTTTCTTTCCCTCGGTTGGGCATGTAACCGGCCACTGTTACTTCATAGCCTGGGTTCCCGTTGAGCCATGACAGGGTAGGGTCTGCTCCCCCTGAAAGGTAGAGCCTATTGCCTAATTCAATCATCTTAAATTGACCTTTCTTTTCTTTAATTATGATATTATGGAACCTGATATGACCGTAAATCAAGGAAAGGACCGGTGAATTCCTCAAAAAAGTAGGAGAGATTTCTGAAACGGATTATATCAGTAGTTCTATGCCTTTTGGTTTTACTTCCTGACGTTGCTTTCTCTGAGAATGGAGATTTTATAGTCTACATCACGAAATCGGGCATGAAGTATCACCTTGATGGTTGTTCTTCTCTCCGAAGTTCAAAGATACCGATTACATCATCGGAAGCAATAGCACAAGGCTATGAACCATGTAGCAGGTGCAATCCACCGACCTTAGTAAGCTCTAATAGCCTGGGAAATACTACCACACAAGATAGCTCGATTGATCTTGAAGCTCTCGCACTTCCATACTGCGAAACCCCGGTAAAGATTGTTCATCATACCGGTTATTCCCTTTTATACTCGGAAGAGAACGAACAAGCAGTATGGGTTGCTTATGTTCTGACAGCGGAGGAAGTCGCCGGAAATTTCGATCGAAATGACAATTTCCGAGCTGATTCTGATATTGTAACCGGTTCGGCCTCATTATCTGATTATATCTGATTATAAAGGTTCAGGGCATCGATGAACGACTCATTCTATCTCTCAAACATGTCTCCGCAGGCTCCTGGCTTTAAATCGTGGCATATGGAAAACACTTGAAGAATGGGTTCGCGATGAAGCCACGGCAGAGCGGGCCGTTTGCGTTGTTACCGGACCGATACTGACTGACGGACCTTATCAGACGATCGGTGGAAATGGCGTCAGTGTGCCGAAAAGGTATTACAAAGTCTTGCTTGATTATGTAGAGCCTGACCTCAAGGCTATATAGGTTTTATTCTCCCGAATGAATCGAGCAGCGAGCCCCTTTCCGATTTTGCCGTTTCAGTTGATCAGGTAGAAGAGGCAACCGGTCTTGATTTCTTCCCTTTGCTTGAAGATGGCATAGAAGAACAGCTTGAAAGTGATGCCGTATTCTCACAATGGTGATTGCCTTTATGGGTTAGAACAAAAGCAGTTTCGCTGGTGTTTTGAGCCAGAATCGGATATAGGGCATACCCATTTTGGGTGCACTATTGATCTTCAAAGTATTCATAACCGGCTTATCATTATCCTCGTTCCATGAGCTCTTCCAGTAATACCTATAGTCTTCAGCCTCACCTATGCTCATATATGCAAGTACGATTCTACTTCCTCCATTCGCTTTCGCTCTTAATGCAGCTACCTCAGAAGCAGAAAGCTCACTTTCCTCTGTCCCATCAAAAAACAAATCGATAAGCAGAACATCGTAATTACTCGCCTGAAGAACACTTAAAAATGTAGCCGTATTCGGAAAATCACTTTCATTGTCCGAAGGGTTTATTAAATATAAGAAATTTTTTGCGTTCGAAAGATTTATAATACTTGACTCATTCATATTGTAAGGGTCACTAGGATATATCGGGATGGCATCCAATTCTCTTTGCTCAGCAGCAAAAGAAATATACCCCTTTGCAGCATTTTTGCTATATGAGTCATCCATTTTACTAGTATCCCAACAGTAATCAGTTGTCAGAACTTCTACATCATTGGCCTCGGCAATATCCATGAATGAAATCATTTCATCTCTATCACTAACGGGTGTAGCTACGTTAGCCTCGGTAATACATGTCCGTTCTGGGGAATTATGATGAAGTCAGAATCTAATTCTTTTGCATAGCTACTGATCTCCTCAACAAACCCTCGCATTGCCTGGCGATAATCATCAGGATCATCCCAAATAGAATCTGTACTACCATTACCACAGCCCGATAACAACATAAGAAGACCACACAAGGATAGAGTATATAGAGGAATCTATTCATTATTCGTCCTTTCATATGCAAAAATATTTCAGTAGCATAGTCACCATAGTGCATAGTTAAGATCAAAACTATGAAATATGCGAAGCTTTTTAAGTTCTACTACCTATAGATAGCCTTTGATACTATAAGAATTACCAAACATTAATCAAAAACTAGTATATATCTAAAAAATCCATAAATTTCATAAAGTATAAAATCTGCTATTCTTCTATTATCCAGGAGGTATAATATGTCGAAACAGAAAGGTTTTTTCACAGAGGATTTTCGGTTATCAGAATTGTCAGCACACGGTGCTTTTGAACTTAGGGGAAGCGGTTTTAAAATATATAAATACGAAGCCGATTACAAACTGGTATTAATGGGTTCAGATAAAAAGTCTATTCCTTTGGATATTGTCAGGATTACTCCCAAAAAGGTCACGGCCCTCCTTCCTTCCGATGTGAAACCAAAAGATTATTGAATCGGTTACAGAGCCATATACGGCAATACAGAAAGAAACTATGGAGAACTGCATGTGATCGTTAAGGGAAAATAGATAAAAAAGCGGTCTTAAATCATAAGCAAAACACCGGTCCAAATACTTGATAGAGAACCCACACAAACAACTTGTCACTCCATAAAAGGGGGGGGCTAAAAGGAGTCCCGGCCAATAGCATTTCTCTCTATAAATAATATCAATTCCAGAAACAAGCCAGCAAAGGCCTTTACAAAAACTTTTAAAGGTTCCTGAAAACAAGACACAATTCTAATGCCGATTTGATAGCAATATTAATAGTAAGAGGATATAATATTACCTATGGACCACTTTTCTGATTTTATTCTTCAAGTTTTTGCAATATCTGCTGGTTCAGGTGCACTTATCATATTATTCTACTTATGCTCTGTGTTTCCCCGCTCCAAACGTCTGCGATTTGCCCTTATGATTGTTATAACAGTTTCGTTAAACTATCTTATGGGAATTCTTGGATATGTAAATGAGGTTAAAGCTTTTAGTACATCCTCTATCGTTTCAGGCATATTCCTATTGATCCAGGTTCTTTCCGCCATAGCTACTTTCTACGTCTCTTTGCTTTTTATTGAATCTTTAGGAACTCCCAGGTACTCAGTATTTGGTATACTTTGCAGGGCCGTATTTGTTGTTTTTTTCGTTATAGTTATAGATGTAATACATATGTTCCCCGGCGCTCAAAGAAGACCTGTTTGGGATTTAATAATATATTTTAGTCCGGTCTTCCTCTGGTGTTATCTTCTTACCATTAAGATTGACAACCCATTTATACGAAAGATTCAGATTGCAGGACTAATAGGATTCGGAGGGAATATTCTTCTCATAATACTACAGCGCTTTGCCATTCCCGATTTTTTTATCCATTTTGCCGATGCCAATTTTTATCTTTTCTTAACCATATCAAGTATGATCTTTTCTATTTCTTACCTTGTGCAGAGAAAAAAGGATGGAAAGGTCTCCCTAATCGATATTCAGGAAAAGTTTAATCTAACCAAGCGGGAAGCAGAAGTTACAGAACTTCTTCTTAAATCCTATTCTTATAAAGAAATTGCCTTTCATCTGGGGATCACTATGCCTACGGTTAAAACTCATGTTTCCCGAATTTACAAAAAAACGGGTTCACAGGGAAAATCCGGGCTTCATACGCTTGTTACGAAGTAAAAACAACCAAGTCATACAAAAATCATCCTAAAAATACCTCCTTTCTCATACAACGGATGATTACTTTCCACACTCTTTAAGCCTACTTTTAAAATGAAAATTTTAATTCTTAAGGAGTAATAATTGTATGAAAGACATTAAACATGGTGTCGTATTTTTTAGATTGATCTTTTTTTTGATCATTCTTATATCGTCTGTAAGCTGTGTCAGTTCTTCTGCGAAGAAAGACAAAGCGCAGGTAGTGGAACAGCTGATACAAAGTCGGATAGACAAACAGGGAATTACCGGGCTTACAGCCGCGGTAGTATACGGTGATCAGTCTATTGTGACCAGAGGATTCGGGCTCCGGGAAACAGTTCCCGAACAGCTGCCCGTGACCGAGCATACATTATTTCAGATTGGTTCCGTTACCAAAATCTTTACGGCTATTGCCATAATGCAATTGGAAGAAAATGGCACAATTGATCTTGATGCCGATATCAGGACATATCTTCCGGAGTTTCACCCAAAATCCTTTGGAACCGTAAATAAGGAAATTACAATCCGGAATCTTCTTACTCACCATTCAGGACTCCCCAGTGCATACTTCAAGGACTTTACCCTGGAGGCCCCGGATCCCGATGCGTTTATGGATACCTCCAACATGCTTTCTGAAGAGTATATGGTATGGGACAGCGGTACTGTCTTTGCTTATAACAACTCCGGTTTCAGTCTTTTGGGAGAGTTGATTGGAAGAGTTTCAGGATCTACTTACGAAGAATATATCACGGATCATATTTTTACCCCTCTTGGCATGCATGATTCCCTTGTCATGCTTTCTTCAAAAGACGAGCCCAATGTATCAGGAGGATTTACAAGGGGAGAACCGGAAGACCTCATGTGGTTTATCAAGGATATTCCCGCGGGCTCGATACTTCTGTCCGCAGTGGATATGGATACTTTTCTAAGAGAATTACTGAATTGTAGCGCCGGCAAATCCAATAGGATATTACAGCCCGAAACATTACTGTCCATGTTTTCTCTACAGAACATGAATACCCCTCTGGACGGCTCATTTAAAATAGGGTTGACCTTCTGGATCGAATCGCAAAATGGATGTGATGTTTTTGAACACGGAGGTACAATTCCGCCATTTTATTCCGAGATGGAAATCATACCAGAAAAGGGAATAGGCATTTTTCTGGCGTCAAATGACAATGCAGGAGACAATGACCAACTCACTTCCTTGACTATGGATATTGCAGACCTTCTTATCGGCAAAAAGCCTTCTCCCTCCTCCCCTCTTATTAATACTGAAATCTCTCAGGAAACGGATTTGTCCGATTTGGCCGGTTATTATGTGAACGGAGGAACCGGAATAGTTTCAATCGAAAACATAGATGGCGTCTTAACCGGGCGAATTCCTGAAATGGATGTCAAATCTCCCATGAAAATCCTGTCTGATAACTCAATAGCATTTGGTGACACTGGTCTTGTTTTCAAACCGACGACTGATACAGATAAAGCGGTCTTTTTATGTTATATGGGGAATTATTTTATGGGCCCAGTGTCCGCTGTTTCACCTGAACCGGTATCGTCTGTTTGGAGGCAGCGGACAGGACGCTACGAGGGAGCCGGATTCATTGATGCGGTTGATCTTTCATTTGACGAGAAAATGGGAGTGTTAACTTTATTGATAGAATCAGAAACAGATGGAAATATGAGATTTGCCCTGACAGAGCTATCAGATGATCTGCTAAAAGTTCAGGGTTACGGTAGAAATATGGGAAATATTATTGAATACAGCCTTTCGGAATCCGGAGAAATATTAAAATACGGGGGATGCGACTTTGTTAAAAGGAATTAAGGGACTTCCTGTAAAAAGAGAGGCATGCGTTATTATAGCCTTTCTTGCATTACTGTCACTTCCTCTTGCGGCGTTGACGGAAAAAGAACAAGATAAAAGCTCGGAAGCCTTAAATAACAGTAAAACCGAGGCATCTTCCCGGAATTGGGAAATAATAGCCGACAGTATGATATATAACGGATATGACGGAAACTATGAAGGTAATCTAAATCCTGTTCTTCAATTCACCGATGTTGATGTTTTTGGCAGCGGAAACTGTTTCAACCTGCTATTTGCGGGAATATTTCTCAGCCTTGATTATACGATTTCCCAGAAAGCCGAAATCCCATTCAATATAACCATTCATACGGACGGAACCGCCAAGCTGCTGGGTTCGGACTTTACCTTCTATGAAAAGGGAGAAGAAACGGACTGGACTCTGAAAGGCCCCGGCTGTAATCTGGCAGTCATACTCAGCAGGGATATGGATTGCGGATTTTCTATAAAGACAACCCAATTGATGAATTTTAGTGATTATGACAGCAATGATACGGCTTTTGTCTCTCCTGAAAACACAGCCACATATACGGGAAATCTGGATTTGTCATATACCTATCAACCCAATGAAGATTCATCAGAATCTTCTTTTCCTGTAGGATTTCAAATAATGGCAATTCCGGAAGTTATCTATCAGCTTAATTATGAAGATTGGGGGCCTGAAGATAATCTTTACACTCATGATGATACCCCTGCCTACAGGGGACTTTATCAAGTAAGTTGCTACAATGCTTCCGTGAAGCGTGTGAACTGGAAAGGTCAATTATCCTATTTGCACGGGGAGAACTTGTACCAGTTAGAGAAATGGGCTGTAGGCTCAACAAACGCATTCAACGGAGGTCCTCGCCTTGATGGTTACTACCCTGGAGAGTTTATGACAGATGAGTCTTTTCTGCTTAATATGAATTTACAGATTGTTTCGATACCAGACAGGGTTGAGTTTTTGGTATCTTATGATGCTTTCTACTATGGAGAAAAAGAGCGTTTATATCAAGGATCCGCAGTAGACCTATTCGTTAAACTCGGTAATAAGGCAAGTTTTAACTTTCGAAGCGGTATTGGCTGGAATGCAGAACGAGACTTTTTGCCTGTAGGAATGACACATAATCTTTTATTCAGATATACCTTCTGATTATGTCTATATTCTTTTTCTAATGATAAATAGGGCTTCCTGAAAAAGTATTTCGGGAAGCCTTTTATCTCTTTATCTTATATTGATCTCTCATCTCGGCCAACTCAGCCGAACAGATTTTATCCCGTTTTGGTACAAAATTGATTCAGGATAATATCCATATCGTTGTCCTCTGTATTCCTCCACATGAGAAATAAGACCTTCTGCTTTGTTGAAGATATCCCACAATAGGGTTCACAGAAGGACCAGTAAAAGCGATTAATTTTCATAGAGACTCTCCTATGATCCGTCAGATATGGGATTACAATACCCAAGTGTTCAGGGTACCCTTCCTTAAGCAAGTCAACGGCAAGCTTATGAAGACTTTTTGCCATCCCACCTTATCAGAATCGTAATTAAAGATTTACTGGACACTGCCGCTAAGAGATCGATTCCTATCCGCATTTGTTATTATATGTTCAAAAGATGTTTCTGCCTTCAACCACTTTAAAATGTTCCGGGCCAATGCTTCCTGAAAAGTTCAACGAAGCTGAGAATTCCCCATAGTCATATCAATTATGTCATCATTCTTTTTATATGAAGATATCTATCTGAAATCCTATGAGTCGGTGAGGGAGTTGAAAGCTGGACTCACCCGGTACTTCCGGTTCTATAACAGCCGAAGATTTCACCAAAGTCTGGATTATCGAACGCCGGAGGAGATGTATGTAGCATTCCAGGAAAAGGAGCGTAAGGCTGCTGCATAGTCAGATTATACCGGCAGGTTCCACTTTAAATAGTTTAGAAAACTGTTTGACAAACGGGCTCAGCATACTTCTCTAAAGAGCGCTTCATGGAAGATAATTTTATTCACTGTTCCTGCTGCCAGATTCTTTCGTAAAAGGGTAGAACGAAAATCAATGATATGTGATCGTCTGATTGTGTTCATTTTGAGTTTTCGTAGATTCGATGGCAGAATGTATTTCTTGAGATTAAGTCTTTGTATTTCTGCGTACCGTTTACTAGTTATGAAAGAGAGAAACCGCGAAAATGGTACAAATCAGGTACAAAAGAAAAGACTATAAAAAAACACTATTCCCTCGCTTTCAAGGAATAGTGTTTTTTTTTATATTGTAACGATTTACTCATGGGCGATACTGGATTTGAACCAGTGACTTCTACCGTGTGAAGGTAGCACTCTCCCACTGAGTTAATCGCCCGAAGGAAAATGACTCCCCCGGACAGACTCGAACTGCCGACCTAGTGGTTAACAGCCACCCGCTCTACCAACTGAGCTACAGGGGAATGTTCTCTCGAACGAGTGTAATCTACACAAAAGTAGCGTAGTGTGTCAACGGCTTTCTTAAAAAATCTTTGCAATCCTTCTTCCGCAAGAAGGGCAATTTCCAACATGATCCAACAGCACCGTCGTCGTATATCCTCGTCGTCGAATAACCGTTGACCCACATTCGGGACAGCGAGTAGTTCCATCGGACCGTGTGTTCCCCGGATAGACGAAATTCAGGTACTCCCTGCCGACGGCCACAGCCTTGTCTATGCTTAGGGTAGGGGTGGCCGGAGCTTTATAAAGAAAAGAGGGGTAATATGCAGAAAGGTGCCAAGGAATATCGGGATCGAGGGCCGAGAGGAACCGGGCCGAGCTTCTGATACCTTCAATATCATCGTTCTTGCCTGGAATGATTAAGGTGGTAACCTCAGTATGGATCCCCATTTCGACGGAACGCGTGATAAACGTACGAACGGGTTCTATCGAGCCCCCAAGTTCCCGCCGGTACAATTCATCGTCATGGGCCTTCAGATCCACATTGACCGCATCTATACGTTTCAATATTTCATTACTGGGGTCGGCTTGGAGATAGCCGTTTGTCACCAGTATTGTTTTGAGGCCCTGCCGACGGGCAATCGTTGCCGCTTCAAGCAGGTATTCAATATGAATTGTCGGTTCCGAGTAGGTAAAGGCCAGGGATTTCATACCAGCCGCGATCACCTTGTCTATGAGTTTGTCGGCGAGGATAACAGGGCTTGCTTCTACGTCTCTCTCATCGTAACTGGTACTGATGCGGTGATTTTGGCAAAAGGGGCAGCTAAGGGAACATCCAAAAAAACCGACGGAGAATGTTTCCGTTCCCGGCATAAAGTGGTAAAGGGGCTTTTTTTCGACTGGATCGATTCCAAAAGATGAGATACGTCCATACAGTGGTATTTCGAGACGCTCCCCTTTGCGGATGCGCACCTTGCAGCGCCCTGACCGACCATCGGTTATGCGACAATTATTGGGGCATAACCGACAAGTTAGGACTGAATCGCCTCCGGAAACGGAAGGCGATAGTTCGTAGAACCGTGCCTTACCTGTCATACCCATTGACTATTTCGTTCAGGCGGTCGATGGACGAAAAATGCTTGGGCGGATCGGCTACTTCAAAAGGGGTGTATTCGATACCGAGGCGTCCCTTGGGGATCCAGATGCGCGCCATTGGTATCGCTTTCCCGTCACCGGTAACAATGTTGGGTAGTGCCTCAAAGAAAGCGACATCGGCGATGAGAAATTCAAGAAAATGAGTTGCCTCTCCCGACGGATCAACGATCAGGAGCATCTTTTCCTGATCATAGGGATGGCGTCTGGGAGAACCGCTGAAGATGACCGAGTCTCTTGTTCGCTCTTCCCGAAAATCGTAGGAAGCCATCTGAAAAATCGGCTGTGCTTCAAGATATTTACGGATACTCATACGTATAGTATAGCCGATTTTTTCTCAAAAAAAAAGAAGAGGGGGTACGGGGGTACGGCATTTTCCAGATATAGGAGATACTTGTAGCCCCTAGGTTTAAATGAAACGTAGTGTTCCGAATCCTGGTGGTATGCATGCCTTTTTGCCGGTACAATCCTTGCTTTTATGTTGGTGCTTACTTTTTTCCCATAGTTTGACCTTCAATTGACTGCGGAAAAAAGAATTGTGTCTCTTTAATCACCAGGATTCGGAACAGTAGAAATAGATTATACCACCCTACATATTGTTGAATAGGGATGACTGGCAGCCTTTAACTCAGGTGCCTTTTCAGTGCCTCCTGCCGTTCCGCTTCAAATAGGTCGTTAAGAGCAATACGGCAGTCATCCGGCAGATCGATAAATTTGAATGATATGGGACCGCTGTTGTGGATGACCTTTGCGCTGATTTCGAAATAGGCTCCCGAAACATTGAGGGTACATAGATCGATGGTCGTCCCGATCTGAAGATCGAGAAGCGATATGCCGGGTTCCGGCAGGAAAAGAAGCCCTCCGGCCGAAAAGTCTTCGACTCTACCGGTGATGATACGCAGGCTCTGAGGGTGGGTGAACATAAACTCGAGATCGTGTTTCGAAGAGGGAACGTAGCGTCTGTCGTAACGCTTATCATCCCATACGGCATAGCGGGCCAAAATATCCTCCAGAAGGGCCAAATCCTCCGGATTCCCAAAATCTTCCTTCACGATGGCGTTTACACCGAGGATACCCGCCTTTGTTCCTTCTTCCTCATCGAAATGTTCCCCCCGAAGAAGGATAAAGGGTTTTTCCTCTGCATCGCTTCCCTGTCTGAAAAGCTGAAGGAATGGTTTCCAGTGCCGCGGGTAATCGGCGGCGCTGAACAGGACAATCTCGGGTGCCACTTCATCGATGTTGTCCATCGCCTTTAGTGGGTTCGTATAGTGGATAAAGACGAATCCCTGCGGTGCAAGGTGTTCAACTACTTTATGCTTAATTGAATCTTTTTCGATAACGAGCATTGCTTTCATATTATTCTGTTCCCAGGTTCCTTACATAGTAGTCGTGAATCATCCAGAAGCCTTTATCCCGATGCAGGAGATAGGTGTATTTTCGTTTCTCTGAGAAATCGCTGTACTCAAAGGTTTGGACCACCTCAACCGTTGCATCTGTGGGTGTATAGGAGGTGTTGACGATAGAAAAGCTGCTGGGAACGACCAAAATATCGGTATCGACCTGCCGCTGCTGAAGTGCTTCTCTGTATTGATTCACCATCTGAAAACGTTCTTCGTCCGATTTATTACGATATTCCACCCTCAATCTCGGATCCTGAAGCATTAACTGTTCCACATCAAGGTAGAGGAAAAACTTAGGCCATTCGCCCTTTTGCCTGGCTTTGAGCATGTAGGTAACCACTTCGTCCGGCGGCAACTTTTCCTTTGTAAGGATTCGTCCTGTTTCGGCATCGAGCTTTTCCTGGTAGGCGGGGACATTTGATAGATCGGGATGTATTTGAATCGTCAAGGTATTTGAGGTGATTTTCTGCGCTGCCTCCGAGGTCTGAAGATCGGGATAGAAACTTGCCTGGATCGTATAGACCCCCGGTACATGTATGGTGACGAAATCGGTTAAATCGGCGAGAAAGGAGTATTCTTCTCCGGGAAGAAGGACCATCTCTCGATAAAAAACCCGTTGACTGGAATTCCGCTCTATTTTAAAGTGTTCAGAATGTTCAATGGGAAGGTTTCTCAGATTACGAACATCAAAATCGATGTTGAATAATCTTTTTTCGGCGGCATGGAAACGAAATGGGTCCGATTCGTTGTTTTTTACGGTAATGTGTACGGTGATTGTGCTTTTAGGTGTATAGACTGTGCGGTCGTATAGCTGTACCATTAATTCCATTCCCCAGCTGTGGCTGAGCGGAATTGCAAGAAGCTGTATGCAGAAAAGGATCTTAAGTTTCGTTACCATGAATTTCCCCCGTCGCATCATTCCTATTTTCGGTTAAAACGATGATAACATTATTCCTAAATCAATTAAACGATCTTCTAAAAGCCTATCGTGCGAAAAACGACCTCTTCGAGCAGATCCGTTCCGACCATTTCCCTGTGGTTCTTGAAGGACCGGAAGGGTTTTTTCTTGCATATCTGATCGAATCGTTTTTCCGTGAGCAAAAGAGTACGATTTTGGTGGTGACGCCCACGGAACAAGAGGCTTCACAGCTTGTAGGAGACCTTTCTCTCATTACCGATAGAGCATATGCCTTCCCCTGGTGGGAGAAGGTTGCCTACAGCGGTAACCGTATTCATACGCATGTGGCTGCAGAGCGCCTCCACTACCTTGTGCAGATGCTGAAAGGGGATCATGTTATCCTTGTAGCAAGCTTGCGAGCCTTTCTCACCCCGGTTCCGCCTCCCGAATCGATTAAGCAGACCCTTGTTCCCATTACCATCGGCGGGGCCTTCGATCCCATTTCCCTGCGGGACCGTCTGGTCTCCTACGGCTATACGAAGGTTCCGAAGGTTACGGTTAGAGGGGAGTTTGCCCTCCGTGGTGAGGTGCTTGATATCTTTCTCGGCGGAGAAGATGAGCCCGTCCGCATCGTTTTTGAATGGGACGAGGTAGAGAAGATTACCCGTTTTGATGTGGATACCCAAAAGTCTACGGAAGAGCTGAAGCGTGTAACCTTGTATCCCTTTCATGAATTGATCTGGAGCGATGAGCGTATACGCATGCTTGAGGTCAATTTGCCCCCAAGCCAACAGAAAAAAGCCTTTCTTGAGGAGTTGGCAGCAAAAGGAGGCTGTAGGGATGAGGAGAACTTTTTTGCCGCCAGCTTCAATCCACCGGGAACCCTTCTCGATTACCTTAACGATGACGCCATGTTACTGCTTTTCGAGGAGGAGCGGCTGATTTCAGGGGCCCAAACCTTGGGCAAAGAGTATCGAGAGCTCTACAGAAAGGCCCGTTCGGAAGGAGTTCCTGCGCCAAAGCCTGAGACCATCCTTCTCGATTATGAAAGGCTGAGCTCCGGCCATGCAAAAAAGCTTGTTATTCCTGCCATCAAGGATGCCCAGGCCGATGGGCGGATGCGTTTTCCCGTCACAGGCCCCCGCAGTTTCTTTGGAAACATGCAATACCTTCGAAGCGAGCTTGAGAATCTTAAGGATTCCGGCTATAGAATTACCATCTTTGCAGAATCTGACAGCCAGGCCGCAAGGGTTCGCCAGCTTGTTGGAGATGAAGAGATATCCATCGTTGCGGCGCCCATTTCATCGGGTTTTTCCCTCCCTGAACTTAAATTCATGGCGATTCAGGAGAACGAGATCTTCGGAAGAAGAAAGCGTATCCCCGCATCGGTCAAGCGGTCGAAGACTGCGGTTATCGATACCTTTGTCGAGCTCAATCCCGGTGATCTCGTGGTCCATGTGAATTACGGAATCGGACGATTCCTCGGTATCGACAGGATCACCGCCGCCGGTACGGAGAGGGATTATATCAAGCTTGAATATGCCGACCAGGAGATGATCTTTATCCCTATCGAGCAGGTAAACCTCGTTCAGCGCTATATTGGTCAGGAAGGGCAGAGCCCCAGACTCGATAAGCTTGGAGGCAAGGGGTGGGAGAGTCGTAAGGCACGGGTCAGAAAATCCGTGGAGGACCTTGCCGATCGCCTTATCAAACTTTATGCTAAGCGAAAAGAGGCCCGGGGATTTTCCTTCCCTGAGGATACCGATTGGCAGGTGGAGTTTGAGGCTGAGTTTCCCTATCAAGAGACTGCGGATCAGCTTCGCTGCATCGAAGAGGTCAAGGCCGATATGGAGAGTGACCGCCCCATGGATCGGCTTATCTGCGGTGATGTGGGTTACGGGAAAACCGAGGTTGCCATGAGAGCCGCCTTCAAGGCCGTTGTCGCAGGAAAGCAGGTCGCCTTTCTTGCTCCGACGACGATCCTTGCCGAGCAGCATTACGAAAACTTTTGCGAACGGTTTAAGAGATATCCTGTCAAGATTGATATGGTAAGTCGTTTTGTTCCCAAGAAAAAGCAACATCAGATCCTCTCGGCCCTGACCGAGGGCTCCGTCGACCTTCTTATCGGAACACACAGGATCCTTCAGAAGGATGTTCTGTTTAAAAACCTCGGCCTCATCGTCATAGACGAAGAGCAGCGCTTCGGGGTTAAAGATAAGGAGCGGCTTAAGGAGCTGCGAACATCGGTGGACAGTCTTTCTCTTTCCGCCACTCCTATTCCCAGGACCTTGCACATGTCTCTGTTGAAGATTCGTGATATCTCTCTGCTCACTACCGCCCCGAACAATAGGCGTCCCATTGAGACAACTATTCAGGAGTTCGACGAAGAGCTTGTAGCAAAGGCCATTAGAAGGGAGATGGACCGCGGCGGTCAGGTCTTTTTCCTTCATAATCGAGTGGAAACCCTCCCTCAGGTGCGGAGATTTCTTGAACGCCTTATCCCTGAGGTCTTTGTCGAGATCGCCCATGGTCAGATGTCCAGCAGCCAGCTGGAGGATATCATGCATCGTTTTATCCACGGCTCCTTTCAGGTTTTGCTTGCCACGACGATCATAGAAAACGGGATCGATATTCCCAACGTCAATACCATCATCATAGACAGGGCCGACATGTACGGGATCAGCCAGCTTTACCAGCTGAGGGGAAGGGTCGGGCGTTCGGACCGCAGTTCCTACGCCTATCTCTTCTACCCGGAACAGCGCTCACTCTCCGAGATTGCCATGAAGCGTCTGCAGATCATCAGCGATTATACCGAGCTGGGATCGGGCTTCAAGATTGCCATGAAGGATATGGAGGTCCGTGGCGCCGGAAATCTTCTCGGTCGCCAACAGCATGGCGAGATTCTTTCGGTCGGTTTCGATATGTATCTTCGGATCCTCGATGAAGCCGTCGCTGAAATGAGCAGAGGCGACGGCGAAGAAATTCCTGTCGAGGTCTATCTTGAGCTCGATTATTCCGGCTATATTCCCGACTCCTACATCACCGATCCCACCGAAAAGATGGAGGTCTACAAAAAGATTGCTGCTATCCAGGTTGATGAAGATCTGCAGATGGTAGTTGCGGAGTTGCATGACCGCTTCGGACCCATACCTGATGAGGTACTGAGTCTTCTTGCCATCAGTGAAATCAGAATTTTCTGCAGACATATGTCCATCGTTTCTCTCAAAGAACGGCGTGGACATGTGGAGATAGAGTTCGGAAGGGTTTCGAAGATATCAGCCCAAAAGGTTGTCAGGATGATAGCCGAGAGCAAGGGAGCCGTACGGATCGACCCGAAGCGGCCCAATATCTTACATATGGATACAACAGCAATCGGCCTGAAAGAGAAATCGGAATTTATTAGAGAAAAGCTCCAGGCTTTAGTATAATAATGCCGGGGGAAACATGAAAAAGAAGACCTTTGATCTTATTTGCAGCGTTGGAGAGCTGACCGGCATTTTCCATAAAAAGACGAACATAAACGGTTTACTGCATATTGTGGTAAAGCTGGTTGCCAAACATATGGAGACCGAAGCGTGCTCAATTTTTCTCCTGGACAACACAACGGGAAATCTGGTCCTCCGTGCTTCGGTAGGCCTCAATCCCGATATGATCGGTATCCTTTCGCTTACTCCGGGAGAAGGTATTACCGGCACAAGCCTCAAGGAATCCCGTGCCATTAATGTTCCCAGAGGCTCAAATGATCCCCATTTCAAATATATCGAAGGTATTTTTGAAGAGCGCTACGAGAGTTTTCTCGCCGTTCCGATTCTTCATTCCAAGCATCGTCTCGGCGTTATTGTCCTTGAAGACAGTAGGCCCGACTATTATACGGAAAGAGATCAGCGAGCTCTTGGAACGATTGCCAGTCAACTTGCCGCTTTTTTGGAAAACGCGAAACTTCTGCTCGAGCTTCGAAATCAGAAAAACAGAGGCCCGGAAGAGGCTAAGGATGAAAAAGATAACCGCCGGCTTCCTCTGAAGGATTTTTATCGGGGCGAGGCTGCTTCCGGCGGAATTGCCCTGGGGCGGGCCGTGCTGGTCAGCGGCAGTGGGGGAGACCTCCTTTTGAGCGCTGGCCATGAAGCGTATCGGCAAGGTGAATCCGCCTTTGAAGAGGCTTTGGAAAAAACAAAACGCCAGCTGGAACTTTTGCAGCAGCACATGGAAGATGCGCTGTCGGAGGTCGGTTCCCTCATCTTTGGAAGCCATCTTCTCATGCTCAGCGACGAGGATTTTTCCGGTTCAATGCGTAAAAATGTACGGGAGGGAATGACGCCACAGCAGGCTGTCGTCAAGGTTGTCAACGAGTATGTAATGCTCTTTATCAACAGTAGAAATCAGAACGTCCAGGAAAAGGTTCATGATGTAAAAGACCTTGGCCACCGGCTTTTGAAGAATCTTCTGGTTAATGAGACCGAAGATGGTGATTATTCGGGGCAGATTGTGGTTGCTCAGAACCTCCTGCCTTCCGAGCTGGTGAAATTGGGGGTTCAGAATACCGAAGGATTTGTGCTCTTTGGGGCGGGAATGACAAGCCACATTTCGATTCTTTCCCGCTCTCTTGAGGTTCCCGTTATCCTTTTAGGCGATAAAAATTTCTTCCAGTTTGTGGAAAATCGACTCCTTATCCTCGATGCCTATCAGGGAACGATCATGGTCGATCCCGCAGAAGAGGTTATTGATCGATATCTTGAAACCGATCGTAGGGAAACCGACAGACGAAACGAGGATTATGCGGAACCCTTTGAGCCCATTGCCTTGCCAAATGGTAGGAATGTGGAACTTCTTGCGAATATCAACATTCTCAGTGATGTCCATTCCGCCAAAAGGTCGGGGGCTAAGGGGGTCGGGCTCTATCGAAGTGAGTTTCTCTATCTGATCCGTAACAGTTTCCCCACGGAAGAAGAACAGGTCGTTATTTATGAGAAATTGTTGAACCAGATCGATAATGTGGTGTTTCGTACCTTTGATCTGGGAGGCGATAAGATTCTGCGGTCGGCCTCCTCCTCAAATGAGAAAAATCCCTTTATGGGGTTGCGGTCGCTTCGCTACGCAATGAAGAATCGGGATTTGTTTAAGATACAGCTGCGGTCGATTCTCCGTGCCGGAAAGGGGAAAACGATTAAGATTCTTTTCCCGCTGGTGGCCGGCCCCGAGGATTTTCTTGAGGCCCGGGAGGTGGTGTACGAGGCGGCTGGAGCGCTGGAGGCCGAGGGGATCGAGCATAATGCCAATCCTCAGATCGGAGCGATGATCGAGTTGCCTTCCTCAGCTTTACTTGTTGAAGAGATAGCCGAGCATGCCGATTTTCTCTCTATTGGAACCAACGATCTTGTTCAGTATGTCCTTGGGGTGGATCGAACGAATCAACAGATTGCCCACCTCTATGATCAGCAACATCCCGCCGTTCTAAGATTGCTGAAGATGATTGCCGAAGGGGCGGAGCGAAAGGGATGTCCTGTTAGTGTCTGCGGTAACAGTGCTACCGATCCCCAGATGTTGCATTTTTTCATTAAGTCAGGTATCTATTCCTTTAGTGTTGATCCTCGGTCCTTTTCCGACGTGCGCGCCGTGCTTCAGGAAATTGCCGATGAAATGATCGAATGAGAAGCGTGGTATTGTGGAAGAACCGGAAAGAAGAATCAGAAGCTACAGCAGAAGAAGCGGCAGACTCAGCTCTTCCCAGGAGCGGGCTCTTGCGGAGCTATTGCCTCGTTATGGGGGGACTCTTTCAATTGAAAGGTCTCTGCCCTTGTCGCAATGGTTTCCCGAAGATGGCCGAATCGTTTTGGAGATCGGCTTTGGTATGGGGGAGGCCACCGTCGAGATCGCCGAGAAGTTTCCCGATCATTTCTTCCTTGGTGCTGAGGTCCACAAGCCTGGAATCGGACGCCTTTTGAATGAGATTGAGCGGCGAGGGATAAAGAATATCAGGGTAGTTCATGGAGATGCGGATATTCTGATCCGTACAATGCTCCCAAAGCTTTACCTTTCGGGGGTTCATATCTTTTTCTCTGATCCATGGCCGAAAAAACGGCACCATAAGCGTCGCTTGATTCAAGCCCCCTTTTTACGATCGCTGCTGCCCGTATTGAAACCTGATGGTTACATCTATATGGTAACGGATTGGGAAGATTATGCTCAGTGGATTCTTGCCGAGTCTGAAAAGGTGCCGGAATTGGAAAACCCATACAAAGGCTATGCGTCTCCTATCCCCTGGAGACCAGAGACTCGCTTCGAAAAAAAGGGCCTTGATAAGATGCACCTGATCCGAGAGATCTGGCTTCAAAAGCGATAGTTCCTCTTCTATTGCATAAAAATCGATTTTATAGCACTATTGTTGCAATAATATTCATTTATCACCTGGAGGGGTACCACATCTATGGTAAATAGCATCGATATGCAAAGACTTTCTGCTATCATTTTAAAAAATAATCAGATTGATCCCTCTTTTTTCAGCCGTTACGATGTAAAGCGGGGCCTTCGGAATAACGATGGTACCGGCGTTCTTGTCGGGCTCACCCAGATTGGTGATGTTCATGGATATATAGTCGATGAGAAAGAGAAGGTCCCGGTGGAAGGACGGCTTCGTTATCGCGGAATCGATGTGGCCGACCTTGTGAACGGTTTTCAGAGGGAACGGCGTTTCGGTTATGAGGAGACTGTCTACCTGCTGCTCTTCGGACAGCTTCCGAATGAGGCCGAGCTGGAGGAGTTCAAGACGGTTCTCGGTAGCAGGCGCTTGTTGCCGGACGGTTTTACCGAAGATATGATTCTCACGGCTCCCAGCTCAAATATTATGAACAAGCTGGCCAGGAGTGTTCTTGCCTCCTATTCCTATGATGATAACGCCGAGGATTCCAGCATCGAAAACGTGCTGCGACAAGCAGTGTGCCTGATCGCTCGCTTTCCGGTCTTTGTTTCCTATGGATTTCAGGCAAAACAGCACTACCATGCAAATAAGACCCTTTTTATTCACTCCCCCGACCCGAAGCTTGGAACCGCGGAGAATCTTCTCCGTCTGATTCGTCCCGATGCAAAATACACGAAACTTGAGGCGGAACTCCTCGACCTTGCCTTGGTCCTTCATGCCGAGCATGGAGGAGGGAACAACTCCGCCTTTACCATCCATGTTGTCTCTTCAAGCGATACAGACACCTATTCGGCCGTTGCCGCCGCAGTCGGTTCGCTGAAAGGAGCAAAGCATGGTGGGGCAAACATCAAGGTCCGGGAGATGATCGAGGATTTTAAGGCCAATGTCGGCGACTGGAAGGATGAAGAGGAGATCAGCACTTATATCGAAAAGATCGTTCGAAAAGAGGCATACGATAAGAGCGGCTTGGTCTATGGAATGGGCCATGCAGTGTATACCTACAGCGATCCTCGGGCTGTTTTGCTTAAGGAAAAGGCCCGGATTTTGGCACAAGAGAAGGGGCTGCTTGAGGAATTCGAATTGTATCACATGATTGAACGCCTTTCTCCTGCGGTGATCGGCAGGCTGAAGGGGGTGGACAAGGTGATCTGTGCCAATGTCGATTTCTATTCGGGATTTGTCTATGCGATGTTGGGTATTCCGCAAGACCTGTATACCCCGATTTTTGCCGTTGCAAGGATCGCCGGATGGTGTGCTCATCGGATCGAGGAGATCATCAACGGCGGAAGAATCATGCGTCCCGCTTATAAGCATATCAGAACCGTACAACGGGAATATCTTCCCTTACATGAGCGGGTGTAAAAAAACGGCCGGAGGAATCCGGCCGTTTTTAGTTATCCTTTTTAGACTATTCCTCTTCGGTGACCATCGCCTTTGATTCGGCGATAACTTGTTCGGCGTTCTTGCCCGTCAAGGTGGCATAGTGGTCGAAGTCGAGTTCGAAACTGCCGGTTCCGCTCGTGATCGAACGAAGGTCGATGGCATAGCGCAGCATTTCTGCCTGAGGCACCTCGGCATCGATTTCCACGATACCTCCGCCCAGATTTTCCTGACCAAGTACACGACCTCGTTTTCCCGAAAGGTCGGAAAGAATATCACCGAGGTATTGCTCATCGGCAAAGACCCGCAGCTTCATGATCGGCTCAAGTAGCATAACCCCCGCCTTTTCAAGACAGGCCCGAAGGGCTCCCTTTGCCGCCATCTTAAAGGCCATTTCCGAACTATCTACGGGGTGTTCCTTACCGTCGATAATGACTGCGCCGAGATCGACGATGGGGTAGTGGGCCAGGTACCCTTCTTCCATTCCTTCAATGATCCCTTTTTCGATTCCGGGCATATACCCCTTGCTGATCGATCCGCCCTTGATAGCATTTTGAAAGGTAAATTTTTCTCCACGAGCGAGGGGATTTATTTCCATGGCCACTTTGCCGTACTGGCCGTGACCACCGGTCTGCTTTTTATGTGTGTATTCTGCATTTGCCGACTTTGTAATGGTTTCCCGGTAGGCAACCTTTGGGGTTTTTGTTTCGACCTCTATCTTTTGCTTATTTCGAATTTTATCCAGAATGATCGTGATATGCAGCTCTCCCATCCCGCTTATAACACTTTCTTTTGTTTCTTTATTAAAGGAAACATCAAAGGTAGGATCTTCTTCACTTGCCCTGTGTAAAAACTCATTGAGCTTGTCTTCTGCCTTTTTGCTGGCAGCATTTACGGTGAGACCAAACACCGGCTGGGGAAGGGCAAGTTTATGATAGGTAAGAATCTCATTACTGCTGCAGAGGGTATCGTTGGTCCTGACACCGTCGAGTTTCGTTATGATGCCGATATCTCCGGCGGTAAGTTCGGAAACTTCAATCAGCTTTTTCCCGATCGCCCGGTAGATCTTTGATCCCTTTTCTCTGCGTTTTTCCCTCGGATTGTATAGCTCACTATTGGAATTGAGCTCCCCGGTGACAACCTTGACGTAGCTGAGCTTACCACTGAACTGGTCGATCGTTGTCTTGAAGACCATGCAACTCATCGGCTTTTCTTTGCTGATTTCTACCTCGACCTCTTTTCCATCGGCATCGTCGGCTTTTTCGTTGACATGTTCGGGGCTGGGTGCGTTATTTGTAATAAAATTAAGGAGACTTGCTATGCCATTGTTGTGTACGGCGCTGCCGCATAGCACCGGTACGATTTTATTGTCGCGCAGTCCTTCGCGAAGTCCCTTGCGAATCTCATCTTCGGTCAGGGTTCCTTCGGCAAAGTATTTTTCCATCAGATCATCGTCGCCTTCAGCGGCGGATTCGATCATCTGAAGCCGATATTCCTCGACCATAGCGTTCATATCGGCGGGAATATCGATGGGCTCATCTTTTTCCGCTGCTTCATGGATGAGGTAGGCCTTATTTTCGATAAGGTTCACAATTCCCTTAAAATCCGTTCCGTCCCCAATGGGGATGGTCACGGGAACAAAGGTCTTTTCAAACTTTTCTTTTAGGTCGCCAAAACTCTTTTGAAAACTGGAATGTTCCTTATCAAGCTCGTTGATGAAAACAATCCTCGGCATGTTTCTACCGTTTAGCCTCCGCCACAGCTTTATTGTTTCAATCTGAACCCCGGATCTACCCGATACCACCATAACTGCCGATTCGGTCGCTCGAAATGCGCAAACCACCTCTCCTATAAAATCGGCAGTTCCGGGAGTATCCAGCAAGTTGATCTGATGGCCTTTCCACTCGAGCGATGCAAGGGAAGTGTGGATAGACATTCCCCGCTCCTGTTCTTCATCGGTAAAATCACTTACCGATTTCCCCGAATCGACACCTTCGGCTTTCGGAATAATACCACCGTTATAGAGAATCTGTTCTAATAAGGTGGTTTTCCCGGTGCCGTTGTGACCTATGATCGCTAAATTTCTGATGTCGGCAGAGGTAAAACTCATAACAGTCTCCTTTTTGCTTTCTGTTTGATTTACTATACGAGGTGAGTTTTCTGTTGTCAACAAAAAGCTCATAGTACTCTAATGATTGAGAATGATGGCTATGAGAAGAGAAAATAAAAGGAAATTATCAAAACTATGGGCATGGTAAGCACCGACGCGAGATAGGTAACGATCTCGCCCCCGGCAATATAGGCAACCTGTTGTTCTGTTCCATATTTCTTTGTGGCAATCATTAGATTTGTTGAGGGAGGAACCGCCGCCTGCAAGATAAGGGCCAGCTTCATGGGAACCAAAAGGGATTCCGGAATCCATGTCGGATGTAGAGGGTAGAGGATGGCTAACATGAGGAGCGGGTAGAGTAAAAGTTTTACAATAACGAAAAAAAGATAATCCTTGCGGAATTTAAAGGAGCCCTTTGGAATAAGAGCGAGGATCCCTCCCAGAGCGACAAGAATGAGATCCATACTAAGCTTTGCGGGAAGGGTGAGTACCGTGTCTGCAAAATCGTAAAGCGGTTTGTCGAGTCCGAAGACAGAAAGAGAAAAGCCGATGAGAATTCCGACGAGCGGTCCGCTTACCTTGAAGGTAAAGGCGGCCTTGTCGGAATTGAGGAGAGAAATGGTGAGCGTCCAGAAAAGGATATTGAACCCGAAGATCCAGAAAAACATGAAGATCATCAGTTCCGGAGGGGCAAAGGATTCCATGATGGGGAGTGCCACATAGCCTGCATTTTGAAAGGCAAAGAGGAGGATAAAGTCACGGCGGTGGGCTTTTTCGGAAACGGCCAAAGGGGAGAGCAGGCGACCCAATCCCATCTGAAAAAACAGAAAAAAGATACTGCCTGCAAAGAAACCAACCATAAAGGGATACCCTGCTCCCTCGGCACTAGCCCATCCGACGATGAAGTTACGAACGAAATAGATGGGAAGTAAAACATTCATGGTAAGCCCCAGCACAGGCTGCAAATGTTTATCGTTCAAGGGGGTAAATCTGAAAAGCAGGAAACCGCCAATTGCAAACCCCGCAAGACGAGCAAGGGCGGCGAAGAGGATACTGTACATGGTTGGAATCTCCTAGATCCCGCCTTCCTTCGGCTGAAAATGACTGAATTCCATTGCGAAGGTTCCGCGTCCCTGGGTGACGGAGCGAAGATTGGTGGAGTAGCCAAACATCTTTATCATAGGAACCTCGGCACGGATATGTTCGATTGACTGCTTGCTTTCAAGACTCTCAATCATACCCCCTCTGCTGGTTATCTGACTCATGACCTCTCCAACGAACTCCTTGGGGCACATGACATCAACCTTCATAACCGGTTCGAGGAGAATGGGGTCGGCGTCACGGCACGCAGCATCGAAGCCTAGAGAGCCTGCAGCCTCGTATGCGGCAGCCGTCGCAGTCATTTCATCGAATTCTACGGACAAGAGACTGACTTTAACATCGAAAACGGGATAGCCGTACATGATACCGCCACCAAAGGCGTTCATTACTCCCCGCTCGACAGCATCACGAAATTCACGTGGAAATTCCCTTTCGTTAACAAGACATTCAAAGACGTTTCCTGCTCCCTGCTTAACAGGTTCGACCTTAAGTGTGATGACCGCATTTGTTTCCTTGCCCGAAACCACCTTATGGAAATGTTCCGTATGGGTATGTTCTTTGGAGATGGACTCACGATAGGTAACCTGAGGGTTCCCAATGCGCGCATCAACATTAAAGTCCTTTATGACTCGGGTCACCAACACATCAAGGTGAAGCTCTCCCATACCGGATATGAGAAGCTGCCCCGTATCAACATTCTCTCTCACCGTGAAGGTCGGATCTTCCCGGTGAAGCTGGTCGAGCACCTTATGAAGCTTTTCCTGGTCGCTTGCCGTTTTCGGTTCGATGGCGACCGAGATGACCGGCTCGGGGAACTGCATCGGCTCAAGAGAAACCTGGTATCCTTCCGAACCAATGGTATCCCCTGTTTGGGCAAGCTTGAACCCTACGATGACCGCAATATCCCCTGCACTTATCGAGTCCATTGCTTCGCTTCGATTCGAGTGCATTCTCAAGATACGATTAATTCGTTCCCGTTTTCGTTTTGTGATGTTATACACGGTTTGTCCCTTTTTTAGGGTTCCGCTGTACATTCTGACAAAGCTGAGGGCACCCATTTCCCGATCAAATTGAATCTTAAAAACCAAACCGAGAGGCTGCTGCTGCTCGTCTATCGCAACGGCCACCATTTTGTCTTGTTTCAGATGAAGCCCTTCGATGGGAGGGGTTTCCCAGGGAGAGGGGAGATAAGCAACGACGCCGTCGAGAAGGGGCTGAACACCCACGTTTTTCAGTGATGCACCGACGAAAATGGGGATAATCTCTCTGGAGATCGTTCCTTTCCTGATGGCCGCTTTGATCATTTCTTTGGGAACTTCTTCACCCTCGAGATAGCGTTCGGTTATCTCATCGGAAAAAGCGGAGAGCTGATCAATCAGGTGTTCCCTCCACTGTGCACAGAGTTCCTTGTACTCCTCCGAGATTGGACTATGGTGCATTTCGCTTCCGTAGTTCGTCGGCTCGAAACTTATTTCCTGCTCTTCAATGAGATCGATGATACCGGTGAAATCGGATTCCTTACCGATAGGGAGATAGAGAGGGACAGGGTTTGCCTTTAATTTTTCTTTAATCTCTTCAATGACACCGAAAAAGTCGGCTCCGAGGCGGTCCATTTTATTGATGTAGGCGATTCTTGGAATTTTATAATGATCGGCCTGGTGCCAGACCGTCTCGGACTGAGGTTCTACCCCCCCTACTGCACAGAAAATGGCAATGGCAGAATCGAGAACACGTAAAGAGCGTTCAACTTCGGCTGTGAAGTCGACATGTCCCGGTGTATCAATGATGTTGATCTGGGTTTCTTTCCAGAAACACGTGGTTGCCGCGGAGGTGATGGTGATTCCGCGGTCCTGCTCCTGTTCCATCCAGTCCATGACGGCCTCACCGTCATCGACTTCACCGATCTTGTGACTTTTTCCGGTATAAAACAAGATCCTTTCGGTGGTTGTCGTCTTTCCCGCATCGATATGTGCCATGATGCCGATATTGCGCATTTGCCTTGTTTCCATACGTCTCCATCCTATTCGATGAACAATGATACCATAAAACGGGAATCGGATTCAATGAGACTTATTCTTCTAAAAGGGCCTGATAACGCTCTATCTTTTCTTCAAGTTGCTCGACGCTGAAATAACGGGCCTCTCTGATCGTCTCTTTACCCTGGGCATAAAAAAGAACGGCGGGAATGGAAAAGATGGAAAGCTGGGCCGAGATTTTCTGTTGAGTCGAGATATCTATGATACAGGATTCGATTGAGGGATGTGCTGCCAGTAATCCTTCGATTTTAGGTCGTATGGAGGTGCAAACTCCACAACCGGGGGCGGTGAAATAGGCGAGGAAAAGGGGGGTGGTTTCGACTCGCTTCGAATATTCCGTGAGTGTCGTAACTGATTCAAGCATGTGCATCTCCATATTTGTTGTAGTGTAATATATAGAAAAATATATATTATGGCAAATTTACTTTTTCAGTTGATCCGGTAGGAAAGCTTGCGATGGCCTTTAGAACCATTATACTAGATTCTTGTGGTATGCAATGGATATGAAACACCTGTTTGAATGGATTGAAAAACGGCAGCATGCAATAAAGACTTGGATGATTCCGATCTTGGCAATGCTTGTTGCATCGGTGTATCTACTCGTCTATGCTACCGGTGGAATAAAATTCGTGTATTCACACTCTATGTACCTACCTATACTGATTGCCGGTTTCGTTTTCGGAATCAAAGGGGGGATTGTCACGGCTCTTGTTGGAGGGCTTGCTCTCGGTCCTTTCATGCCGATTGAGGTGGCGACAGGGGAACAGCAGCTGGCGATAAACTGGCTTTATCGAAGTGGGTTCTTCCTCTTGTTTGGGATTCTTAGCGGCTTGGCCGCGGATAGCGCAACGTCCTATATCACGCATCTCCAATGGCTTTCTCTGCATGATTCCTCGACGGAATTACCCAATCGCAAGGCATTGCTCGATCGGCTGACGCCCAATTCTCTGCTTATTGTTATCTCATTGGAAAATGTCATGGAGCTGAAATCTACCCTGGGTTTTTCGGTTATCGATGAGGCGGTCCGGCAGTTGGCGGCTCGTTTTTTAAAAATGGACATGGGGAAAGCAATCTTTCGAATTGAGACGAGACAGCTTGCAGTTCTTCTGTTTCTAAAGGACACAGAGGATAAAGATGTGGCGCTGCGAACCCTGATCTCTGCCTCACGGGAACCTATACTGTATAACGGGATTTCCATTCATGTTGATTCCCGGATGGGGGTTACCGAAATAGGTGAGAATGTGTTTGAACCACCGGAGCGCTACCTCCAGGAGGCTGAGGCCGCTTTGACCATTGCGGAGGAAAAGCTACAAGATAGCTTCCCATATAGTCCGGAGATTATGGCAGCCACGACGGAAAATCTTGTCACCCTTGGAGAACTGAAGAAGGCAATTGAGCATTGTGAGCTTTCTTTACATTATCAACCAAAGGTCCGTATTGCCGACGGAATGGTCTGTGGTGCCGAAGCCTTGATGCGATGGACACATCCAACGCGCGGAAACATTCCCCCTGGCATGTTTATCCCCCGTGCAGAGCAAAGCACATTAATTCAATTGATTACGGAATTTGCCCTGAAGCAGGCGATGGAACAGATCGTCGTATGGGAGCGCTATGGTATTCGGATTCCGATAGCGGTAAACATATCGACCAGGAACCTCCTTCAGCCCGATTTTAGCGACTTTATCGCAAAGCTTATCGATCAATACGGTATACGTGCCGAATTGCTGGAACTGGAGGTAACGGAAGGATCATTAATGGTGGATATAGAGCAGACGGTTGCCGAAATGATGAAACTTGCTGGTTTAAAGATCATCATGTCGGTTGACGACTTCGGAACCGGCTATTCATCGTTACAATACTTGCATAAGCTTCCTATCTCTTTCATAAAAATCGATCAATCCTTTGTTAGTCGTTCCCCGGCTGATAGGGGAGCCGCTGGTATCCTTGAAGTGGCGGTTGATCTGGCCCATAAAATAGGAATAAAAGCAATTGCAGAAGGAGTGGAGGATGAAAAGGTTTACACGTTTCTTCATTCCATAGGCTGCGATATGGCTCAGGGATATGCCATTACTCATCCCTTGGCGCCTGATGCGTTCAAAAGCTGGTATGAGAGATGTAACGGAGTCTATATGTGCTCGGAATCCTAAACCTGAGCCGACTCCTTTTCCGTAATCGTAAGAGCGTATGTTCCTGTATAGGCGTTGAGTAGAAAAAGGGGATGAATGATAAAATAGATACTATTTCCTCTTGCAACAACGAATTGCGGTCGCTTTTTTCTACTGTCGATCGATGTGAAATAGGCATGTTTTTTGTCAGCTTTATAAGCGGATATCTCTATGGCTCCATTAAAACAGGCGTCAGAATCTGACTGCCAGCTGTCTTCCCAGGAAATCATATATGAAGATCCCTCTCTTACACATACGGAGAACAACTGGGGTTCAATGGTCGTGAATTCTCCGTTGTATATTCCTAATGAAAGTTGATGGGGTTTCTTGTCGAAGATATATCCACCGGGTTCATGACCAAGCCGGTATAAATACTTCCTACTGTCACCATTTTCAAGTTCTATGGTACAGGAATCGATAAACGCCACCGTATAGAGTGTGTCATACAATAGTAGTTCCTTATCAACAAAGGACCACCGACCGGTCGCATATTGCTTTTTAATTAAATAATCATTGTATAGATTGAAGATTCCACAACTTTGGAATTCCATAACGATACTTTCGGGAACCGCATAATAATCTGAAGTCCAATATCCCAGTAAAGAACTCTTTTTTTCGTCAAAGCTGTGGTTCTGAATCCTCTTCATGATGCCATCCTTATCGCTACAATGTATCAAGATGTTGGTATTTTGTGAACAATGGTTGTGTATATAATAAACATTTCGTTGAAGAGACGCTCTATACATTTCTGTTGGTATTGGCCTGGTTGCAGTGGCCAGCATGAAGAAATGATACTCTGTCTGATGTGTATAAATTTTCTTTTATGCTTTGAATGATGTCGTGGCTTCCATGCAGTAACTATTATGCTGATGCGAGATCATATCATACAAACATTAACGTCAGGAAGATATTGAAAAGACCGGAAATACAAAGGCCGCTACCAGTTTGGTAGCGGCCACCCTAGGTAGGAAGTTGGTACATAGAAGCCAACTAAAAAGTACTACGTTTTGATACAAAAAACAAGAAATTCAGGCAATAAATGAAGATTTATCTATTTTCATAAGGAACATTCATCTACCTTGAGAAAATAAAAACCGCTACCGGATCAGTAGCGGACACAATGGGTGAAAAGTTAGTACGCAAAAACCAACTACATACTACAGGCATTTGTGTTCATAGTCAAGATCCCAAAACATCGTTGTATCACTAAACACGGGCGAATACCGAATTTTCTGTTGGTTTTGAAAAATGAAACAGCCGTTTGCTATCTTGATTGACGTTAAATCGAATTTAAAATCGTGAGGCGTTCTTATACAACATTATTTCTCCGGTAGTATTTTCAGAATTTCAAAAAAATGCGGATGCACATATTGATTTTTCCATTGTGTATAATGTGGGTCCCGTAATGGTAAACCAAAAACATAAGGAGAGATTGATGAAGAAATTAATGAAGGGGTATGGATCACTCCATTATTGCTGTTGTCAATAGGCCTTATTGGTTGCAACATGTTTGGTAATAGCGATGACGGAGACGATGACGGCGGTGGTAATCCGACTGTCATCGATTCTCCAATTGTAGGTTCTTGGGTTAAGGATGATACAACCACTGCTGACTCTGCTGTTAATGAGTATACAGCGGATGGAAGATTAATTTGTTACTCGGATTATGCAAAAACAACCATATTGAGCAGTACCTCATACGATATCTCCGGAAATATCATGACACTCTCTGGAAAGTACTCATATACGGTGGGGTTCGATGGTGAGAATAAGATGAAGCATACAAATGTCGATGACTCCACCTATATTGTAACGTATTATCGTAAGGGTTATGTAGTGTTCCGAATCCTGGTGGTATGCATGTCGTTTTGTCGGTAGAATACTTACTTTTGTGCCGATGCATGCTTTTTCCCATAACATGGTTTTCAGTTAACTGCAGGAAAAGGAATTACGTTCCTTCAACCACCAGGATTCGAAACAGTAAGTAATCAATAAAAAAGACCATCAATATTTGATGGCCTTTGTAACTCTATATAATAGAGAAATTTCTTCGTGGGCGATGACGGACTTGAACCGCCGACATCCTGCTTGTAAGTCCGTCTATAGTGGTTTTTGTAGTTCTGTATAGCTAAATATACGCTATATATGGTGTATATAGGATATAATTTCTATAAAATCTAACATTTAATACACAATATCGTGCACACAAGGTGTTTTTGATATTATTTTGTACACAGTATAAAAGGCTGTAGCGGGGAATGGGGATAGAATTCCCCGCTATCGTTGAAATTAAGGTTTCGAACTATTTTCCCTTTATTGGCCAAACTCCTGCCCGCCTGTTGAAATCTTGTATAGAGTTCTACTATATGGCAAACGAATAATAATCCTATCTTTAATCGCCGTTGTTATTGCTGACATAGATACCATTCTACTCATTAAAGACAATTGGCCAGTCTGTTTCAAAGAAAATCCGTCTGGCGAGGTGATAAAGGGTAAGTTTAGACCAGCGCGGAAGTACCATATTGTGATACCGTCAGGCAATGCCCCAACTGGCTGAATTACTATAAAACCGGTAAAGATCGGAATTGCAACAATGATTATTAGGATCAAAACAAGTGTTACTTTTTTAGACTTGTTGGCTTTTTTATCATTTGCATTATTATCTATATCGCTCATGATTATTCTTCCGGTTTTTGGGGGAGGTCTCTCCCGCAATATTGGCAGACAATGGCTTCTTTCTTAATTTCATTTGCACAATAAGGGCATTTTTTTGTAATACCGGATTCTATATTTTGCTGCTGCACAATGTCTTTATTTTCTCCCATCACAAGCAAAATAATGAATCCGATAACTGGCGATAGGATCAACCCTAATACCAGAAACCCTGCGTAAGAACGTCCTTTGCTTTTAGCACTCGAAGCCAAAAGAAAAGCAAGCACAACCCAGATGATAAAAACAACAAAACTCATTTATGTCCTCCTGATGTTTAAATAGCCTCTACTTGAAGAGTTTGGAATTATATACTATTTACAATAAACGAAGCTATTTTATCGCCATTGACAGGCTCTTCGTTATATGCCCAGCGTTTTTCTTTATAGTTAAATCCAGATCTACCAATTTGTTTGTTTTGATCAATTTCTGTGAATACATCCATCCATGGTGATTCATCATCATAGAAGATTGCTACCGGTTGGCTTCCAAGCATTCCGAATAGCATATTCAGTCTTACAGTGTGATATTCGTTTAAAATAGCCTTTATGACAGGTTTTTGCTCTTCTATAGCATTATTTCTTCTAAACGCTTTCTTGATATGAAAACAGCATCTTCTCGGATCGCCGATGCAGAAATTATGTCTATCAGTTTCCCAATCTTCACAGGTACATGAAAGCTCTTTCATGTTGACTGAATACGTATTACCATCTCTATCGGCTATTTCGATAATCTTGTCATCATTCGGTGGTATGATTTTGATATCTTCGTGTAGCTCGTCTTCACTTAGTATTGCATACTTCTTTCTCATTTATATCTCCCAATACTCTATTTTTGAATATGTTAAAACGACTACTCGATTAAATCAATGAGAGATTCACTTTTTGTAAAAAATGTTAACGTCTAAAAGGAATAATGTTACAACTTTTTACGTTAAGCGTCTCTCTTTTTGCGATATTCAATGTTTGTTCTCTCTGCCAGGCTAACCGCTAATGTTTTAACCGTCTCGATGTCTTTATCATCAAGCACTTCTAAGGCTGCAACGATATCAGCATAGCGTCTCGGAGGTTGCCAGTTGTCGGGGTTCTTTCCTGTTACCAGGTATTCTACGGTAGTATCCAATGATTGGGCAATTTTTACCCCATCATCAACTCGAGGTAATCGTTTTCTTGCTATCCATCCTCGAAATGTTTCAAAGCTAATATTCGAGTGATTAGAAACCCATTCTTGAGTAGTGTTTTGCCGCTTTATTTCTTTTTTGACTATATCCCAAAATTCCATACACCTATTATCGTCTAAAAATGTTGTCAAATGACGCATATTTTTCTTGACAAAGTTGTTGATCGACCATAATATACAGTTATGAAAGTTGCTAAACGACAACAAGATAGTCGTTATAAGGTATCCATTCCATTCAGCGAAGATGAGAGAGCCAGATTTGTTAGCTTCCTCGAATCTACTGGCCGGAAGGCTGGGCCCTATCTAAAAGTAGAGATGATGAACCGCGTAAAGGAATGGGAAGCCATTCAGTCCGGCAAAACGCAACTCGACTCAAAGCCATTCGAGAAAGTAGGGGAGTAGCATGAAAGAGAATGAAGTTATTACCGAAAGAATCCAATCCGCATTCAGATCATTAGCTACTGCCATAGAGGAGCTCGGAGATATTACCGCAAACACAATTAACAATCGAAGACGGTTGTATGACATGAAGGCGGCAAGTGCGCTGAAAGGAGTTAGCTACAAGACCATTGCCTCTGTTCGTCACATGCAGCCTATGGCTGGTTTTTCTAACCACACTGAGGGTAGCAAGCGAATGTGGACAGAAGAGCAGATCGAGGAGTGGCTTGAGATCACATCGGAGACGCGGGCGCTGTACCTGGAAGCATTGTTAACGTGTCCGGATGTAGGCGACGGTGTGCTTGCTGAGCTCATGGCCCAGCATTCGGCTGGAACTCTTCCCGATTATCTTGTGTCTGTTATTGAGGGCCATATTTGTCGGCATTGAATCTTGTGGCCTGGGCGCTACCGCGAAAGAAATCTTGCGTTCGACTACGAGGGGTTGAGTGACGTTTTGGCCTACCCGGCCGGAACCTCAGATCGGTGATCTTTGACAGATTAGAGAAGGGTTTTTCAGCTACCTGGCTTCACGTTTCTTTCTGGGGTTTGTTTCGCTTCCTGGAGGCGTACCCCTCGGCCAGGACTTTTACGGCCTCAAGTTCCGAGTCGTCAAGCTCTTCGAGCAGTTTTACAATATCGGCGTAACGTCTCGGAGGCTGCCAGGTATCTGAAGACTTACCTTTTACCAGGTATTCTACGGTAGTATCAAGAACATCAGCTATTTCTACGGCTTGGTCCGCATTGGGCATTGTTTTTCTTGACATCCACTTTCGAAAAGTTCCAAAACTCACGCCGGTTTTATTTGCAACCCATTCTTGAGTTGTCTTTTGTTCTTTGATTAAGGTCTTTAACCGTTCCCAGAAATCCATACTCTATTATCGGCAATAAATAGAGCAAAATGTCACAAAAAACACTTGATATTGTTCTTTTATTGCTCTATTATGAGTGTATGAATAGAGCAAAATTGGAACATAAAAGCCCTCCAGCTGTGAAAGTCGTTCTAACTGAGAATGAAATCAACAGAATCGATAATGGCCCATTAAAAGAAACATCAGGAAGAGGTCGTGCGACATGGGTTCGCAAGCTCATCATCAAGGAACTTGACCGATACGAAACCATCCAATCAGGAAAGACACAACTCGATATAAAACCATTCGAGTAAATGACACAAAGCAGGATGGTGTAGTGGGAACATGCGGGGCTCATATCCCCGTCGCCCTGGGTTCAAATCCCAGTCCTGCAATCCTACAAATCAAAAATTGAAGGAGGACCAATGGCAGAAGATTACAAGCGGGTCACGATAGAGACCCTCAACAAAGGCGCTGTCATCGATCTTTTTGACGAAGCCTGGCAGCAGATCATGGACAACATTGCAGACGATAACTGTGATGCCCAGATCACCCGGGAAGTCACCGTCAGCGTGAAGGTGAAACCGTCAAAGGACCGGAGCAGCGCAAACACAATCTGCGGTGTGAAAACAAAACTTGCACCGATCAAACCGACGGAATCGTTCGTGTTGTTCTCAAAGAGCGGAGGCTCAATGGAAGCCTACACGACCGATCCGCGACAGCAGGACCTTCCCATGGAAGAGAACATCGTACAAATGCAGGGGGCAAAGTAAATGGACGGAACAGCCGTACAGCAAATTGCAAAACTCCGGGAGGAAAGCCTGGAGCTGGAAGTAGACGGGATCAAGTATGCATCCCCGAATCTCGAACCTATTCTATTTGAACCTCACCCGGAGGGCTTGAAGCTCGAAACGCTCCAGGGGCTTGTCGACTTACTTGATGAGCCGATCGACAAGGAACTGGAAAACAGAGAAGAGCTACTCATTCACGTTGTGTCCTACAAAAAGGTCCGCCTTTACGGGGAACTTGCCGGACGTAAACGTCAGCGTGATCTCTATGCCGAGGTCAACCTGAGTGACGGTTTTGAGACCTTCCCTTTCAGCCGGTTCATGGTAAGTGAAGAATTTCAAATCAAGCTCCGATCCTTATTGGTTCCGACTGAGGACCAAGAATTGCTTTTGCAGTTTACTTCGCGCCTGACGGTAACCGATGAAGTTGTCTCCGGTGATGACGGAATGACTCAGGAAGTATCGCTTAGGCGAGGAATGAGTGGCGCTTTGAAAGAATCCGGGTCATTTAAGCCGATTGTATCACTCAAACCGTACCGGACCTTCCGGGAGATCGACCAGCCTGAGAGCCAGCTACTTTTCCGCATGAAAGCAGAAGAAGGGAAGATTCCCACCCTGGCATTGTTCGAGGCAGACGGGGGGAAGTGGAAGATCGAAGCGGTGCAGAGGGTTGCAGAGTATTTCCTTGAACGCCTGGACGGTATCAAGGTCGTTTCATAGAACTGCCGCCGGTCAGTGAACCGGCAATTTACACCGCGAAAGCGGGAAAGGAGAGAAGTGTGAAGGACAAAACGAAGCGCATTATAGCCTATGCGTTGACCGCGATTGCCGCCGCAGTTTTAGCGTTTGCCGAGCTGTTTGGCTGGGACCTGCCGGACTGGGGAGTGGTTATGAACGTAATCGTCATCATTGCATCTCAGGTATTTGGCATCGAGTGGATACCACCCAAGCGGGCGAGCAACACCACCGGCGGAAGCGGTTAGAGATGCCCTTTTCACAGGCAGCTATGCCGGCCTGGCAAAAATAGCAACCAGTGAGTCTGCGGAAGGCAGATGAGAGGATACGCAGTGAGCAACGTTACGTTGGGAGAGCCTGAAAAGGTCATAGGTTCGTCCGGTTGTCAAATCTCCAGATCGCTCACCTCCGGGCCAAACCGGACACTGGTTAAAGGCTGGATGGTTTCGCATCCCGTTCAAGACGGCCTTAATAAATGTCTACCAACGGGAAGAGGCTACGTCAGTAGCTACCGAGCGCCGGGGAATCGTGGCGCACCTTGGGACTGTAGCGAAACGGTATCGTATCGGGACCCTATTCCGATGAGTGTGTCTGACAGCAGCGTTCAGGCAGAAAATGGGGCATGGAGTTGCAACCATGAAAGCGCTAACCTCTGCAGGTTCGAATCCTGCTGGTCCCAATACGGCGCCAACCACACGCCGAAACCACGAGGATGTGGGGGAAACATGTTTCACAAACGGCTCTCTCCGGAGAATGGTCTCCGGGGAGAGGATTTTATCAAAGATCAATGCGAGGTGCAAAACATGAGCAGTACAGACATGAAAACCGCTACCGAACCGGTAGCGGTTAGAGAAAATAAAAGAAAGGTTGTGATGAATCACCCGAAAAGTAGCACTATCCGATTCAAAAATCAGGAAATACAGGCAATTGATGAACACCTTGAGTCTATGGACCATCTCATCCAGGACCTCTTTAAGAACGGCAACCGGGCAAATCGTGACCTCTTTGCCATGAGGCTTGCAACCCTGGTGCGGGTGATCCGGGAGACCCTCAACGAAGGGGTACTTGAGTGAACGATCTGCAGAGTCAGGACGTGGTTTCCGAGAACAAGATCATCCAATACATGGAAGCTTCGGGAATCGGCAACAACCTCAACGATCATGAAAAACGGCAGTTTATCGAGGTGGCCAAGGCCTACCAGCTAAACCCCTTCAAACGTGAAATATACTGTGTGGCCTACGGGGAAGGAGATAACCGGAGGCTGTCGATCATAACAGGCTACGAGGTCTATCTCAAACGGGCGGAGCGAACCCAAAAGCTTGACGGGTGGAGTGTCGAAACGGCCGGATCGATCAGAACTCGCTCTCTCAGAGCCATTGTTACCATTCACCGGAAGGACTGGCAGAATCCCTTTGTACATGAAGCGTGGTGGATTGAGTACAAGCAGAACAACCGTATGTGGAACGAGAAGCCGGTGACCATGATCAAGAAGGTGGCCATCGCCCAGGCCTTCCGGTTTTGTTTTCCCGATGAGTTTGGAGGCATGCCGTATACCGCAGATGAGCTTTCCGACGAAGAAACCGGATACCGAGATGTTACCGAGGAACAGGGTACTCCGCCGGTACAGGAAGAAGAATCTACCAAGGTTCCGGAGCACTCCGAGGCTGCCGCCCAGGATCCGGATGCAAAGGTTCGGGAGGATTTCAAGCACAGACTTGACGGGGCATTTCTCGGGAAACTGATCACCAGGGAAGAAAGAAACACGATGGTTGCAAACAGCAAGAAGCACTCTGGGAAGACGCTCGACTCTTACATTCGGATGGTAGAGAAGAGGCTCTATGGTCAGCAGCAGAGAGCAGGGCAGAGGCCTCCTATATCGGGTAACGGCTCCGGGGATCCGCAGACGCCGGAGCCTGAAGAGTTGGAAATCTTTTAAGGAAAGGTGCATGGAATCATGAAAGAACACGGAATCATCTTCAACGCCGATATGGTCCGTGCTGATCTTGCCGGAAAGAAATGGCAGACAAGACGGCCTGTTAAACACCAGTTTTGTCGATCAGAATACGAGCCGGAGCTCATATCGTGGTGGGAACAGAGAAAGCATGAAACGATAGAGTGTTGTGGTAGTTTCAGTGAATTGCAAAAGCATGGCCCGTATGGAGGCGTCGGTGATGTGCTTTGGATCAGAGAGACATGGAAACCTATATCTATCTGGTCTGGTTCAACTTCTGGCACATCAATTAGATATAAGGCTGATTCCAATGTTATTGAACATTACGGAACTGTTTATTTTTCGGTTGACGACATTAAACAAAATAAATGGCATCCATCGATCCACATGCCGAAATGGGCCTGTCGGACTAAACGCCGAATCACCGGTGTTCGATTACAGAGAGTACAGGATATAAGCGCCGATGACCAGGAAGCCGAAGGATGCGGCCATGAGTTTGCGTTTGTCTGGGATGCTATCTACAAAGAGCGAGGCCTCGGCTGGGATGCAAACCCCTGGGTTTGGGTTTACGAATATGACAATACGATCAATCTGGCGAAAACGTCATGAGTAGTCCCCGGACAATCATCATCCCCGCGGCCGAGCGTATCAAAACCGGCGAGCGGGGCCTTGTCTCCTTCAAGGTGGGTGAGGCTTTCGAACAGTACCTTGTGCACCTGTTCCGCTACCAGGAGATCGAACGACGGTCCCCGGCCCCGTACTACTGGCTGGCGATCGATGTGCCCCACCGTCCCCGGACAACCGGGCATGGCAGCCAGAACCACCATATCAACGGCCATTGTCAACAGATATCAGTGGAAACCGGCCAGCCCTTCGGGGATGTAAAGCGGCTTGCAAAACAGTTTGCCGTCACCATGGGCTACCCGATCCTTGAGGACGAATCCGGGGAGCCCATACTCGACCTGTGGGGAGATATCCAGGGGATCAGTGAAACACAGTGCAGTACAGAGGATGCATCGATCCTCATCGAAGCTATCCACCAGATAGCGGCGGAAATGGAAATTGAACTCATCGAGGACTAAGAATGAAACCATACATAGATTTCTTGAAAGATAAAATGTGCATTGCACCGGACTCTGGTATTGATGCACAAGTTGGCAATATCGAGTTTCTCGACGGAACGAAACTCAAGCCACATCAAAGGGATTCCATCAACTGGGCGTTGAGAGGAGGACGCCGGGCCTTGTTTCAAAGCTTTGGACTCGGCAAAACCATTCAGCAGCTTATTATCTGCAAGACGATTGTCGAACACGAAGGAGGTAAATCGCTCATTGTAGCTCCGTTGGAAGTCCGTCACGAGTTTGCCAAGGACGCAGAGCGAAAGCTCGGAGTCAAACTCTGCTATGTGCGAACCATGGATGAGGTAAAAGGCGCAGATGCAAGCCTTTTGATCACAAATTATGAGCGGGTGAGAGATGGTGATATTGATCCGCGCTTTTTCACTGTCACCAGCCTTGACGAGGCATCGGTACTTCGCGGGTATGGCACAAAGACCTATCAGACCTTCTTGAACCTTTTTCAAGGGGTAAAATATAAGTACGTCGCAACCGCCACGCCTTCGCCGAACAAATACAAGGAGTTGATCCACTACGCCGGGTATCTGGAGATCATGGACACGGGCCAGGCACTTACCCGCTTTTTCAAACGAGATAGTACCAAGGCAAACAATCTTAAGCTTCACCCTCATAAAGAGGAAGAATTCTGGCTTTGGCTTTCCACCTGGGCTCTTTTCATCACCAAACCTTCAGACCTTGGCTATGATGATACCGGGTATGACCTGCCTCAACTTAAAGTAATAGAGCATGAACTCAAGGTGGACCACTCAACCGCAGGTACTGAGGATGACGGACAGGTAAAGATGTTCCGCGATGCAACCACCGGCCTAAAAGATGCCAGCAGGGAAAAGAGAGAAAGTATTTATGTCAGAGTAGCGAAAATGCGGGAGATCATCGACGCGGATCCTGATAGTCACTACATCATCTGGCACGACCTGGAAGCAGAGAGACATGCAATCAAGAAGGCTTTGCCGGAGTCCCGCTGGATCTACGGAAGCCAAAAAGAAGAAGAACGGGCGGAGAACGCCATAGGTTTTTCCGATGGAAAGTTTAAGTACCTTTCTACCAAGCCGGAAATCAGCGGCTCAGGAGCAAACTTTCAGTACCATTGCCACAAGGCTATTTTTCTCGGGATCGGATACAAGTTCAACGATTTCATCCAGGCGGTACACCGTATTTACCGCTTTCTCCAAAGCGAGCAGGTGGAGATCCATATCATCTACACCGAAAGCGAGCGGTCAATATATGAAACACTCATGCACAAATGGGAACAGCACCGGCGGCTTGTAGACATGATGACTGAGATCGTCCGGAAATACGGGCTCAACTCTTTCGATGCTGTCACCCGCCTTGAGCGGTCGATCTGGGAAAAGAAGATCATCAAGAAGGGGAAAAACTGGACGGCTGTAAATGCCGACAATGTCATAGCGATCGCAGACCGGCCGGACGACTCAGTCGATCTTATTCATACGTCGATCCCGTTTTCAAATCATTATGAATACACTCCGACCTATAACGACTTTGGCCACAACGTGGACAATGACAAGTTTTTTGAGCAGATGGACTATCTTACTCCGGAGCTTATGCGAGTTCTCAAGCCCGGTCGGGTCGCTGCTATCCATGTGAAAGACAGGATCCTTTTCGGTAATGCTACCGGAAGCGGAATGCCGACAGTTGATCCTTTCAGCGATCTTACCGTATCCCACTTTATGAAGCACGGCTTTATGTACATGGGCCGAATTACTGTTGTCACCGATGTGGTCCGCGAGAATAACCAGACCTACCGTCTCGGATGGACTGAACAATGTAAGGACGGCACGAAGATGGGCGTCGGCTGCCCGGAGTATATCCTATTATTTCGGAAGCTGCCGACCGATACATCCAGGGCCTACGCAGATGAGACCGTCAAAAAAACAAAACAAGAATACCCGCGATCCCGTTGGCAGATCGATGCTCATCAATTCTGGCGGTCATCCGGTGACAGACTTCTTACAAGTGCAGAGCTTGAAAAGGTATCGGTAGGCGATATGCAGAAAACCTATAGAGAGTTCTCCCGTGCTTCTGTCTATGACTATCACGACCATATCAACCTGGCAGAAAAGCTCCAACAGCGTGAGAAACTGCCCTCCGGGTTCATGGTCGTAGCACCTGGGAGCTGGCATCCTGATGTGTGGGACGATGTGAACCGTATGCGAACGCTCAACGGGGAGCAGGCCCGAAAGGACCTTGAGTTTCACATCTGCCCTTTGCAGTTCGACATCGTGGAGCGGATCATAAACAGGTACAGCAGCAAAGGAGAAGTTGTGCTTGATCCCTTCGGCGGGCTCATGACCGTTCCGTACATGGCGGTGAAAATGGGCCGATATGGTATCGGGTACGAGCTAAACCCGCAGAGTTTCAAGGATGGGCTGTCCTATCTTAAGGCGGCTGATATTGAAGCGGCAACGCCTACACTTTTTGATCTTGAAGGGATAACAGCATGACGAAGGCGAAAGGCAAACCGGTACGAAGACAGAAGGCTGTAGATGCGGCTGACCGGTGGTTCAGTCTCTACATACGACAGAGGGACGGTAACCGGTCAGTGACAAGTAACTGTACACAGAACCTCACCTGTTCACACCTGTTTTCACGAAGATTCTACGCTACCCGCTGGGATGAGATGAATGCTTATTGTCAGAGTGCAGCAGAGAACGAAGAGCATGACCGGGATCCGGGGAAGCTTATCTGCTACTTCATTACGCTTCACGGAGAGGATGCATACAAAGCGCTTTACCTGAAATCGAGGTCCGGCGTAAAGATTACAACGGAAGAGATTCGGACGATTGCACAGTACTACCGGAAGAAGTACGAGGCGATCACACAACAGAACCATGACTTTTTTGGCGTTCTTTAGGGAGGAACCATGGCAAACGATATTACCAGTTTCACGGCGGTCGGAAGGCTTACCCGTGATGCAGAGTTGCGATATACGAACAGCGGGACACCGTTGTGTAAGTTCAGCATAGCATCGAATTACAGCAGGAAGGTGCATGACAACTGGCAGGAGGAAGTCAGCTATTTTGATTTCACCCTATTCGGGAAACGCGCTGAGGCACTTGCTAAGTATCTCACCAAAGGTCAGCAGGTGGTGGTTTCAGGACAGCTGAGACAAGACCGGTGGGAAGACAACGGACAGAAACGAAGCAGGGTAGCGTTCTTTGCCCAGGATGTACAGCTGATCAGCGGAAAGCCTGTCGGCCAGAGTAACCAGCAGGGGCAGTATGGAGAAGCCCCCTACCAGGGACCGCCGCAGAACCAGCGGGGCGGCTATTCTCAGCAGCCTCCACAGCAAAGGCAACAGCAGAATTCCCGGCAGGGACAGCAACGTCGACAGGGGGCTAACTCCGGGTATCAGAAGCCGACAGGCGGCTATGATCAGTGGGGCTACCCGATCAACCCCGGACCGAATAATCAGGGCCCGGATCAGGAAATGGACTTCGAGGACGACATACCCTTTTAAGGACAGGATATTATGGGTGCAAAAAAAAGGATGATAGATCCGGGGATCTGGACGGACCCCAAGATCATGAAACTTTCCTCGGTGTCGGTACTCATCTTCATCGGGATGATCTCGAATGCCGACGATGAGGGAATCATCGAGGCTGAACCGGATAGCCTGTACTTCAGGCTGGCACGAAAGGACATCACCATCGATATGATCAAAGAGGCCCTGGAAGACTTCGGGGCCTGTGGTCTTGTCCGCCTGTATGGCGGATACGCCTTTTTCCCGAACTGGTTCAAGTATCAGAACCTGAAAGGACGAAAGCCGCAGGAGACGAAATTCCGCCGGCCGCCGAAAGAGTATCTGACGGACGAATACCGGAATGAATGGCTTGAGACCTTCAGGAGGGGAAGTGAAGCCCCGTATCCCTTTGAGACCTGTTTTTCCAGAGGTGAGTCACCGGTGAGCAACCGGGAAATGGAGGACAAAGCGCCTTCGACAACCAGTGAGTCACCGGTGACTCACCAGTGTGCTACCGGTAGTGCACCAGTGACCACAGAAGTGAAGGGAAGTGAAGTGAAGGGAAGTGAGACTAGTATGCCTGCGGCAGCTTCGGCCGAGCCTCAGCCTGAGCGGGACAGGGAGGTTTCACCACCGGAGGATCCGGAACCCGATTCCCCGGAGCCTGTTTTCAAGCTTGAATGCCCGGAACCGAAAACGCGAAAGGGAAAACCGCCTTCAAGCGGGAAAGAACCGACAGACCCGCTGTACCACTCGATCAAGGATTCCTTCCTGGCCGTTGTCGGGGACTTCTCGAACTGGGGCAAGGAAGGCAAGGCGATCCACGGGATCATCGAGAAATGCTCACGGGCGTCACCGGAGGACCCTGCGGGGTGTGCCGAGCGGATGATCGGGGAGTTATGGCGGTTAAAAAATTCCCGAGATCGGTTCTACCGAGATCAGCCCTTTGTCCCGTCTACCCTCAACGCTTCGGGGATCTGGGACCGGGTGGCGGAGCAGCTGAAGATCACGGCCGATGAGCTGGAAGGTGCGAGGATGTGGGAGGCGCTTGACCCCTACGGGGTGAGAGGCAAGGCAAAGCAGGCGGTGGGAGGATAGGCGTATGCAGTGGAACAGCAAAACATTCATGGCGATGTTGCAGCAGTACTACGGGCGTCTTTCGCCGATCCACGCGGGAGCACTTGGAGACTGGCTTGCCGACAAACAGCTGTCCGGGGATTACCTCATGCGGCTGTACCAGGAGATCACGGAAAGCTACTCGACGAAGTACGGGAGACCCTGTGATC
Source organism: Sediminispirochaeta smaragdinae DSM 11293 (assembly GCF_000143985.1). Lineage (GTDB taxonomy): Bacteria > Spirochaetota > Spirochaetia > DSM-16054 > Sediminispirochaetaceae > Sediminispirochaeta > Sediminispirochaeta smaragdinae. The sequence goes on along the minus strand of NC_014364.1, from coordinate 2,691,534 downwards.
TGGCGATCGTGAAGGAAGCTGACGAGCGGCTGTACCCGCATTACTTTCCGCCGGCGAACCTGCTTGAGGGGGACGGGAAGATGATTGAGGAGCGGGTGGCCGAGCGGGAAGAGGCGGCACAGTTTATGCATAACCTGATCGAGAACCTTGTGAAGAAAAAGCGGCGGGTGAAGCCGGTGAAGAAATCGAGGAGAGTGCGGAATGACATTAACAGATAAGTACCTGAAAGAAAGGATTCCGGCGGTAAAGACGGTTTTCAAAGGGGATGATCCTATTGAAAAGGAAATAGTCCTTGATATAACGGACTATGACCGAGGGATCATTGAAATGAAAGCTGGTAATGCGTATTACCGGTTCCGGCATGTTGATCTTGAACGAGCTGTTACATCGATACAGGTGCGGCAAGAGGTAAATGCATGAACGAGTATGGTGTAAGAAAAGTTTGTGGAAATTGCCGAAACTTCGAAAAGTGCTTTGCCGAATCTGAGGAGCTTATTGGAATCTACTCCCCCGGTTGTCTTGCGGCTGATAAGGAAGAGACACGGCATATGCCAGCGTGTGGAGACTTTGAGCCGATCATGAAGCTGGTAGGGCTATCCGGGGAGTAAGGCTTCAGCCTTGGGAGGGGCAATGAATATGATGATATCGGCAGACTGTAAGGATCAGCGTGTGGCTAACTCTATCCGTTGGCTTTTATATGAACTTGAGAAAATAAAAGACGGCGAGGTGGTAGTGTCGTTCTATGTGAAAGGCGGGAATATCAGGGGAGTGGAGAAAGTGGTCAGGGATAAGAATGTTAAAGGTTCTGAAATATGATAACAGCATCATATCTATTTGCACCAAATAAATATAATATAGGGGAACATCGATGCTTTTATTGCGGAATGCCATGCGATGGAACATACACCAAGAAAAAATATGTGAAACAAACTTTCACAAATCGCGATATTGTGAAATATCCTGGTTCCGACTATGTTTGCGGATGCTGCGTTGAATCTTTATCAGGGATTTATGAAGTTACTCAGATAGACGGTACAACTAAAATAGGACGCGCTGGTCAACCGCGAATGTATTCGTGGGTACTGACTGAAAATAAAAAATTAGCCATGACAAAAAAACATCTGCGCGTTTTGCGCCGGATATGTTTATCTCCTCCGAAACCGCCGTTTTCTATCGTACTTGCCGATTCTGGACAAAAGCAGCTTATTTTCCGCGCGCCGGTTAATTATGATCAGAACATTTTTTCCGTACTTCTTGAAGAAAAGGAAATCAGCGTTGAGATAGCAACGCTAAAAAAATATTTACAAAAAGCAAAACTTGTCGCTGCTGCTATCGGGAAAATTGCATTAAAAAATCCTGATGAGTTTATCAATTATAAAAACATTATCGATCTGTATGGTTCAGAAGGCCCACTCGTTGAGTGGATTAAAATCTATTCCTCCCCATTGGGAGAGCTCGCGGCATGGTTATGCCCGGGAAAGGAAGAGGCAAAAAATGACTTTGTTATCAGCACAAGAATTTCGTCAAAAGCTGGCGGGATTGGTAGATACGTCGAAAAGTCTACCGGAAATGGAAGAGAAGGTAATCAAGGAGGAAGCGATCAAGTTCTGTTCGAGTTTACCTAAGCTCTTCTCTGATGATTTCGATCGTAAAACTCTATGGGAGCGAATCGGGAACGGAATCGTTTCATCAGTGAAAAAATGTGGAGGGGATTTCGAAGAATTTGTTAATCTTATCCTTGAGTTTATCAAGGCCGATCCGGGAAAAGTTGCATCATGTGAAGAGTTGGCTTATTTTCTCGAAAGCATGGAAACGAAGCCTACAGAGTGGAAAAAGCACTTTCTCTACATCATGGAGAAAAAATACAATATTATTTTGGTTTATTCTCGGAACTTATGGAATACAAAGAAGGTGGAGAAGTAATGAAACAGATTGGAATATGCAAAATACATTTTCTCTCAGAAGCGCTTTCTCCTATTACTCACATGATGGGAGTCTCCGGGAATGAGTCTATCATTAACCGCGAAAAGGTTTTTTATGACAACGACGTTGTTGAAATCCCTGTTCTTTCCGGAAACGCTCTCCGGCACAAAATGATAAGACAACCTGGAGCGCTATATCTTATCGATCAATGTGGACTTCGCGGAAAGCTCACCATCGATCAGGCGAATTATATGCTGACCGGAGGAAGCCTTACCGAGTCATCAACGAACGATAATATTCCGCTTATTGCAGAGCTTCAAGAAGTATCCCCGTTGTATCGTCTGCTCGGAGGAAGCTTGAAAAATCAGGTAGTCGGTGGCTCGCTATTTGTCTCTCGTGGACTTCTGTGCTGTGCCGAAAATCAAGAGGTAATTGAAAAACTTTCTGGCGATTACGAATTACCTGATGGTGTTTTAAAGCCCGCACAACATTTTGTTTCAAAATATCAATATACCCGTGGCGATGCGTCTCGCATGAAAGATGCTACCGAAATACTCGGTGAGATAGCAGAAAAAAAATCTAACCTTATGATTTACTCTGGAGAGAACATTATACCTGGAGCTTTGTTTTATCACGACATAACGCTTTACAATGTCTCTCCGCTTGAGGTTGGATCAGCCCTGCATGCCATTAAGTTATGGCAAGACAACGATGGCATCATCGGTGGAAGCGCACGTATAGGCCATGGAAAATTAAAATCATCAATTTGGATTGATGGACTGACAGACTGGTTTGGAACAGAAAGGGGCCCTGATGAATTGGTACAGGAATATATCGATCACGTGCAGGCAAACACAGACGCATTCAAAAGATGGCTGTCAAAAGCGTTTCCTTCAAAGGTTGAATTGTTATGATAAAAAACTGGAAAGTTACGGCGCACCTGTTATCACCGCTCTGCGGTGATGCGCCATTTATCGACTCGCTTCTGGAATACGAATTATCCATGCGGTTAGGAATGAAACATGCTCGAAAATTAACACGTAATGTTTCTCTTTCTGAAATCAAAAGGCCTCCTATACCACTTGCACAGCGGACAATTTGTGGACACGACGTATATTGTTGCTCTGATCCGATACTTGGAGAGGTCAAAGCAGAATGGAGCGATCATCAATCAAAGCGATTTGACACAGATTTGTCCGCTCTTATGCTGCATCCATTACATCGGAAAAAACTCTTAACATCGTCAGGGCCATATAAATCACGATTTGTTCCGCTCCGTATTCGGCTTATAGATAAAATATGCTGGTTCGTTCGCGGCGATAGGAAAGAAATCAATAAGTTGTTGAAAAAAATTCCTTCGCTTGGTCATTTAAGAAATGTCGGTTATGGAATTATCGGAGGATGGGAGTATGAAGAACAAGAGGAAGATAATTCTATCTTTGCAATGCACCAAGGTAAAAAAGTTCTGATGAAAACAATGCCGATTGAAGCCGTTAAAGACTGGTATGGTTTCCGCCATTCGTATGGAGGAGCATTCCCACCATATTGGCATCCTGATACATTTATGGAGATTGCAATACCATGTTAGATTTTCTTAGGGAATTAAAACAGTCTGATCGTGGCAAATATTCGATGTTTGAAACAAAATATATACGCTGTCGGAAGATTGAAGAATTATTAAAACAAAAGCCTATGAGACGATCTGATCTTGCACGAGTCTTTTCCGTGAACAAATCTACAATTACCCGCAATGTAAATGATTTATCTGTAGTCGTGCCGATCAGGGAAGACGAAAAAGGGTATTTACATGTTGATTAAAAGCGAAAGGAATACATCGCATGATTTGAAGCTGTGGAAAGAATTAGAGGAAGCGGACGGTATACGGGCAGCTGATTTAAAACAAAGTAAAATAGATCAGGCAATCATTGATATTCAAGGAATTGCTAAAGAAGTCTGTTACGTTTCTGTGTCGTGGGGTAAAGATTCAGTTGTTCTGGCACATCTGTGCGTATGTGCCGGCATAGATGTACCGTTCATCTGGATTGTAGAAAAGCCATTCTTTAATCCTGATTGCCTACCGGTTAGGGATGCATTCTTAAAACGTTTTAGCATTAGATATTACGAATATGAGATTGAATACACGCCAGATAATATGTATAGTCCGAAGCCTTTTAAAGAAAAAGGAGATTATTTATTTGAAGAATTTGGGCGACGCATAACTGGGATAAGGATGCAAGAATCTAACACCAGAAAAATACGGTATTTTGTTCATGGGATTACTTCAAAAAAAACGGCAGCACCGCTTTCATTATGGAAAACATGGGAGATATTCGCATATCTGAAGAAACACGATTTGCCGACACACCCCGCATATGCAATGCTTGGTGGTGGACGTTATGAAAGAGATCATATACGTGTAGATGCTATTGGTGGAATTGATCAATACTTCTATGATTGGGAAAACTGGGAGCGTGAATATTATCATGACGTTTTGAATAGATTAAGAAAAGTTTAATATATTTTTTACATTTTAACTTGATAAAAAAATTTTTCCGTGATAGGATTTTTCTTGTCAGATAACCCGAGGTAAGGATGCTTACCTTGGCCGTTCCGGACGGATTCCGGTCGCTCTAATGGTGCAAGAAGCAATCAGGCGGCGAAGTACCTTACGTTAAACACTGTAACAGGTGTCTTTCGTGAGCTACTTCGCCGCCTTTTTTTGTGCCCTTTGGCTTTGACAGAGGAGAGGACGAGAGACTATGGGAAGGCAGGATAGACGGAAGACATCAACACAGCGCGGGTATGGAGCAACCTGGCGTAAGATACGCATCGAGGTCTTACAGGCCTGGGGCATCCCAAAGCGACTGTGGCCGAAGTACGATGTGGACCACAATCCCGCCTATGACCCGGCTATTGAACCAGATCACCGAAAGTACCAGCTCATCCCCCGGCTCCATGGAGAACACAGCAGAAAGACCGCGAAGTTTGACAACGGGTTTGGCAACAGAAAGAGGAAGGAACCCCGACCTGTCTCTCCTATCATCAATCAGAGCACAGCCCGAGTGACGGAGGGGGGGTGTAAATCTCTGGGGGAAAAATGCCCAAACCACGCGCCCATACAAGAAAACACTCTGTCAGCAAAGGCAAAGGGGGTATAGGCCATGAGCCGCGGCGGACACAACAAAAAGCCGACTATTTTAAAGCTAACCCATGGCACCTTTCGGGAGGACCGGGCCAACGAGAAGGAGCCGGAGGTCAAGGCACTTGATGAGGCGCCCAAGGCGCCAAGCCACCTCAACAATTTTGCAAAGAACAAGTGGAAGGAGCTTGCCCAGGTGCTTGCACAGACCCGTGTACTCTCGGAAGCGGACCTCACGATGCTGGAAGCCTTATGCGAGGCATACGGACAGTACCGGGAAGCACAGTACGCGGTCTACCACTACAAAGATGAGGAGTCCGGGAAAACCAAAAAGCGCAGTTTAGCCCAGTACATGAGTGGTAAGAATTCTCAAACCATGCCTGAGTACACGGCCATGCGGCAGGCGTTGTCCATGGTCAAAACCATATCCGCAGAGTTCGGGCTCTCGCCTGCAACCCGCTCCCGCGTAAATGCAATCGACACACCTGAAGCGAAGGACCCCATGGAGTGCCTTCTGGAAGGGGCCGGATGATGTGGAAACGACTCGTACTTGTGGGGCTTTTGATGAGTAGCCTTTTTACCTACCGCCAGTATGCCCAGGATGTTGCAAGCGGGAAGATCGTTACCTGCAGGTGGGTGAAGCTTGCCGTGGCCAGGTGGGAGAAGGACCTCTTACGGCAGAATACTCCGGAGTTCCCCTACTACTTTGATGAGAAATGTGCCAACAGGTATATCAGCTTTGCCCAGGAGCTTGAGCACACGCAAGGCTTCAGCGGGAAGATCGTACTTGAACCCTGGCAACAGTTTGCCTGGGCGAACATCTTCGGATGGAAAAGTACGGCCACGGGCCTGAGGAGGTTTCGAAAGGCATACCGGGAGGTAGCAAGGAAGAACGGGAAGACGGTCGAAGGGGCTGCAATGATGAACGCCTGCTTCCACCTCGATAAAGAGATCGGGGCCGAAGAGTTCTTTCTGGCGGTGGACCGGAACCAGGCGAAGAAAGGCTATGACGAGGCGGTACGGCAGAACCTTCGGAATCCTACGCTATCGCGGCTTACCAAGGAGTACCGATCCTCAAAACGCCTTGTAAAGATCAATGATCCTGCGGCCTTCATGACTCCGGTCTCAAGAGATCACAAGAGTCAGGACTCATGGAACCCTCACGCGATCTTAGTGGATGAGTACCATGCCCACGCGACCAATGAGCTGATCAACGTGTATGAGTCGGGCATGGGAGCCAGGCGTCAGCCCTTAACGATCATCATTACCACGGCCGGGACGAACATCAACGGGCCTGCCTATCAGGAAGAGCGCACGCTCGTTACAAAGATCCTTGAAGGAAGTATCGAGCCGGTTCCGGAACACATCTGGGGGATCATCTACAGCCTGGATGAGGGGGACAGGTGGGAAGATCCTGCGGTGTGGATCAAAAGCAACCCGAACATGGGGGTGAGCTTTTACCGCGACTACCTTGAAAAGCGTATTGCAGAGGCCAAGGGATCGCCCCGGAAAGCCAGCGATGTTTTGACCAAGAACTTCAACATATGGCTGTCCTCTCCCACCCGGTGGATGGACCATTCGGTATGGATGCGGGGAAGCGCTCCTGTTGCCGAAGAAGAGCTTGTCGGACGAGGGGCCCGTGGCGGGCTTGATCTGTCGATGACAACAGATATCACGGCCCTGTGTTGGGCATTCGGTGAGAAGGACGGACGGTATCCGCTGTTATGGCGGTTTTTCATACCGGAAGAGGGATTACTTGATCGCTGTCACCGTGACCAGGTTGACTACCGGTCGTGGATCGATGAGGGGTGGATGATCGCAACACCGGGACAGACGGTCAACTACGAGATCGTGTTAGAGGTCTTGCGGCAGGATGCGAACACCTTCGGCGGCCGGTCGATCGGATACGATCCGTGGCATGCCGGAGAGTTTGAGCGGGAACTTGAGGGAGAGATCGAGCTTGTCAAATATCCTCAACGGTATTCGGGGATGACGGTTCCTACTCAGCTGTTTGAGCGGATGGTGATCGACGGGAAGATCGCTCACGGGGACAACCCGGTTGCCTCCTGGATGATGAGCAATGTGGAGCTCAAAGACGACCGGCAGGGAAACATCATGCCCATGAAGCCGAAGCGTGATTCCTACGGCAAGAGGATCGACGGGATCGTGGCTGCCATCATGGCGCTTCACCAGGTGGTGGAAAACGGATCGGACGGATCGGTATACGACAGCCAGGAGGTCCTTGTCCTATGAGCTTGTTCTCTGACCTTCGCGGTGCAATCGGAGGACTAAAGGCAATAGCCAAGATGCGGGGAAGCCTTGAGAATCCGGAAATTCCCTTATCCTCCCCTGAGGTTGTTTCCTACTTTGAGGGGGAGCCGACCAGCACGGGCGTGGCGGTCAACGAGAAGAGCGCCATGGGCGTTGCTTCGGTGCTTGCCTGTGTGCGGGTGCTCTCTGAATCGGTGGGCTCCCTTTCCCTTGAGACCTACCGGAGGACGGGAAACGGTGGGAAGATGCGGGCAACAGATCACCCGGCTTACCGGATACTCAAGGTACGGCCGAATCCCTTTATGAGTGGGATCAACTACCGCGAGCTTGCCATGAAGCAGCTTGTCATGCGGGGAAACCACTATGCGGAAATCGAGTTTGACCGGGACGGGTATCCTGTTGCACTCTGGCCCCTTGCCCCTGAACAGACCACGGTCGTTTACACCGAGCGGCAGTCAATCGTGTATGTGACCACAATTGGAAACCAGCGCATCGGCCTTCCTTCGTACCGGGTCCTGCACATCTCGGCCCTTGGGGACGGCATCAAAGGCCGGGGACTGCTTGACTACTCAAAAGAAACGGTGGGATATGCAGCAGCTCTTGACCGGTATGAAGGGACCTTTTTCTCAAACGGTGCCCATCCTTCGGGCTTCTTGAGTCACCCGTCAAAGCTCACACCGGAAGCAAAGACCAGATTAAAAACTGCATGGCAGATGGCCTATGGAGGGCTTTCGAATGCACACCGCACCGCAGTACTTGAGGAAGGGATCAAGTGGGAGAAGACCTCGGTAAGCCCTGAAGAGGCACAGGCGATCGAGGCGAGAAAGTTCACCCGAAGCGAAATCGCCGGAATCCTGCGAGTTCCCGCCCACTTCATCAACGACCTTGAGCATGCAACCTTCTCGAACATCGAACACCTGAACATTTCCTTTCTGGTCCACTCGCTTCGCCCCTGGCTTGTGCGCTTTGAGCAGGAGATGAACTACAAGCTTTTCGCCGGAGAGCCTGAGGTGTTTGTGGAGTTCAACTTTGACTCCCTGCTTCGTGGAGATAAGAAAAGCAGGGCCGAGGCTTTGGAGATAGAGAGGCGCAACGGCATTATCACACCGAACGAGTGGCGGCAGATGGAGAACAAGAATCCGATCGAATCCGAATACGGCGACTCGTTTGTCGTGCAGATGAACAACGCCATGATCACCGAGGCAGGGGACGTTGTTCCGCTCTCCGCCCCTTCTGCGGGAAGTCAGGAGCGAGGAGGACAGAAAGCGGCCAGGGAGATTGCCCTAGAGTATCTGCGATCCACAGTGAGCCGGATTGCACGGCGTGAGGCGCGAAGCCTTTCGGCCTGGATGAAGAAAAGCGAAATGCAAGTGGTAGGTGATGCGGAAGCGGTACGGGCCTTTTATGCGGATGAGGGAAAAAGCTTCGTCGAACAGCTCTCTGCCTTAGAGCCTTCATTACGGCGTGCAGGGCTTTGCTTTGATGCTGAAGGCTATACGGAGCGCTCCATACGGCTGTTTGACTCAGGAGGCTTTGAGGATTGGGAGGCCCGGAGGCTTGAAGCCGAAATCAGATCATTAGGAGATGAGGGATGATAAAGCATGACGTATTGACCTTTCCCGTTGAGCTGAGAAGCCGGCAGGAAGGAGAAGAGAGTCGGAAGATCGTAGGACGTCCTGCGGTCTACAACCAGCTTTCGGAGGACCTCGGGGGCTTTCGGGAGAAGATCAATCCCGGAGCTTTTACCAAGACCTTGAGTGAGAGCAACGTGAAAGCCCTGTGGAACCATGACAACAACTATGTCCTGGGCTCACGGAAGGCCGGGACCCTGTCCATTATCGAGGACTCGGACGGGCTTTCCTTTGAGGCATCTCCTCCCGATACCCAGTGGGCACGGGACTTCATGCTTTCGGTTGAGCGTGGGGATGTGGACCAGATGTCCTTTAGGTTCCGCACCATACGGGACAAGTGGACCAAGGACGAGAACAACCGGCTGGTCCGGGAGCTGGTGGAAGTGCAGCTGATTGAAGTATCACCGGTGACCTTCCCGGCCTATCCGCAGACCTCCGTTGACCTTAGGTCAATGGGACTTGATTTCGATCCGGAGGAGCTACAGGAACTGACCTTGAGGTCGGTATCAGGGGATATCAGCGAAGAGGAGCGACAGAAACTTGAACATATCGGCAGCAAGATCGAAGAGCTAACCGCGCCGGCTACGAGCCACCCGGAAGAGCGCAAGCGGTCTGAGGCTGATTGCAACTATACAGAGCGCGAGAAGATGCTCGGCATGCTCATGTAAGGAGATAAGGAATTATGGCACAGAGATTCGACAAGATTGTTGAGATGAGGAAGAAACGCAAAACCCTGTGGGAAGAGACGAGGAAATACCGCGAAGAAAAAGAAGCGGCGAACGAAGACGGAAAGCTCACCTCAGAAGAGCTTCGCTCGTACAACGAGCGGCTTGACGGGGTTGAAAAGCTTACCGGCGACATTGAGGCAGCCGAACGGGAGCTTGCCATTGAAGAGCGGATGCTCGAAGAGGATGCCCGTAAGAAGGATGAAGGACGGCAGCAGGAAGAGGAACACGATACCTATCGATCTGCCTTTGACTCCTACCTTCGTAACGGCCTTTCCGGGGTGAGTGCTGAGCACCGCTCCATTCTCATGGAGCACCACAAAGAGGTTGAAGGCCGTGCTTTGAGTGTGGGAACCGACAGCACCGGAGGGTATACGGTGCCCGATGAAATGGCCTCGGGGATTGTGGATGCAATGAAGCAGTTCAACGGTCCCCGTCAGAGCCGGGCCGAGGTGATCACCACCACCAACGGCCGTGACATACAGATTCCGACGGGAAACGATACCGAGAACGTGGGGGAAATTCTCTCGGAGAACACGGCCGCTGGCGAGAAAGATCTGACATTCGGATCGAAAAACCTGTATGCCTACATGTTCTCATCGAAAATCATCCGGGTGAGCTATCAGCTGTTGCAGGACTCCGGTGTTGATATCGAGGCGTACCTGCGGGCCAAGATTGCCGAGCGTATCGGCAGGGCCACATCCGCCTACTTTACCACCGGAACCGGAAGCGAGCAGCCTCAGGGCATTGTCACAGGCTCGGTACTCGGAAAGACCGCAGCAGCGGCGGGAGCTCTTTCCTACGATGAGGTCATAGATCTCATTCACTCGATCGATCCTTCCTACCGGTTGAATGCAGAACTTATGTTCAACGACGGTACGCTCAAGGCTTTCAAGAAACTCAAGGACAGCCAGGGCAGGCCCCTGTGGCTTCCCGGTGTTGCGCTTAGAGAACCCGATACGATCAACGGGTACAAGTACATCATCAACCAGAACATGGCGGGGATGGAAGCCGGAGAGAAAGCGGTGCTGTTCGGAGATATGTCGGCCTTCAAGATTCGGGATGTAACAGGCGGCATCATTCTGCGTTTGACCGAGCGGTACGCCGAGTATGCCCAGGTTGGGTTTATCGCGTTCTTCCGCCACGGTTCGCTGTTGGTTGATGCGGGTACGCATCCGATCAAACACCTTGCAATGGCGGCGGCATAGAGCCCCTTTTGCAAGCCGGAAGGCATCCGGCTTGCAAGGTAGGAAAAGGAGAGAAGATTTGAAAGACATTGAAGTATTGGTTTCGGTTGTCGGGAAGGATTTCTCGTACATACCGGGGAAGGTTTCGGCACCGGATGACGTTGCAAAGGACCTGGTACGTGCAGGTCATGCGAAATTCCTTGACGAAAAGGGTGTTGAAACAAACGAGGAAACTATTGAGACGGTGAAGCTTGATGAGCTTGACAAGAGTGGTCTTGTCGACCTTGCCGCCCAGCTGAAGGTGGGAGCTCCGTCCACCCTTGAACGGTGGGGAGAGGACAGGCTGAAAGCTGCGATCAGCGAGGCAGCTGCAAAGGGCCAGGCGTAAGAGATGAATAACCTGACAACATGGGAGGCGGTGAAGAAGCGGCTTGATCTTGAGGAGAGCCAGGAGAATGAGGCAGAAAGCCTTATCGCCGTGGCATCCCGGCGGGCAGAAACCTACACAAGCAGAAAGCTTTCAGCAGACGACCATGTTGTCATTTTATCGGGAACCGGCAGCCGGACGTTGCAATTACCGCAATATCCGATCCTGAGTGTCACGGGAGTGTGGTTTGATACCTATGGAGTCTTTGACACCGGTACTGAGCTTACTGAGTACACACGGGATGATGAGACCGGCAGGCTGTTTCGCCGCTCATGCTGGGTACGCGGCTTTCGCAATATCAAGGTGTCCTACCGTGCTGGGTATGAGGAAGGATCTATCCCTGAGGACCTTGAGGAGTCGGTGATACAGCTGGTGGGCTACTGGCTTGGTTCCCAGGGTATCAGCTGGCTGGATAAGGGGAATGCATTAAGTGGGGAGTATCAAACCATGTATGTGGGGGTCATGGACCTGCCTTTTCAGGTTCGTAATGTGTGGGACGCCTACCGTGAGGTTTCGGTATGAGCTGGGCGAAAAGGAGCAGCAGTGGCCAGAGAAGTACGGTCAGACGCCGGAAGACCGTGCGCTCGTATGCAGGCCTTACCATCTCGGCGGCCGAGAACACGATCGGGCCGTTGACCGAGAAGGCCTATGAGTATGCCCTCGAGTTTTTAGATAAACGGGTGACGGACAGGACCGGGAACCTAAGAGCCGGCATGAGTTATGACGTGAAGGGTCATACCGGAGCGGTGAAGAACAATGCTCCCCATGCCTTCATTGTTGAGTATGGAACAGAGGAACGGGCGACAAAGACCGGTGAGAACCGTGGCCGTATGAAGCCGCATTCCTTCATGCGGGCCGGGAAGAACAAGGCCATGAGGGAGATACGGAAGATCTGGAAAGAAGGATTGAGGAAGGCGCTTGATGAGCAGAGCACCGGAAGTTGAGATCACAGAGCAGCTTCGAGCCGACACGGCCCTCATGGAGAGGATCAAAGCGATCTATGACACCGAGAGCCGGGTTTTGTTAAAGATACCGTACCTGGTGGTGAGCCTTGTAAGCGACACGAATGAAAAGGTGTATCTCTCATACTACGGGGGATCAGCTGCCATACAGATCGATATCTATGCAAAGGATGAGAGAAGCTCTGATCTTCGGGCCTTTGTCAAAGATGCGGTTCGAAGGATTCGCGGGGTATCGGGGGCCTTGAAGTTCTCCTCGGTGGTTGTCACAGGAGATGCGTCTCTCGGCATTGCCCCCAATGGGCTCTACCGCTGGATGGTGGAGATTAGGGCAGATTACACGGAAGAAGGAGAAGGATGATATGGAAATAGACAGACTTGTGGGAAGTGACGGGAAGCTTGTCACCGTCAAACTTGACTCTGAGGTTGCAGGCGACGGGGCAAAGAGTCTTGATGAACTGGTAGGAGGAGAAGTGGCAAGCGGAGAAGGCGCCGGCTGGTGGAGTATCACGGCAGTGGGAGAGACAAGCGCTTTTGCCTCGGTCCTTGAAAATGGCGAGCTGTTCTGGGACGACGGTTCTCTTGTGCCTGAGTCAGGAGATGCGTGTGCCTTTTTAGAGGAAAGTGAGAAGGCTGATATCCAGAGCTTTTCGATTGATTTCAATAAAAATGAGATCGATGTGACCACCTTGAGTGACAAGGTCAAACGCTACCGATCAGGGAAAACGGATATGACAGGCGGCCTTGAAGGGCTTACTACCCTGGATGTTACCGATGCAGCCGGCTACGTCATCAACAACTTCATCAAGGTTATAAGGCAGTCGGCAAGTGGCACCATCATCAAAAACGATGTGGACGGCTCGCCGATCTACATCAAGGGCGTGATCCAGAAGTCAACGGATAAAGGGGAAAAGGAAGCCTTTATCTGGGCAAAGGTCATCATTCTTTCTTCCAGCCTTGGGGCCTCGGGAGAAGATGCACAGAACTTTTCAAGTAGCTTTCGCATAGCACCGGGAGACCCTGATCCCACCCTGTACATAAGAGAGGCGGCATAAAGATGGCGAAACCTATCACCATAGCCCGGGACGGGGTGTATGTCCCCTCCTGGGGCAATAAGGGACGGAAGAAGGATGAGAGAATAACGGTGCATTACCGGTTTCTCACCTTTGAAGAGGAAGAGAAGATCTACGGCCGGGCACGTCGGGAAGCCGGGCCGGTGCCGGATAAGGATAATGAGGCAGCGTACGAAGGGTGGTATGCCGACTATCTGACAATAGCGTGGGTACTTCGGGTAAAGAAGATGATTACCGGTATTGATAATCTTGTCGTGTGCGTCGAGGGAAACTGTATTGAAGTGGACAGCGGAGAGCAGCTGTTCTCCGATCTACCCCTTGTTGCACTTGCAAGTGAGCTCATGCACGAGCTCAAGAGCCTGACTTCCGTTGATAAAAAAAAATAGCTCTTGGAATCGGGCTGTGGATGAAGGGCCAGAGCTCGCAGAAGGTGCGCCGGGAGATTGGAGACGGAAGGCTCGGCGTGGTGGTCGACGGAAGGCTGGTAACGATCCTGCGAAGTGAAGTGAACGAGTACCTTGATGACTGGTTTTGGAGTGCCTTCGGTCTGTGGTACCGCTATAAGCTTTTCGGCGCTCTTCCCTTCTCAGGGGGATGGGCGGAATTACCGGCTTTCATCGTCGAGATCATAGAAACGGCGGAAGGTGCCTATAGGAACGGGTATGGGATCAACAGTAATTGACGAGCTGAAAATACTTCTTCGCGCAGAGACACGGGCCGCGGTAAAGGCCATGCGCGATGCAGAGAAGCAAACCGACTCACTGGAAGGCCAGCTCAAAAACCTTGCAGTGGGGGCTGCAAAGAGTTTCGGCGCTTATGCTGCTGCGGCCGTATCAGTGAAGGCGGTGATGCAGCAGATGAAGGAATCGGTCAAGCTGTACGGCGTACAGATAGAAGCCGAGGATGCTCTTGCCGCGGCAATCAGGGCGACCGGAGAGTCTGCCGATGATCTGTTACCCGGCCTCAAGGAGATAGCTTCGGGGATCCAAAGTGTCACGACCTACGGTGATGAGGCTATCCTGAGTATTATGCAGCTTGCAAAAAGCCAGGGAGTTGCAAGCGATAAGCTTGAAGAAGCATCGAAGGGAGCGATCGGGCTTGCAAACGCCTTCGGGATCAACCTGCAAACATCCATGAAGGCTGTTGCTCTGGCGATGAATGACGATTACACCATGCTCCAGCGATACATCCCGCAGTTGAGGACCGCCACCGGCGATGGAGAGAAGCATGCAATCGTTCAGAAGGCCATGGCTGACGGCTTCGAACTTGCCAAGGCAAAAGCTCAAAACGGTGTTGCTGCGGTTACCCAGTTAAGTAATGCCGTCGGTGATTACAAGGAGAGTCTGGGCCGATCGATATCCGACGGTATGGAGCCCTTTGTCAGATGGCTGACCGATATCGTCACCGAGGCGGCAAACGCCCGCAACAGTCTTCTTGATATCAAAGAGGTCCTCGATGCCTATGAGAAGGCAGGAGGAACGGTCGATACCAAGGGGTCAAAAGCACTCCTGCAGGCTCAGCAGGCGCTTGCCCTTGAACAGGAAAAGCTCATGGATCTGCAGGACCGGTACTACGGCCAGGAGAATGAGGCTTCCAGTACGATCATTGCAAACCAGGAAGCGAAGATCGCCGAGATCATTGCAACGATCAGGGCATTAGGTCAGCAGAAACAGGCTGAACAGGAACTTGCGAGCATCTCAACCGAACAAAACCGAATTGCCGCCGAGGCTGCAAAGAACAATGTACAAGCCCTTGAGCTGTACAGAAAGCGCCGGCTCGATGCCATGGAGCCGAACGAGAAGCAGCTGAAACTCCTGCAGGATGAGATCGACAAGTGGGCTGCCGTTCGTAATGCCGGGGTGGCCGCCGGTCAGGATATGGCTGAGGTCCAGAGGCTCCTTAACGATCTTATCGATGAGAGAAACCGAAAGCTTTCGGAAGGCAAGACCGACTGGTCACAGCCGCTTGAAGGGCTTTCTGAGTGGGAACAAGAGTATAAAGACATTCTAAATGAAGCCTCCCTTGACCGGCAGCAGATGGAACGGGACGAGGAGGCCCGTCTTGCCGAGATACGGGAGAGCTTTGGAAAGAGCCAGCTGCAGGCCCGCCTTGATGAGATACGCCTGCAGGTGGATGCGGCCAAACAGGCCGGTGTGGATGAGGTGGATGTTGAGAAGTGGAAAACCGAGCAGATCATCCAGCTGTATGCCTCAAGGGCCCAGGAGGCTATGGCCATCTACAACCAGCTAAACGGCATGCTTTCTGATATCTACAGCCTCCAGGGGGATCTCTCGGATGCTGCGGCCGAGAAGGAAATTTCCAACCTCGACAACCAGATCGAGTTTAAGAAGGCGGCCGGGGAAACATACGAAGACCTTGAAGCCGAGAAGACGGAGAAAGAGGACAAGCTTGCGCGGAAGCAGTTCGAACGGGACAAGAAGAACAGGAAGAGTGAAACCATAGCATCGGGAGCACAGGCGGTTATCAATGCCTATGCATCCATGAACCCGATTGCGGCCTCGGCCATGGCCGCCGTCATTGCAGGGCTGACCGCCCGCAAGGTGGCGCTGATCAATCAGCAGCAGTACACGGGCCTTGCAGACGGCGGTATTGTGCCGGCGCAGGGAGAGTCCGGAGGATTGTACCGGCTCGGAGATAAAAACAAAGCTGAGACGGTCATCCCCTTTGACATCCGGAACCTCAAAAGCGGCGGGACGACGGTACAGGTGCATGTGGACAGCGTGTACGGTCCCGGAGGATCGGAGGCCTTTGCAAAGTACATCGTCCAGACGGTAAAGCGCGGCCAGTCATCCGGCCGTGTCGAGAAGTGGGGAGCCTGACGATGAGCTGGCAAATTCTCATTGATTACGGGGACGGCTGGGTCGATATCACCGGCTACGGTGGAGATAACTTTGTCAGAGACTCTCTGAAGCTTACCGAGAAGCTTCATGACGATGATTTCAAACCTGCTTTAGGTTCGGCCACGTTCTCGGCTACTCTCACTCCGGCCCTTGCAATGCGGCTTTTGCAGTGTACCGGAGATATTCCGTGTGAAATCTATCGTGACGGGGTGATCTGGTTTCGCGGCTTCTCCCGGCCGGTGACCAAGTACAAGGTCACCGATAACGACCGGACGATCGACTTCGAGATCTATGATTATGGGTATCTGCTTGAATCCACCCTGCAGGACGACGTGATGATATCGGACGGGAAGATCTGTGACCCTGATGATCCCGACCATTCTATTGTTCACATACTCTTGGCATCGGCCGGCTACCCTTCCCAGTACATCGGAATACGGGAAACGATAAACAAAGTTATCCCGAAGCTTGCCTTTGCTTCCGGCGACAGCTATGCAGACGATCTTGAGGCAATCCTCTGGGATTACCATCATCTCTACAATGTATTCCCCGACGGGGTGATCGACATCTACGACTGGGCATCCTCTTCTGTCGAAGCGGACGGGGCTTTCAGTGAACAGAATATCATAGGATCTCTGGAGGTTGAGAGAAAGGATTCTGAGGCTGAGCAGGTACAGGTATCCTTCAATCAGTATGAGAAGCTTACCGGGCTTACCCTCTACTATGAGAAGGTTGATAAATGGGAATCGATAGCATCAAATAGCGGCCAGGATGCCGAAGGTCCGGCGCTTTGGCCGGCAGATGGTCCCTATCGCTGTGACTACAATCTCGATATTGGTAGTTCAAATTATGAGATAGTCGGAGCTGAAAACCAAAAACTGGAACTCCATGGGTATACGTGGGTTTCTTTCGGTCCGGAGCCTGGACACAGCACATGGATAGATATTTTAGGGATGGGACAGTTGTTCGGTGTCTATGACCTTGTTATGGAAAACCATGCAACAACCTATTCGGAATTCCAATTTAACCTTGCAGACGGCCAGCTTATCAATGAGATCAAGGTAACCGGTGATCTCGATATTGTTTACAAGGATCAAAAGAAAACCTCCGTATTCTCAAGGCCGGAGAGCACGGGCAAACTGAAAAAGTATTCAGCCAACTACCTGTATGACGATGACGCGGCAACCGAGCTTGCAAACGCTTTGTATTCCTCGATTACCACAGGAAGACTTCATTACACGTTTAAAAGTCTTACCGAAAAGAGCCTTGGAAGCTACGTTACGGTGAGCTCCCTTTCCCTCGGCATATCAAATACCGTTCGTATCACTTCCCGAAGCTGGGATGTTGAAACGGAGATATGGGAATACGAGGGCGTAAGTGTGGCCCCGCTTGAAACCATCCTCGGGACGGTTGTTGCAGGGCAGATTGTGGTGCCGACCAATCCGGATGAGGCGAAGAGTGTGGCCGAGCGGGTGGATGTGGGCCTTGAGTCGGACGGAAGCATCATACAGCCGGTCAACGGCAACCAGCTGGTGGATATCGACACCACGGTGGCAGGGCTCTATATGACGGCAAGCGCTCTGGGCTTCTTTGATGGAGAGGAGTGGACAGCAGTCATTAATAATGATGGTACCTGGTCCTTTCTCGGGGACGGGAATAACTACATCAAGTGGGACGGCGGAACCCTCCAGATTCATGGAGACCTGTTTCTCTCCGGTGACTCAGAGCTTCGGGGAAAGATTACCGCAGGCAACGGTATTGAAAGTGACGACTACAAGCAGGGTGGTGTTTCGGGCTGGAAGATTGGAGGGGACGGGGATGCCTTTTTTAACAACGTGTGGCTTCGTGGGGACCTGTACGGCATACTCCATGACCTGACCATTGACGGAAACCTGACCCTCTCGGGCGGGGCCATCAAGGCGGGGGATACGATCCTCGATGCTTCGGGGATCAGGGCCAATGCGGGACGGGTCGGCAACTGGCTGCTTTCATCCACCGCCATACGCTCGGATGAGGTGGGAAAAGCGAGGATAGAGCTTGATCCCGGAGACAACCGTATCGAGGTGTGGGGGGCTGCCGGGGCCGAGCCTCGGGTTGCCATGGGATACCTTGGGGGGCTTTCTGACCCTTCGGACAGAGCAAAAAGCCTTGCCTCTACCATTTTCGGTTTCTGGACGGCCGACGGGGATTCGATCGAGATCAGGGGCGAGATGCGCCTTGTTGATGGTCAGTATGTGCTCCAGGATGATGCGGCCTTAGAGATCCAGGACAGTACCACCGGTAAGGCGATCCTTCGGGTGGGATCGAATGCCGGACGACAGGGTGTGCATTTCTTCGATGAGACGGAAGCGCCTCTTCTGTCTCTGGTGGCCGATGGTATCAAGGCTGCCGGAGAACAGGTTATCTTCGGTAAGGCCCGCTCTGCTTTCACTTCCTATCCTGCCGGCATGCCGGATGAACCTTCTCTTTCAATTGAGCCGCAAAGATTGATTACATTTACACGTTTTGGGTCCAAGAGAGTGTACGGATATATAGATCTCGCAAACTTTGTCTGGGACGGCGAAATACATACAAATACCATGTGGATTAGAGATGTTCTGAAATTCCCCGCGGATAATGATGTTGGTTATGTACAGCTTTATGTTACAGAAGCTAACCCCGATGGATTGTCGTTATTTGGCAACGGTGGGTTTTACTGTGAAAAATTAACCACCAGAAAGATAGTTGCTTCACTTGAACTTATCGTTGAGTTAGGCGGACAGGATTTTATCGTCAATAACGAGCACCTGAGTTACAAAGGATATGATATTTACCACAAAGGGAATCTCGATGTAGAACAAAATTCCCACCCTGTAGGCTCCCAGTACACACAATACGCCTCAAGCGCAAGTAACGACCTATCGGTTGCCTTTCCGACTAACGAGTCCCCTGCTTACCTGTTTGGAGGGACCTGGGAGAAACTGTGGGACGGTGAAGGCATAGACTTTCATACCGAAGGTTACAACGGTTCTGGCCGAACAAATGGGCTAATGCCCGATAATCTCCAAGGCTTTATCACACTTAATGGTGTAGGAACTAATACAAGCGGAAGTAATCCTAAAATTTTTGTCTATGGATACACGACTGAAGACGTACCAGGAAAAGCTGAGGATATCAATGCGGCTGCCAATGTTGATACAACAATTCAAGGCAAAACATCGGGCCCCAAAAGTGATGGTACGAACGGTACTCCTCGCATTGGGGCAAGAACATCCGACCGTAACCGCCTCATGAGGATATGGAGGAGAATTGCATGAAAACCTACGCCGTAGTAGATGGCTCAATGATCACCGCTGTGGTGCAAAGTGCCGATGAGACGGCAAAGCTTGCAGAGCTGTTTCCGGAAAAAACCATCAAGGAGGTTCCTGCAGGGTTTACCGGAAACAAAGGCGATGATATCCGCTTCTTCGATGAGGAAGGAAATCGGCTTTCGATAGCAGCCGCAACAGAAGCCGGGCTTGTGCCTGAGGCCGGAGAACATGAGGCTATCACCTGGGAAGGCGGTAGGTATGTGCTTACCCCTGACTATACCGGTGTTCCCTACTGGAACAAGGCCACAGGAGCGGCGGTACACCTGTCCCTCGGCCGAAAGCCCGATGAGAGTATGACCGATATAGAGCCTTCGGACCCGCAGGCCGTGTGGAACGAAACGGGCTGGACGGTTCCCGAGGAGGTGCTCTCCGAACGGGTTCGCTTAGAACGAGACAGGCTGTTATCTGAGAGTGACTACATCATGATGGCCGACTATCCCCTTACCGACAAGTCGGACTGGGAAGCCTACCGGCAGGCTCTCAGGGACATTCCCCTACAGCCAGGCTTCCCGCAGGAGATTTCCTGGCCACAGGTACCGGAGAAAAGGAGCTAAGCCAATGGGCGATAACGACAAAATCGATATGGTCTTAAGCATTGTGACGGAACAAGGCCGGGACATCAAAGAGATCAACAGTAAGCTCACCGACTTTTTCATCAACCGGGAAAGTACGTGCCCTGTTGAGAAACGCCATGAGAAGAAGATTGAGTACCGAACAGTCATTGTCGGAATGGTGTGCGGTCTTGGTGGTTCGATTATCGGGGGACTACTCCCCGTCGTTTTGGGAGGGTGAAGACGTATGTATTATCAAAACAGTATTGAGATGCCGGATCGGGTGCAGCAGTGGGGATGCTACGCTACTTCAATTGCTGCGGGAGCAGCAGGCAGAACGAAACGAGTCATTTCACAAGAGCAGTTTGTGAACGCTGTGGTTGAGGCTGAAAACCGTCGTTATCTGACCGAGGACCCGGAGGCGCCTGGAACCTTTATGTATGTGGCGGACCCCGCCGGGATCTTCCGCCTCTTCGGCCTGAATGTACGCTACCTCGGGAAAAAAGACGCGGACTATATATGCCAGCCGAACGAGATAGAAATACTCTTGTGGCGACGGTGGAATGAAAAACGCGCAAGTACATCTACCATTTCACCCTGGGTAACGGCCGTGGCATGACCGTCTATGATCCATGGGCTCCATTCAGCAAGACTGCAAGCGAGGGGGAACTTCGGTCGAAGCGCATCTTTCTCGATCTTGGAGAAGTAGCGGCATGAAAAAGCTCATCGTAAAGCTGTGGAAGGCTCTGGGAGAGAAAGGAAAGGTGGCGACAATCATCGGTTTCCTTTTTGCCTTCCCGGTGAACATCAAGTTTATCATCGACTACTTCTCCGGAGTCTTCTACACCCGGGGCCAGATGGAAATGGCCCTGGTTACCAATGTGCTGGCCATGGTGTGGCTGATCCTGCCGTCGGTTGTTTCCATCCACGGACCGAAGATCAGTATCGAGGTGAAGGATTGAGATGCGCAAAATTATTAGCATTATCCTTGCTCTTGGCGTGTGTTTTTCCGCTGGCTTCCTCCTGGGCACTTACCGCTCAGGAAGAGGCAATAGTGGACGAGCTGCAGAATACGATAGTCGAGGCAAAAAGCGAGATACAGAGTATCAAGCACTCAGCGATGAGTATGAGCGAGCAGTTGAGACGTACGAGGGAGAGCTCGCAGAACTTCGAAAAGAGGTGGCAGGATACAGAAAAGAGGCTGGAAAGCTTACAGAGCGAATCGGAGGAGCGCAAAGCGAAAGTAGCAGCATTGCAGAGCGAGCGGGACGGGCTGAGGAAGGACTATCAAGAGCTCTTGATCTATTGCGAAGGCTTAGAGAGGCAGAACCGGCGGCAGCAGACGACCCTTAAAGCCGGTGGCTCTGTCCTGGCTGTCTCTATTATTGTGAACATCCTACAGGCAATCTTCTGAATTTCCTCATTTCGCAATAAAATACCATAATAAATTAACAAAGAAAATTAACATTTTTTTTGAAACTTTCTGTTGACTGTACCGCTATATAGAGGTATAATGCAAGAGTAAGGTTGATTGAGACCTTAACAAAACCAAAACGCTACCCGGAAGGGAAGGCGAAGGAGAAAGAAATGACAGAAATAAGAGTTGAGAAGTTAAGCACAGACGAAATCGATCAGGCTGAAGTTCGGGAAAGATGGGAAATCTTAGCCGAAGAACATCAAAATACTAATCAATTTGATAACTATTCTTCCACGCTTTACAAAGACCCTGAAACTGGTAGAATTTACTATTATGAAGATCAGATCAATGAATACTCATTATGGGAAGTTGAAGAAGATGATTTGCTTGGAAATACTAAAAAAGATTACGAGGCCTTTGTCAGCGAACAAGTAAGCGAGTGGATAAGCAATTCTGATGATCCGATTATGGAATCTATTGCATGGGGTCATAGAGATCCTGATAGTATTAAAGCAGATCCTGAGTATACCGGGGAATGTAAAGTTTTGGTTATCGGAAATTACTATGGATATCAGCCAATCCAGTGGGCAAGGGATGAATCAGGATGGGAAGAGATTACATTTGATTCTGCGGCTCAGGCTCAAGAATGGATTGACGAAGAGGAAGATGGTATATATTACCTATCTCACAACGAAGCTGGTAGACCTGATTATTATATCATAGAGGCTTAACCAATCATGCCCCGCTTCGGCGGGGCTGTCTATTTATAAAGCAAAAGGAGAAACGAGCATGAGCGGGAAAACATCGATCTATTGGAATTCGGTACTTGAGAAGAAGCTTGATCCTCTTGTCAAACGTCATGGTGGAGCATCGAGAGCAATCACTATAGTTGCCGACAGGTACGAGGAACTCATGAAGAGGGAGAAGCGAACGCTTCGTGAGCTATTTTCAGATGGAGAAGTGAATCTGATGCTTAATAATGCATTGTCAACAGCTTATGAGCCTGGCGCTGTTATTCCTGGAGCGGTCCTTGCGGATACGGAAGACGAGATAGATGCACAGTTTGAATATTTTGGGGTTAACCGCGGGGATATTATAAAAAAGCTCAGGTCACTCAATATTGGTCAGCAGTTTGCACTTGTTGACTATCTTGAGGAGCTCCGGGGAGATGCTGGCGGTGACGATAGCACAGAAGAAGATCATTGATTACATGGAACAACAAGAATTATCAAGAGCTGATCTTGCAAGAAAGATCGGCGTCAACAAATCTACGATTACCAGAATATTGAATGAAGGCATGATCATAGATAGTAGAGACACTCTGCAACGAATAGAGCAGGAGATCGGTATCAATAACGATTGGACGACATCTATCAATGGCGGTCCAGAATACGGGAAAGCGGTGCAATATTTATAATTAGAAGTATGAGGGGTTGATCACTCTTCTGGCTCTAAAATTGTAGATTGCGAAATTGATATGCATCGTTTTGTCAAAAATGATCATGAATTATTGATAGGGTATGATGACGACACTGATACTATTTATATCTAAAAAATTAAATAATTTATAATAAAAATAGTTGACACATAGGCCCAATGGGCCTATACTATAAAAGTAAGGTTGATTGAGAGATCAACCAAGGCCGCCCGTATGGGAAGGCTGAAATACCGGAACCAAGGAGTTACCGATGAACGAGAAAACCAAAATCAACAATCCAGTAGATGCATACGACTTATTGAGCCGCTATGCCAGCGAGCGGCAGGATCATTTTATTGTACTGACGCTTGATGGTGCGCACCAGGTAAACGGTCAGCATATTGTCACAATAGGGCTTGCAAACAGGACGCTTGTGCATCCTCGTGAGGTATTTTATCCGGCGATTGTTGACAATGCTGTGGCAATCATTGTTGCTCACAACCACCCATCGGGACAGATTTTGCCGAGTCCAGAGGATGAGCAAATAACACAAAGGCTGCATGATGCAGGCGAAATACTTGGGATACCGGTACTTGACCATATAATCATTGGTAACGGCCGGTATTATAGCTTCGCTGAGGCAGGGTCTTTATGACCCGCCTCTCCCTCAATGGGGAGGAGGCGAATATGGTAGAAGATAAATTAAGACCGAAAAGTGATTTCATCATCTTCCAACGTGGCGACTTGCAGATTTTTGTACACGACGAAGAGGGGGAGGAAATATACTACAAAGTTGAAAATGGTAAAATTGATATCCTGGCAAATAGATACATAGGAAAGGGCAATAAAGACAAGCCGGGTGAGCTCTCTTATAATTACCCTGACAACTCAGAATGGGCAATTGCTGAAAATACAGCACCGTCACCGGCAAAACTCAGGGCACTGCTCAAGGAAAAAGGCTTAACTGGTTCGCAGGCTGCCAAGATTGCAGGGGTCAACCCTCGCACAATTAGAAAGTGGGTAGGGGGAGAGAGAGGGATACCAACAGCCGCTTGGAGACTACTTCTTTTGGCCAAAGAGGATACTCCTTAACTTTCTGTTATTACAACAGATTCCGCAGAAAGAAGAACCTCAATATCCGGCAGCAATATCTTAAGCCTCTCTCGTTGGGCTTTTTTATACCTACTTTGTACCTTAGTGAGCCGTTTTTCACCCGTCCCGTGTGAGTGTCCTACATATTCCCGTACAAGGATAGGATCGGCTCCGCCGTCAATGAGGTGAGTAATCAAAGAACTTTTAAGTGAGTAGGGCGTTCGCTTTCGTCCGTCAGCATCATTAGTCGGCAGGTCAAGCGTAGCCATCATGTGGGCGAAACGTTTTGGGAAAAACGCATATGTTAAACGCTGGCCAGTGTCGTCATGACAGAAAACAGGATCGGCAGGGGCCACATGCAGCATTGAATCAGAGAGCTCACGAAGCGCCTTTGTTGCCATCGTGACAATGGGTATACTCCTGGCCCCTGCCGCCTTTGTAACCCTGAACGTGATCATATCACTATCTACATCTTCCCAATTAAGTCGCAATATGGCGGATGGCCTTTCACCGGTTGCAAACATCAAGAGTGCAAGAGTGTAAGGAATAATCGGCAATACCTTCTCCCCAGACGGAGATCCGTGGTATCCGGTATCATATCCCCACAATCTTAATCCACCAGGAAAGGAAAACATCTTTCTAATTTCTTCGATTGAGAAAATTCCTCTTTCCTCTTCGTCGGATTTAATACTATGTACCCCGACGGTTGGATCGTTTTTTATGTCGCCTCTGTGAAGCCCCTCATTGATAGCTGTCCTTATCGCTCCGACGGTAAGGTTGATTGTTCTCGTTCCTGTTCCTGACCTTCGAAGATCCTTTTTAAAGTCCTCGATATCTCCCGGAGTCAGTTCGTCCATTCTGAATTCGGCTATTCGGTGCGTAAGAACCAGACGGTCTATTCGTGATCGTTGGTCTTTACGAAAGGTGTCAGAATAACGCCTGCCGTCTGATAGAACGCGGGTAATGTGCGGGCATTCTGGCGTGAAGTATGGACGAAGGAATTCCGCGAGCGTTGGCGATTGTGATTCTGAACCGTCTTTCAGCTCGCGTATTCTGTTAAGGCAAAAGCGTACTATCTTTTGTTCACTCGATCTCTTTGGCTTGCCTGAACCGTCAAGTTCAGCCTCTATATGGCTACTTTTCCGGTCCTCGCATAACTCGAAAGGCACACCAGAAACCGGGGAAATCGAATAATACCAGATATTCTTTCCTTTAACCTGACGGAAATAATACTTGAAAGGCTTCCTTGCTCGTCCCATAGGAGGATTATAGCATTACAAAATATTTTTTTATACACATATCGTACACACTAAACAGAAAAAAAAGATCACCAATTTGAGGTGGTCTTTTTAATTCTATATTATATATAGATTTAATAGTGGGCGATGCAGGGCACGATCCTGCGACCTCCTGCTTGTAAGGCAGGCGCTCTCCCAACTGAGCTAATCGCCCGAGGTGAGCAAAACCTACCATGAATCTTTTTATTGTGTCAAGCAATATCGCTGTCGGTTTCCATATCCTGGCCTCGTAACCATATCTCTTTCGGTTTTCGTATACCTCTCCGTTTTGAGATAAGAAAATAGCTCACGAGGACGAAAAGAAGATAAGCAAAGGCAACGGCAACGGCCAGCCAGAACAGAATGGGGTTCCCATGAGTTGCACTGTATGCAGGAAGATTGATGATCATGATAAAGGGTATTGCAAAGACAAATGTCAGTCCCGATGAGAACATGTAGTCACGGGCTACTGGGGTTTCAAAGTCGGGATCGATGACGCGCAACAGGGCCAAGCCTGTCGGCATGGTACCGGTTGAAACTCCAAAGATTACCAGCATTCTCTGGAAACGATGATCGGTGAAAATTCTCGAACAAAACCAGGGCACACTGATAAGCGCTAAGACGCCGCCGATGGTACTGAGAATCAGAATCGGGACGATGTATTTGCCGACCACTACGAGGCTGATGGCACCTATTGCCGCGGTGACCATAAGATCGACGGAGAATCCCGATATCCTGGTGAGGGTCCCGTTGTCGAAGGTGTATTCGAATTTTGCACCCTTTGCGAAGGCCTTGAAACCGAGAGCCACGATTGCCGAAAAGACAAAATTGATCCCCCAAAGATTTGTTGCCAGATCAACTCCAAGGGGACCGGCTAAGGCAAGCAGGAGGCCGAGGCCTTTCAGAAGGAAATAGCTTATAAGGTAAACGACCATCACCAGGGCAATGTGATAGGTAAAGGGATCGATTGCCTCTGTCTCAGTCGACATAAAGCTTCCAATTGGCCGTTCGACACCTTTTTTCATGAGCCCAGAGCGGATTCTACGACTGTTAAGGAGTTCAATCTGTTCCTTATTCAGCCATCCTCGCTGTATTGCATAGTTTATCAGAAAAACACCACCGAAACAGGCCCAAAGAAACCCGATGGCGGCAAAGGTAAGGCCCACCGTTCCCGC
Organism: Sediminispirochaeta smaragdinae DSM 11293; assembly: GCF_000143985.1. Taxonomy (GTDB): domain Bacteria; phylum Spirochaetota; class Spirochaetia; order DSM-16054; family Sediminispirochaetaceae; genus Sediminispirochaeta; species Sediminispirochaeta smaragdinae. The sequence goes on along the minus strand of NC_014364.1, from coordinate 2,665,059 downwards.
TCCGGTAAAGCCCATGGGCTCCCATCCCGAGCCGATGGCAAAGGCTTGTCCCGGTCCCAGTACGAAACCGAGAGGGAGCAGGAAACCGAAGGCCGGGAACAGATCGGGAAAAATTGTCTTTATCAGCAGAAAGGTGACCAAGAGACCGAGAAAAGCTTGAAGTGCATACTGTGAAAGAACCGAGACTGAGGTAGCAAAAATGGTTCCTTTGCTCTTTCTTACCTTGCCGTTTCCCTTTCGTAAGGTCATGGCAATAAAACTGATATTCAAGAGGTGGTAAACCAGCATGCCAAAGCCCTCGTTTGTCAGGCCGTATTTTGGAAGCACAAAGTTGTAGAGAATAAGGAGGATGAATCCGGCCACCAGTGCATTCGGAATGAGAAACCGTTGAACAAATCGGATACGGGTTCGAATAAATGTTGCAATCAACAAGGCCGCTGAAATGATTCCGATATTGATAATGAGTGACCAGGGAAAATTCATTGAAGCCTCCTATGGTTCTCAGTATTATGGCATAGAATGCTATTTTACGGAAATGCGGTAACGATTTTCAAACCAATTTTTAAGAGCTTCAATACGATAATAAAACGAATCGGTCTTTTTTCGCTCCAGACCAAAAAAGGAGATACTGTTTACACTGCAGACACCGTAAAAAAGAATTCCTTCATCCACGGGATAGAGAACAATACTCAGCGAGAGATCACCGGGTGAAACCATCGGAATGAACTTATATTTCATCTTGGTCATGTTCACCATTTCGAGTAACAGCGTTTTGCCGTCTCCTTCGAAGTGTGTTGCATAGATATTTGTCCCAAAGGTGAGATCGGTTTGGCGAAGGGTAAGGTCGAGGGATCTCGGCACTGTTTCGAAATGGGGGTCTGGCAGAGGTCTTCCTGATTCAGGGCTATCGATGACCGTTGATTCGGTAAAGAGCGTTCTCATTTTTTCCCTCGATGCCGAATAATACTCGATACCCTCCATTGTGCTGACTGAAAAAAGGATCGCTGCAGCTTGCTCATAAGCCTGTTCTTTTGATGCACCCTGGGGGTAGGGCATCAGCGATAGGCTTTCAACCCCGAGAGTCGGGTCAAGGGAGCGTACTTTGTCGGAAAGGGTCTGTGCCGAGGTGAAATTCAGGATATAACGTAAATCCGCTTCATCCTCGGAGAAGAAATAGCGCGTGAGAGGTTCCCCCGCTTTCAGCTTTTCCGCATCGTTTCCCGTAAGATAGGGAACAGCCTCAAAAAGTGTCTGCGCACCAAGGTTCAAGGTTGAAATCAGCGCCAGTGTAACCATGATAATCTTCTGTTTCATGAGAAGAAAGATAATACAGAGCTGCAGGCGGTTTCAATCATCCCTCCTCTTTTATTTCATTTTCTCTCGTGATATGCTCATTGTATGGAAGGTATGGACGGAATGATTGCTGGAAATATTGCGAGAATTCAAGATGAGATTGCCGAAGCTGCCCATAAAGCGGGACGAGATCCCGGGGACATACAGTTAATGGCGGTAACGAAAACACATCCCTTCGAAGATGTTCTTGCCGCTTATCAGGCCGGGATTCGTCTTTTTGGTGAGAATCGTGTTCAGGAAGCTGTCGGTAAGTACACCTTACCCCTTCCTGCCGATATGAAATTACACATGATCGGTCATTTACAAAGCAATAAGGTGAAACAGATTGTTCCCTTTGTTCAATGTGTAGAGTCAATCGACAAAGTCGCCACTGCCGAGGAGCTCAATAAAAGGGCACAAGTATCCGGGAAGAGTATCGATATCATGTTTGAAGTTAATACCTCCGGAGAAGTCTCGAAAAACGGCTTTTCCGAGTATGAAGAGTTAAGCGATGCCTTGGGAGCGGTACTCGAATTGGCTGCTCTTCGTGTAACCGGTCTTATGACTATCGGACCTCTTGGTGGAGATGAGGGGCAGATCAGAAACGCCTTCATCCTTCTTCGTTCAATGTCCGATCGTCTTTCGACGGAATACCCCCAGGTAGAGCTCCGTGAACTTTCGATGGGGATGTCAGGGGATTTCCCTATCGCCGTTGCCGAAGGAGCGACAATCGTACGGGTGGGAACTGCAATATTCGGGAGACGGGAATAAGGAGATGACCCGTCCTCTTGTCGTGCGAATTGTTGTTTTTCTCATTCTCCTTTGCTTTGTTGCAACGTTACTGCCTGCCGATGATACTGAAGATACTGCAAGCGATGAGTCCGATTACGAACCCTATAGTGCATCCGAATTTCCTCAATGGGCCTTGGACCTTCGGCGTGCCGAGGTTATTTTCTTTGGCTCGCTCCCCTTTACTCTTCTTTTATCGACCCTTGGATTTGATTCGTACAACTATGTTGCCCACGATTTCGATACCGATTATGTTCCCTTCTATTCGACGGGAAGCGGGGAATATTTGGTAGATAGTGAAGAACGAACCTATCGGATTCTGGCGGCGGTCGGTGGATCACTCTTGCTTGCCCTTGTCGATTATATCATTGGAGCCTCTTCCGGTGGGCGTTGAGAAACAAGGCTGCCGCTGGGAGGACCGCGTTCGGGATATCCCGGACGGAGGTGTCAGAATCGATCGTTATGTGAGCGAGGTTGCCGGACTCTTTGCCCGCAGCCAACTGCGTCAGCGTAATCCCCGTTTCTTTATTAATGGAAAGGTGGTCAAGGCATCATCGCGGGTCTATACGGGGGATCGTATTGCATTAATGTACGAGGATCAGCCCGAGCCATCCTTCGGGGCGCAGGCCATCGATCTCTCTATTATATATGAGGATGAGCACGTCATTGTCGTTGATAAGCCTCAGGGACTTGTCGTTCATCCCGCGGCCGGGAACTGGTCCGGAACCCTTGTACAAGGCCTTTTGTATCATTGCCGCGAACTGGGAGAACGGTTCGGCGAGGATACGGTACGCCCCGGCATCGTTCATCGTCTCGATAAGGATACCTCAGGGGTCCTAATAGCGGCAAAAGATCCGGAAACCCGTCAGTTTCTTGCGGAGCAATTTGCCAACAGACGGTGTAAAAAGCGTTATATTGCCCTTGTGAAGGGAGACCTCTCCAATGCAACGGGCCGTATGGAAAGCGGCATCATCCGTGACCCGAAGAACCGGAAACGTTTTACCTGGACTATGAGTGGAGGAAAGCCTGCGGTGACGGAGTATACCAGGCTCAGGCGAGGAAATGATTGTTCTCTTGCCGCTTTTAACTTGCTTACCGGTAGGACCCATCAAATTCGGGTCCATACGCTGATGCTTGGCCACCCGGTCATCGGTGATCCCATCTACGGCAGAAAAAACACCCGTTTTCCGGACCTTGGTTTGATGCTTCACTCCATGAGCCTTGAAATCCTTCTGCCGGGGGAGAGGGAGCCTCGCCGCTTTATCGCTCCTCTTCCCGAACGCTTCCGAGCTCCCCTTCAGCAGTGCTGGGGACTTGACTACCGAGCCGTAGATCCGGATTGAAGAGCTTTTCCGTTTTGAGGGTAGTCGGCGAGCCGTGGCCGGGGAAGATGAGCATATAGTCGGGGAGTGGGAGAATTCGTTTCTGTATCGATTTGAGCATGATGGCTCGTTCTACAGCCCCTTCACTCGATCCGATTCTGCCTGCGGCAAGGATGTCGCCCGTGAACAGCATGTTCTCAATTCGGTAAACCAAATGATCTCCCGAATGTCCCTTTACATCAATAGGAACCACTTTGATCCCCTCGAAATCGTACTCTTTTCCATCCTCAAGGACATGCGCCGAGCGACCGAGGACCACCGGGTGCTTTCCGTATATCTCTGCATCGTAGATTTTTCCAATGGTACCAAGCCCCTTTACATGACTTTCATGGCTATGGGTGACCAGAATGTAACGAACATAGTAGCCGTTTGACTCGATCATGTCCAAGAGCTCCACATCCATCACGCCGGGATCAATAAGGATTGCATTCCCGCCCCCCTCGGGGCCGATCAGATAGGTATTGGAAAAACCGACGACGGCAAAATGGAAAAAGAGCTTCATAATACCGCTTCCCTTCCGAAACTTGCTTCCTCATAGTTCGAATACTTGAAATTAACACCTGTCCTCTCGGTCGCATAAAAGTCTGCCTTTTTCAGATTGCAGTCGATGAAGGTGACATTATTGAGCTTCGCATTGGTAAAATTTGAGTAGTAGAGATCCGAATCGTCGAAGATGGTATGTTCGGCCTTTATCCCCAGAAAATTTGTATGAATGATATCGGATCCTGAAAAATCGCAATCAACGAAGGTTGAACCGGCAAAGACGGAATAGGTGATGTTGCATCCCGTGAAACGACATTTCTCAAAGGTTGAGAAAGGGAAAAAGCAAAGCCGAAACCGTGAGCCACTGAAATCAATATTGCGAAAATGTGCTTCGGAAAAATTACAGGTGGTGAGGGTTTTCTCTCTCATATCAAGTTCCCGGAGGACGATGCCCGAGCAGCTGATATCTTTTATTCGCCTCTCTCGATCGAGGATCTCTTTGCAGCGTTTGGTGCTTGCTTCCCTGTCGGGGCTATGCTTCAGACAGGTGCTTTGACCGGTAGCCGAGAAAGAGTTACACCCCGGCTCACTACATATGGAATTGGAAAACATAGTTTTAGAGTAATGGAAAACTCTGGCTTGTCAATACGCCGTGAAGGTTTTACTATACGGCCATGAAGAATACCGGCCCAATTGCCTTCTTTGACTCCGGTATCGGAGGATTGCCATACCTTCAGTGGGTACGAAAGAAGCTTCCCAACTTCTCCTATCGCTATCTTGCCGATAGGGCGAATTTCCCTTACGGCGAAAAATCCATTGAAGAGTTGGGTGGGCTTATCATAGGCTCCATGGAACGCTACATCGAACGTGTTGATCCCTCGATTGTCGTCGTTGCCTGTAACACAGCTTCGGTAACGGCGCTTCAGAAGCTCAGAGACACCTTTTCCGTTCCCTTCGTAGGGGTTGTTCCGGCGATAAAACCGGCCGCCGCTCTTTCTTGTACGCATACCATTGGATTGCTTGCCACAAAGCGTACCGTGGAGGATCCCTATACCGACAATCTTGTCAGGCTTTTTGCCGACGGGTTTCAGGTCGAACGATTCGCCGGTGTCGATATCGTGGATTTTGTCGAAAATCATCTCCTCGATGCCGAACCTCATGAGATTCGTGAGGTTCTTGCCCCTGCGGTTGCCTTTTTTTCGGAAAAGGAGGTTGATACCTTGGTTCTGGGATGTACCCATTTCCTTCATGTCAGGGATGAGATTGCCGAAGCCTTCGGTGGCCGGGTGAAAATCGTTGATTCCATCGAAGGGGTCGGAAGGCACGTTATCCAAATGGTTTCAGAATACCATGGAGGCGGGGGCGGCGGTGAGTTTTTTGTTAGCGGTATTGAGGGGGCGGTCGATACATACCGGCGTTTCGCCGATGCCTATGCTCTCGGCTGGGGCGGCGTTGTGTAATGGAGTCGACGGGAACCATTCTTTGGGGGGCAAACAATATCTTTACCCTCTATGATGCCGTCGAGGATCTTACCTTGCGATGCAGGATTAAAGGCAAAGTCTTGGAACGTGGCAGTTTGCAGGAGTATAACCCCCTTGCCCCGGGGGATTGCGTCCGTTACGAACGGCAAAGTAACGAAGCCGATGAGGAGGGGATCATCCTTTCCAGAGAAGAGCGCATAAATGCCTTTGTTCGTCTCAACCAGAAGCGAAACATGCCGCAGGCAGTTGCCGCAAACATCGATTTTCTTGTTGCCATCCTCTCTCCGGTGACACCGCCATTCCGTCCTCGCTTTCTTGATCGGGTACTTGTAGCATCCGGGGAACGTGTACCGGTCATCATCGTGCTTAACAAATATGATCAGATAGAGGGGTATGACGATGTTGCCGGAGAGGCCATTGCCGCCATTGAGAAGCGGCTTGATGCCTATGAGGCGATGGGGTATGAGATTTTCAGGACCTCTGCAGTCACAAAGAAAGGCACCGATTCGCTAAAAACAAGGATAGATGGCCATTGTGTTGCTTTTTTCGGCCAATCGGGAGTCGGCAAATCTTCCCTGCTCAATACGCTTTATCCCAAGCTGGAGTTAAAGACAGGAGATGTTTCGGTAAAGTATAATAGGGGAAGACATACGACTACTTTGTCTCGAGCCTATGTCATTGGAGGAAGCATGGTGATTGATACTCCTGGAGTAAGGGAGATCATTCCCTATGGAATTGGGCCGGAGGATCTCGGCTTTTATTACAAGGATTTTTCCGCCTATAGCCACCTCTGCCAATTTCAACCCTGTACGCATCGGGAAGAACCTGGCTGCGGAGTACGGGAGGCTGTGCTTGCCGGAAAGATCCACGAAGATCGCTTTGAAAGCTATCTTCGTCTTTATGAGGAACTTGAACGGTGGAAAAAACAGTTGAGCTATTAGAATTCGACAAAATACGAAAGGAACTTTCAGCCCGTTGTTTTAGTGAAGAGGGACGAACGCTCCTTTCCGGACAGCGTATTCTGACAAAGCGTCGCGAGTGTGAATCGCTCCATGATGATGTAGCTGCCCTACGAGTTCTGATGGAGCAGTTTCGGGAGTTACCCGCTCTCTCTTTTCCCTCAATTACAGAGGCTCTTAAAGAGCTTGCCAGACCAGGATCGTTTGTTGATGGCGAACATCTCTATCCCATTGCACGTTATATCCAATCAGCCGCTATCTTGCAGGACTATGTACAAGAGGGGAGTCAGGAGCTTTTTCCTCCCCAGTCGAAGGCGGCGGTGTTTCCCGCACATCTGCTCGAGCTATTGCAGCGCCTTGATCCTCCCCGTGAACTTGCTTCCCGCATCTTTTCGGTTTTGGAAGCGGATGGAAGTGTGAAAGAAAATCACCCGGAGTTGCGTACGATACGAAAGCGTCTTGGTGCTTTACGACGGGAATTAATGGAGATGAGTTCCCGCTATATGAACGAAAGTAAGGACTTATGGCAAAATGATGTGCCAAGTCAGAAGGATGGACGGCTTGTCCTTCCTCTGAAGGCGCAGCGTCGCGGGGCGGTAAAGGGCATTATTCATGACGTTTCTTCCAAAGGGGCTATCCTCTACCTCGAACCCTTTGACATTCTCGAGAAAAATAACGAGGTTGCCATCCAGGAACATGAGCTGCATCAGGTTGTTATCAAGATCCTACGAGAGCTTTCCGCCCTTGTTCGCGACCGCCTGGAGAGCCTTGAGACGCTCATTCCGGTCATCGCAGAGATTGATGTCATTCAGGCCCGATCACGCCTTTCCCGCTATTATCAGGGGATTCGCCCTATGATTGTCGACGAGGGAATTCGGCTCAAACGGGCCAGACATCCTCTACTGGGCCTTGATGCGGTTCCTATCGATATCGAACTGGGGGGATCGGTACGTTCCTTAATCATTTCCGGTCCCAATGCCGGGGGAAAAACCGTTACCCTGAAGACCATCGGCTTATTGGTACTGATGCATCAATTCGGGATAGAGATTCCTGCGGCCGAAGAGAGTGAATTACCGGTCTTTCGTGCCGTCTATGCCGATATAGGCGACGATCAGTCGATAGAGGCATCACTTTCTACCTTTTCAGGGCACATGAGGACCATCGCGGATATCATATCGCTTGCCCAGGCTCACACCTTAGTTCTTCTCGACGAATTGGGATCAGGTACCGATCCTGCCGAGGGATCGGTGCTTGCCATGGCGATTCTTGAGGAGCTGATTGAAAAAGATGCCCTGACGGTGTCAACCAGCCACCACGGCTTGTTGAAGAATTTCGGCTATACCCGATCGGGGGCAATGAACGCTTCCATGGATTTCGATGAGTCTTCACACATGCCTACCTACCGTGTGATTTCCGGAATCCCCGGTGAAAGCCACGCCTTTGCGATTGCACAACGCAGCGGTATGCCCCAGGGCTTACTTGATCGAGCCGAACACTACCGGCAGGAATCTGCCGGCGAGGTCGGTACCATGATCCGGGAACTCGAATCACAGACTTCTCGTCTCCGTAGTGAAGAACAGCGCCTTAATCAGCGTGAGAAACGTCTACGGGAAGAGGTGCGGGAAAACGATCTGAAGGAACTCCGTCTTAGAAGGCGGGAGAACGAACTGCGAAAAGAGGGGTATCGTAGTCTCGATGCCTTCATGCATGAGACTCGACGTGAACTTGAAAACCTTGTTCGTGAGTTGCGTGAAGGGGAGATAAACAGGGATAAGACCCTCAAGGTAAAAGAGTTCATCGGCACGATCGAGGAACGTTCCCACAATGAGAAGGAGCTGTACGAAAAGGAGCAAAAACGTCTTCTGGTACCCGAAGATCGACATCAGGAGGAAGCGTTTTCCGATTTTCCGCTCGAGGAGGGGCAGACCGTGTTTGTCTCAAACTATCAAAAACAGGGAGTACTCATAAGAAAAGAGAAAAGGGATCGTTGGATCGTTGCGATTGGCCCGATGAAATTGCCTGTTGCGGAAAAAGAGCTTCGAGCCGTTAAAGCCCAGCAGAAAGGGGGACGGCAGAAAGTTGCCGTAAGCTATGATGCCCCATCTGCCGGTCAGAGGGCCTCTTTCGTTCTGGATCTCCGGGGAATGCGACTTCAAGAGGCCATAGACGCTCTTATCAAGCAGATAGATGCGGCACTTGTTCAGGGTTTGAGGGAGTTTTCCGTGATCCATGGTACCGGTGAAGGGATCTTGCAGCGGGGAATACACGATTACTTGAGAGGCCATAAGGCCGTGGAATCCTATGAATTTGCTCATCCCGACGATGGAGGGGCGGGCAAAACGGTGGTACGACTGGGATGAATTCTTTTTTTGAGCTTTTGCTTGCCTTGATACGCTCTCCTCACTTTATTGTAGTTACCGTACTCATGATCCTTGTCGTGTCTATTATTTTAGCCGTTGCCAATATTTCCCCAAGCACCCCCAAAAAAACGAAGCATAGGCTCCGCCCCCGCAGAAAACGGGTTGAAACGGTGCCTCAGGTGACAAATGATGAGGCAAAAGAGGACGAGGAGGAGGTATAGAGATGGTAAATCCCCAGATGGAAGAGTGGGAAGATTTTCTTAAAAAGAGCTTCGATGAAATAGACGAAGCACTGGAGAATCGTTATGGACAGCTTTACCCCTTACATCCCAACAGACCTGCGAAGGGAGAAACGGCAAGTAAAAGCAGGGACGGCCTCTTCAACGTCGGGGCCGCCTTCTCCCCCGGTTTCGGTTCCGAACACGGCAGGGGTTGGGTCGTGGAAGTGGATATGGTTACCCTTGCAAAGGTTCCAAAATCAGTGCAGAGCGAGATCGAAGAGACGGTTGCCTCTATGCTGCAGGAGAAAATTGAGACTGCCTATCCCGGAAGAGGAATTCGTATTGCAAGAGACGGTACCGCCTTTAAAATTTACGGAAACATCGGTGTTAAGTATCGGCTTTAATCTTGCGGATACCGATAAAGACCTATAGTATTACCCTTACGAGGTAGAATAATATGAAGGAGAAATTACGGAAGTTTTTACGTATCCTTTCGGTTGAGATTTCGGCCATGGAAGAGGGGATTGTCGTATTACTTGATTCTACCAGTGAGCGTCATGATCGCCGTGAGATCACCGAATATGTCTGGACAGAAAATAGTGCACTACTTCGCCATGAACTGCAAATTCTGAAGGCGATTCATGAAGAGGTAGATCATCTTTCGGCCGAAAGTTTTTCCTCCGTCGATGAAGCGAGGATAGCTGTTTTATCAATTTTAACGGAACGAAGCGACGCTCCAAAGGCATTGCATGGCTTTTTCCAGAGGCGGATGGAAAAAATTTACCGGTATATTGACGAGGAATGAAGTCCTCGGTTTCCGTATTCTCTTGATGAATGGTCTGTCACCATGTATGATACGGAATAGATAAAATTTCACTGAATTGGCGAAGGGGTTGTTATGGATGTTCAACTGAAAGAGCTGATAGAGACGATTAAAAGCGAGGGGGTCGACAATGCCGAGGCCCAGGCTAAAGAAATCGTTAATGAGGCACAGAAAAAGCGAAATGAAATTATAGCCGATGCGGAACAAGAGGCGGCCCGGATCCGAGAAAAGGCCGAAGAAGATGCGGCCAAAATGCAGGCGACTGCCGAAGAATCGATCCGGCAGGCAGGAAGAGATCTGCTCCTTAGTCTCGAATCATCGATTACCTCAATGCTCGATGCGGTGGTAAAGAAGGAAGCGGCTTCAGCCCTCACCGGAGAAGGCCTATCCAAAGCCATCGTCGCCCTTCTTTCCAACTGGAGCGAGGAGAAGGATTCCCTTGAACTCCTACTTCCTGAAAACGAGCGAGTGGAAGTGGAAGAGTATCTTAAAAAAGCGCTTGGAACCAAGATGAAGAAGGGCGTTACCGTCAAGCCTGTGGCCGGAATAGAAGCCGGCTTTAAGATTGCCGAGGAAGGCGGAAGTGCCTACTACAATTTCACGGCCGACGGAATTGCCGAAATTCTTTCTCAGTATGTAAGTCCCCGGCTTTCCTCTTTGTTGCGGGAGAGTGTAAAAGGCCAAAAGGAATAAGGGAGGCGGCAATTGGCTCAATACTATTATACGATTGCCACCCTGCCGTTCTTTTCGTATGACGTAGCCTCCGGTATACGTTCGGAGGATTTTCTTGCACGTTGTGCGGAAGATATGTCAGATGCCGCCTACCGTTCCCTTCGTTGTGCAAAACTTGATATTTCCGACCAGGAAGAGGGTGAGCTCCCCGCTTTTCTTATCTCCTGGTACCGATTTGAACAGGAACTTCGTAATGAACTGATTCGTTCCAGAGCGCCGGGCCTTGGCATGGATGCCGCAACGTATCTGCGCCCCGGCGAAGGACCGACGGGAATTGAAGAGATTGTCCGCGATGCCCTGGGGCAGCCGACCCCCCTACAGGCGGAAGATGTGCTTAATAAGGCACGTTGGCGGAAGCTTGAGGAAATGGAGGTCGGTCACTATTTTGACCTTCAACGAATGATGATTATCTATCTCAAATTGCAGCTTTTGGAAAGGAAAGGGGCCTTCCGCCCCGAGCTTGGTACAGAGCGATTTGAAGAAATTTATGCAGACGTACGGGAAGCGGTTGCTTCTGCTTCCTCAACCGGGAATGGAGAGAGCTGATGGATAGGAGCAGTGGTAAAGTCATAGGCGTAAACGGAAATATGGTATCGGTCTTAGTCGACGGTACCGTCTCTTTGAATGAAGTGGGATATATCGTTTTAGATGAAAAACGCCTCAAGTCGGAGGTTATACGAATCCGGGGAGACCGGGCTGAGATGCAGGTTTTTGAGATGACCGGTGGAGTCGGAGTTGGCGACAGTGTGGAGTTTACCGGAGAGCTGCTGGCTGTAGAGCTTGGTCCCGGTTTGCTGACGCAGATCTACGACGGCCTTCAGAACCCGCTTCCCGAATTGGCCCAGCAGTGCGGCTTCTTTCTTCAGCGAGGAGTCTACCTGAGTGCTTTACCTCGGGACAAAAAGTGGGATTTTTCTCCCAAGGTGAAGGTTGGAGATAGTGTTACCGCAGCCGATACCCTTGGAACTGTCCCCGAAGGGATTTTCGAGCATCGGATTATGGTTCCCTTCGATAAGCAGGGAAGCTACCGCATAAAAAAGATGGAGTCGGCTGGAAGCTACGACATCGATCATGAGATTGCGGTGATGACCGATGAAAAGGGAAACGATATTCCCCTTACCATGAGCTTTCATTGGCCGGTAAAACGGGCTATTTCCTGCTTCGACGAGCGACTTAAGCCGACTAAACCGATGATCACCAAGGTCCGTCTGATCGATACCTTTTTTCCGGTGGCCCTCGGCGGGACCTACTGTATTCCCGGTCCATTCGGTGCCGGAAAGACAGTCTTGCAGCAGATTACCAGCCGACATGCCGAAGTGGATATCGTTATTATTGCGGCCTGCGGTGAACGTGCAGGTGAGGTCGTCGAGACATTGAAGGAGTTTCCCGAACTGATCGACCCGCGAACGGGAAAAAGCTTGATGGAGCGGACGATCATCATCTGTAACACAAGTTCCATGCCGGTTGCGGCCCGGGAAGCCTCGGTCTATACCGCTGTTACGCTGGCCGAGTACTACCGGCAGATGGGACTCAACGTTCTCATGCTTCCCGACTCCACGAGCCGTTGGGCCCAGGCAATGCGTGAGATGTCCGGTCGTCTTGAAGAGATACCGGGAGAAGAGGCCTTTCCCGCCTACCTCGAATCGGTTATCGCCGGTTTCTATGAACGTGCCGGTGTGGTCCGGCTCAAAGATGGATCGATCGGATCGGTCACCATCGGTGGTACCGTAAGCCCCGCCGGAGGGAACTTCGAAGAGCCTGTGACCCAGGCGACCTTGAAGGTCGTTGGTGCCTTCCACGGACTCTCGCGGGAACGGTCGGATGCAAGAAAATATCCGGCTATCCACCCTCTGGACAGTTGGAGCAAGTATAGTGGGGTCATCGAGCCCCAGAAAACCGAATACGCCCGGCAGGTTCTGCATCGGGGCGATGAGGTGGGGCAGATGATGAAGGTCGTCGGTGAGGAAGGCACCAGTATCGACGACTATATCATCTATCTCAAATCCGATTTTATCGATTATGTCTACCTGCAGCAGAACTCCTTTGATCCTGTCGATGCTGCGGTAGGCGTGGAGCGTCAGACCTACGTCTTTAATCTGCTCTTCGAAATTATCGGTTCGAACTATGATCTTTCCCAGAAGGATGAGGCTCGAACCTATTTCAACCAGTTGCGCCAGCGCTTTCTCGATTTCAATGGAAGCGAATGGAAGTCTGATGAGTTTGTTGCCCAGGAAAAGATGATCCGTCAGATGTTCGACGAAAAGAAGACCGGTTTTCAGGAAGATGCGAAACGGCTGCTAAAGCAGGCATAGTGAAAGGTGGGAGAAACGATGCGCAAAGTATACAGTAAAATTGAGGCGATCGCCGGAAGTGTTATTACCGTAAAGGCAGACGGGGTCCGCTATGATGATCTTGCGGTGGTAAGCAGCCGTCACGGTGATTCGCTTGCCAACGTTATCCGACTCGACGGAGATCGGGTTTCCCTTCAGGTTTTTACCGGAGGTCGGGGAATATCCACCGGAGACGAGGTGCGTTTCCTCGGTCATCCGATGCAGATCTCCTATTCGGAAAACCTACTCGGGCGGATTTTTACCGGAAGCGGTAAACCCAGGGATAATGGTCCCGAGCTTAACGAGAACCTGATCGATATCGGGGGGCCTTCGGTAAATCCGGCCAAGCGTATCATCCCTCGCAATATGATACGTACCGGTATTCCCATGATCGACCTCTTTAATACCCTGGTGGAGAGTCAGAAGTTGCCGATCTTCTCCGTTTCCGGAGAGCCCTACAACGAGTTGCTGGCTCGAATTGCCATGCAGGCGGAAGTCGACCTGATCATTTTGGGAGGTATGGGGCTTAAGTACGACGATTACCTCTATTTTAAAGAGACCCTTGAATCCGGCGGGGCCATGAGCCGTACCATCTTTTTCGTACACACGGCGGCGGACCCCATCGTTGAATGTCTTTTGGTTCCGGATATCGCCCTTGCCGTGGCCGAAAAATTTGCCCTTGAAGGAAAGAAGGTGCTTGTCCTTCTTTCTGATATGACCAACTTCGCAGATGCTTTGAAAGAGATGTCCATAACCATGGAGCAGGTTCCCTCAAACCGTGGGTATCCCGGAGACCTTTACAGCCAGCTTGCAAGTCGATACGAAAAGGCCGTCGATTTTGAGGGGTCCGGTTCAATTACCATCCTTGCCGTTACTACCATGCCGGGAGATGATGTTACCCATCCTGTTCCCGATAATACCGGATACATCACAGAGGGGCAGTATTACCTCAAAGGAGGAAGAATCGAGCCCTTCGGAAGCCTTTCACGACTGAAGCAGTCGGTCAATAAGGATACCAGAGAGGATCACCGGGCTCTTATGGACGGTATGATCAAACTCTATGCCGCATACAAGGAGTCGCTGGAGAAACGATCCATGGGATTCCGTATGACCGACTGGGACAATAAGCTCCTGAAATATGGTGTGCTTTTCGAAGAGCAGATGATGGACCTTTCGGTGAATATTCCCCTTGAAAAAGCGCTGGACAACGGCTGGGAGATTCTTTCCGAATGTTTTACCAAGGAAGAGACCGGTCTGAGAACGGAATTGCTCAACAAGTTCTGGCCGAAAGGATGATGTGATGGCGGCGGTAAAGCTGACCAAAAACGAACAGAAAAAACAAAAGGATGCTCTTAAACGGTACCAGCGCTACCTTCCGACCCTTATGCTGAAAAAGCAGCAGCTGCAGATGGTCATCCGTCAGGTCGAACAGAAGATCAGGGACATTGAGGCAAAGCAGAAACAGCTTCGTGACGATCTTGCCAGCTGGATAGCGGTATTCGGTGAAGATGTCGGAATAGGGGAGTTGGTTCGAGTCAAGGCTGTGGACCGGGAAATGGGAAATATCGCTGGTGTCGATATACCGGTCTTTCGCAAACTGATTTTGGATACCATCCCCTATGACCTGTTTGAAAAGCCCCTTTGGGTTGATAAGGGTGTTGTGACCCTGAAAGAAATTTCCTCCTTGGATGCTGAGATTGAGATTCTGCGCCAGCAGGCAGATCTTCTGGGCGAGGAATTACGGATCACGACGCAGCGGGTCAATCTTTTCGAAAAGGTAAAAATACCCGAAACAAAAAAGAACATCCGAAAGATTCAGATCTATCTTAGCGATCAGCAGACAGCTTCGGTGGTTCGCGGAAAGATTGCCAAGAACAAGATTGTGAGGGTCTCTTAGCGATGATTGTACCTATGAAAAAGGTGGTTTTGGTTACCACCGAGACACGAAAAAGCGATTCAATCGCAAAATTGCAAGATTTCGGTCTGCTTCATATTGAACAGCTGGCCGGAAGTGGTGAGCGATTGGAAGAGCTGAAAAAAACCAGAGACATGGTTGATCGTGCGATTTTTACCCTTTCGCCTGATGCTCCGGAGGAAAGCGGCGGCCCTTCATCTTTTGATGCTGCATTGGAACTGGCACGAAGGGTGAATCGCCAGGCCGAACGCATCCGGGAATTATCCGATGATGTTGAACGCTTTGAGCGGGAACGTGAACGGGTTGTACCCTGGGGGGATTTTGATCCCCTGATGATCGAAGAATTGAAGAAACGGGGGATAGCTTTACGGCTTTTCGAACTTAGTGCCGAGCAGGCAAAAACGGCCGGTACGGTGAAAAATCTTTTTCCCGTACGAACAACAAAAAGCGTTCGCTATGTTGCGGTTGTGGATGATGGAAGCCTCGCTGCCGAGGGCTGGAAAGAGTTTTTGCCTCCCGAGAAACCACTTTCCGAGATCGAAGGTGCAATTGAAGACCGACATTCCCAGATCACCCATATTCAGGAAGAGCTTGATCGCCTTTCTTCGAGCCGAAACCGTTTGGCAAGGGTGCTTAATGAATTGGACGAAATGGTTCAGTTTGAGAATGTTGTAACCGGCATGCACTCGGAAGGGACGATTGTTTACCTGAAGGGGTTTATTCCCGAAAAGCGAAGCGAAGATATCAAAAAGATGGCCGCTAAAAACGGTATGGGGATTATCATTACGGATCCCGATGATGAGGATCAAGTTCCGACTCTGGTTGAAAATCCCAAGGCCATCTCCATTATCCAGCCGGTTTTCGGTATGTTGGGAACGATACCTGGCTATCACGAACGGGATATTAGTCTCTTTTTCCTTATCTTTTTCAGCATCTTTTTTGCTATGATTATCGGCGATGCAGGGTACGGCCTTATCTTCCTCATCCCTGCTCTGCTTGGAATGCGAAGCGGCAGGAAAAAAACGGGGAAGGTCCCAACGGCCATGGTGCTGCTTACGGTTTTGAGTTCTTGTACAGTGGTTTGGGGCGCCATTACCGGTACCTGGTTCGGATCTCAATTTCTGGCAGAGCTTCCCCCCTTAAAGGCCTTGACGATTCCCGCCATAGCCAGTTTTGGATCGGAAGAGAGTTCTCAAGTGATAAAATTCATCTGTTTTGTATTGGGAACAATACATCTTTCTATTGCCCACATTTGGAATTTTATGACAGAGGTGAAGAAGAAACCTATGATCCGTGCTTTTGCCCAGCTTGGCTGGCTCTCGATGGTTTTGGGCCTTTTTTATCTTGTTCTGAACCTTGTTCTTGATGCAGAGAAATTTCCCATGCCGACCTACAGTATTTACATGATCATAGGCGGCTTGGCGGCTGTCTTCCTCTTCGGCCAGCAGGAGGGAAATTTCATCAAGGGTGTTCTTAAAGGGATCGGTGGTTTTTTGACAACATTCTTGGATTCTATTTCCGCCTTTTCCGATATTATCAGTTACATACGTCTTTTCGCCGTCGGACTTGCAACGGTTGAGATCGCAAAAAGCTTCAATGCCATGGCTTCCGGATTGGGAAACGACGTTGTCGGGATCATCGGTAGTGTTCTGATCCTTCTCCTCGGCCATGGACTGAATCTTGCCATGGGAGCGCTTTCCGTGATCGTACATGGTATACGATTGAATGTACTGGAATTTTCAGGTCACTTGGGAATGGAATGGACTGGGGTTGCATATGACCCCTTTCGAAAAAAAGAAACGAAGTAAATACTTCATTTAGAAAGAAGGAGAGAGCAGATGAACTTCGGAATGTTAGGAATTGGAGCAGCCCTTGCTTTTGCGGCAATGGGATCAGCCTTTGGTGCCGGTGCCGCCGGAATGGCTGCAGTCGGTGCATGGAAAAAGTGCTTTGCACAGAACAAACCGGCACCATTCATGCTGGTTGCCTTTGTTGGGGCTCCCCTTACTCAGACCATCTACGGGTATATTCTGATGAATACCCTCAAAGGGGTTGCCGATACGGCGAATGGTTGGCTTTTGCTTGGTGTAGGCTTGTTCGGCGGTATTGCAATGGGACTTTCCGCTTTTTTCCAGGGAAAGGCTGGCGCATATGCATCCGATGCCTTGGCTGAAACAGGTAAGGGATTTGGTAACTATATCATGGTCCTTGGTTTGATCGAGACGGTTGCCTTGTTTGTTATGGTATTTATGATGGGTGTCGTCGGATAGGCTCACCAAATTCATGTATATAAAGCCGGTCCTCCGCCGATGGCATACGGGCCGGCTTTTTTAAAGTGGTGTAATGAACATGCTACGAGAAAAAATTCCCGTCGGGGATCTCTTTATAGGAGGCGACGCTCCCGTAACGGTCCAAACCATGTGGAAGCGTCCTCTCGGTGAAACTATTGATGATGTGTTGGCATCCATACATGATTTTGCGGCCTTTGGTTGTGATCTAATACGGTTTTCGGCTCCCCGTCTTGAAGATGCGAGAATCATCGGATCGATTGCCAAAAGAAGCCCGATCCCGATCGTTGCGGATATTCATTTTGATCATCGCATTGCTCTCGAGGCCATTCGTGCAGGTGTCCATAAGGTCCGCATTAATCCTGGAAATATAGGATCACGGGAAAAGGCCGAGACGGTGCTTCGTGCGGCCGCCGATGCCGGGGTTGCAATTCGCGTCGGTATAAATGGAGGATCTCTGCCTCGAACGCTTCGCAATCACCCCGATCGTGGAGAGGCCATGCTGCTTGCTGCCGAAGAGGAGATCGGTATTCTTGAGAAAATAGGCTTTAGCCGGGTGGTCTTCAGTCTGAAATCGTCCGATATTGAAAGCAGTGTAAAAGCTAATACCCTTTTTTCACAGCGATATCGCTATCCTCTGCATATAGGTCTTACAGAATCAGGGCCCTTGGTTCCCGGAACGGTAAAGTCGTCGATCATGATTTCTCGCCTTTTGCTTATGGGCATCGGTGATACTATCCGTGTAAGTCTTTCCGAAGAACCGATCAAAGAGGTGATGGCCGGAGTTGAGATCCTTAAAGCCCTTGGACTTCGCAAGAATGGAGTTAGGATTATCAGCTGTCCTCGGTGTGGCCGTTCAACCTTCGACCCTCATGCCTTTCTTGCCCGTTATGAAAAAGAGTTATTGAAAAGCGACAAATCACTTACGGTTGCGGTTATGGGCTGTGTCGTGAACGGTCCGGAGGAGGCCCGTCACGCAGACATTGGCATAACCGGCGCAGGAAGGGAAGTGATTGTCTTTCGGAAAGGGTCTATAGTCTATAAAGGGGAAGCGGAAAGGGCGTACAAGGCCTTTTGGGATCAATTTTCATCCTTTGAAGGGTGATCGCTCGGGAGGAATTTACGGTGGTAAAAGCTTGCAGAGATGGTGGTGGAAGCGTTTTTCTCATCGGTATGATACTTCTCTTCTGTCTTGTTCCTGGGCTTTTTTCACAAAGTACCGAGGGCCCCCCCTCCTGGATCTTGCTGGAACGGGGAAAAAATTCCTTCCACGACGGTGAGTTGGGAGTAGCCCTATTCTATTTTAGAAAAACCTTGGAGCGGGGCGATCTCATAGCAGACGGATATACCTGGACGGGAAAGGTGTATGAGGCGGAAGGTGAACTTCTTTTGGCAGAGCAGGCATATCGCAACGCCATCGAGCATGAAAAGAGCTTCTATGTGTGGGAAGAACGGTATACCCCACGAAAGCTCCTTGCGAGGGTTTTAGAGCGGGAAGGTAAGCAGGAAGAAGCAATCGCCGTGTATGCAGAGATTATCTCGATGCAGAAAAAAGAGTATCCAGTTCAGGAAATTCCCGATAAGCTTCTCTTGAGTAACTACCTCGAAAAGGGACCTGATAAATTCCTTGAGCTCTATCGCCCCGAAGGTAGCCAAACAATTCCCGCCCATGCCGCTTTGGGTACTCTTTTTATGGAAAGAGGGGAGAGTGATGCGGCAATGGGACATTTGCTGCTTGCATGTACCATCCCGCTTTCCATGACCATCGATCTCCTTTTATCCCGAGAGCCTGGATATCGCTTTATCACCACCTCGTATGGTTATGAGAATACCTTGAACCTTCTGAAAAAGGGGGAGGCCGATGACGATATTGCGCTTTTTTTCGAGGATGCGGGAATGTATGAGTCTCTCTACCATTTTGCCTCCCTGCTGGAACAAGAGGGTGCAAAAGAGCGTGCCTTGGAACTCTTTACCATCCTGAGCTACCTTAACGGCGGTGGGCGCTGGCGTCTTCTTGCAGAAGATGCGCTTGCCGGTTTTTAGGAAATTTCGTACTCTCCTGTTTATGAATAAGATCATCATCAAGGGTGCTAGAGAGCATAATCTGAAAAATATCGATATTGAGTTGCCGAGAGACAGTTTGATTGTGGTGTCCGGACTTAGCGGTTCCGGTAAATCAAGCCTTGCCTTTGATACCATCTTTGCCGAGGGGCAGAGGCGTTATGTCGAATCCCTTTCTGCCTATGCCAGGCAGTTTCTCGGAAGAATGGATAAACCTGATCTCGACTATATTGAGGGGCTGAGTCCCGCCATCAGCATAGAACAGAAGACAACCCACAAAAACCCCCGTTCGACGGTGGGAACTGTTACGGAAATTTACGACTATTACCGGCTGCTCTGGGCCCGGATCGGAAAGGCCTATTGCCCCAATTGCGGGGATCCAATCCAGGAGCAGTCGATCGATCAAATCCTCGATATATTGCTTTCGCATCCGGTAGATACGAAATTGATGATCCTTGCTCCTGTTATTCGGGGGAAGAAGGGGGAACATCAGAAGATATTTGAAGATGCGAGGAAGGCCGGATTTGTTCGTGTTCGGGTTGATGGTCGGGTAGCTTCTTTGGATGAAGAGTTTACACTCGAAAAAAATAAGAAGCACACCATTGAGATTGTGGTTTCCAGATTGAAGATGAGTCGTGATATACGAAAGCGACTTGCCGAGGACGTAGAAACCGCCCTTTCCGTTGCCGATGGTTCTCTTATCGCCGTTACGGCGACAAAGGATGGCGAGAAAGAGGCGTTTTTTTCCCAGAAAAATGCCTGCCATCGCTGTGGGTTTAGTATGCCGGAACTTCAACCCAGGCTCTTCAGTTTCAATAATCCCTATGGAGCCTGTCCGGTTTGTTCCGGACTTGGAATGACCCTTGAGTTCGATCCGAAATTGGTGATCCCCGATAGGTCTCTCTCTTTCAACCAGGGGGGCATCGCCACCGCAAATCCGGATTCCGCCTGGCATCGTAGCTGGTTTGAGGCTTTGGCGGAACATTACAATTTTTCTCTTGATACCCCCTTAAACGAACTTCCCGAGAAAATTTTCGACATTATCTTAAACGGCAGCGACGATGAAATCGATGTTACCTACGTGAACAGGAAGAAAACGGGTAAGTTCGAGTATTCGACCCAGTTCCGCGGAGTCCTCAACGACCTGAAACGGCGATACCTCGAAACAAATTCCGAGGGGATAAAGCAGTGGCTTGAGAGTTTTATGTCCCAAAAAGAGTGCCCGGCCTGTGGCGGAAAGCGGCTGAAACCTGAAGCTCTTTCCGTAAAGGTCGGGGGAATTTCGATTTTTGACCTCACCAGCCTTTCCGTGGATGATTCTCTCAACTTTTTTTCGAAGCTGAAGCTAAGCGAGACCGAAAAAAAGATCTCATCTCAGATTATGAAAGAGATCGTCGACAGACTCACCTTCATGAAGAGTGTCGGCCTGGAATACCTTACCTTGGAGCGCCGTGCAAGTACCCTTTCCGGAGGAGAGGCCCAACGAATCCGCCTTGCGACCCAGATAGGATCAAGTCTTGTCGGCGTTCTCTATATCCTGGATGAACCGACCATTGGTTTACATCAACGCGATAACGATCGACTCATTGCAACCCTTAAGCATCTTCGGGATATTGGCAATACATTGATTGTTGTGGAACATGACGAGCAGACCCTTCGTACTGCCGATTACATTGTGGATCTCGGTCCAGGGGCTGGCGTTCATGGGGGGCATGTCATTGCAAAAGGAACCTTGGAAGAGATCCTTGCAAACAAAAAAAGTATAACGGGAAGGTTTCTTAGCGGAAAAGAGACTATTGCCGTTCCTCAGGAGCGCAGGCAAGGTAACGGAAAACAGATCCTCCTTAAAGGTGCCAGGGAGCACAATCTTAAAGGGATAGATGTTGCCATCCCGCTGGGAAAGATGGTGGTTGTCACAGGGGTGAGCGGGTCCGGAAAGTCGACGTTGGTAAGCGATGTCCTTTTTCCCGCAATCTCGAATCGAGTGGGGAAAAGCAAACTCCCCGAGGCTTCCTACGATGAAATTCTGGGACTCGAAAACATCGATAAGATCATAAATATCGATCAGTCTCCCATCGGAAGGACCCCGAGGTCGAACCCTGCTACCTATGTTGGCCTCTTTACTCCTATTCGCGAGCTTTTTGCCTCTCTTCCCGATGCAAAGGCACGGGGATACAAACCCGGCCGCTTCTCTTTTAATGTGAAGGGAGGGCGATGTGAACATTGTCAGGGCGATGGAACGATTAAAATCGAGATGCATTTCCTACCCGATGTCTACATTACCTGCGATGTGTGCAAGGGAAAGCGCTTCAATCGGGAGACCCTCGATATCCGATATAAGGGAAAAAACATTCACGAGGTCCTAGAAATGACTGTAGAAGAGGCCCGGGAATTTTTTTCTCACATACCCTCTGTTAAACGTAAACTTGATACCCTCCATTCTGTGGGGCTCGACTATATTAAACTTGGACAATCCGCCTTAACGCTCTCGGGAGGGGAGGCTCAGCGGGTGAAGTTGAGCCTGGAATTATCTAAGCGCAGCACCGGAAAGACCTTCTATCTTCTGGATGAACCGACAACAGGGCTCCATTTTGCCGATGTAAAGAAGTTGATGGAAGTGCTCCACCAGTTGGTGGACATGGGGAACACGGTGCTTTTGATCGAGCATAATCTCGACGTGATCAAACAGGCAGATCATATCATCGATCTTGGTCCTGAAGGTGGAGCGGCAGGAGGGCAGGTGGTTGTCACCGGTACTCCCGAAGAGGTGGCTCGATACAAGAAGAGCTATACCGGTCGTTATCTGCAGGATCTCTTGGACGGGAGATGAAGCAAGGGGCACGCAACTATTGTATGATGTACCGCTTCCCCCTCGTTTGGGCAATGGCTTTGTTGTTCTTTGGGGGGCAGCTCCTTTCCGCCGAGACGACGATCCGTGTGGAGGAGGCGGAATCTGCCGAGAGTTACAGCGATCCCCAATCAAAAGAACACTATTTTGAATTGCAGGGAGATGTCTCCATCACCCTTGACGATAAAAAGAATGGAACACTTCACAAGGTAACGGCCGACTATATATTGTTTAATCGGGATACCGGAGTCCTCTCCGCGAAGGGAAACGTCGTGTATGAGCTTGTCCGCAACGACAGTTCCGAGCTCTTTCGCGGAGAAAGCCTAGTGTTCAATACCGAAGATTGGTCGGGAACCTTTTTCTCCGGTGCCAGCAGCAAGGAGGAAACGGTAGAAGAGAAGAGTGTCACTTTCTTTTACAGTGGAAGGAGCATTCGGCGTTTTTCGGACGGAAGTGTGGTTCTTGATGACGGTGTTATCTCCTCAAGCGGTCTGGAAGAGCCTTACTACCGTATTAAGGCCAAGCGCATAACCATTTTTCGCCCCGGAGAGTGGGCCGTAAAGGATGCCACTCTATATCTTGGAAGAATTCCGATACTCCCGCTTCCCTATTTCTTCATGCCGGGCGACACCCTCTTTATCCATCCGAACTTCGGTTACAACCTGACAAAGGGATATTTCCTTCAAACCACGACCTATCTTCGTGGTCAATCTAAGGAGGAAGAAGAGAGCGGACTTTCCTTTCTGGAATATCTCGATGGCTCTTCGGATTCGTTTCGTTATGAACGTGATGGGCTTTTTCTTACAAAGGTTCCGAGCGAAGAGAATGAGGAGACAAATAACGGTTATATCAAACTGGTTGCCGACTACTATACCTATCTCGGCCTCCTTACGGCACTTCAAGGCGAGTATGAGGCCTTGGGGGCATGGCAGAAGCTTTTTTTCTATGCTGGTATAGCCGAGACCAGGGAAATTGATCAAAGTTCCTACGGCTACACGACTCTTATCGAAGATGACGGAAGCTATGATGTTGACTGGCAGGAGCCCATGATTCTGGGAAATTCCTTCCCTTTTCGCTTTCGTTTTGATTTTTCCGGTGAACGGAAATTGACAAAGTGGTTCACACTTTCGATGGATCTTCCTCTCTACTCCGATCCCACGGTACGCAGTGATTTTCTGCCTCGCAAAGAGGGAATGCAGTGGAAGAGCTTTATCGATTCCGATTCTGTTCTCGAAGACGAAAGTGGGGATGCCGAGGACGAGGATGAGGAGCTGAACCCAAGCATTGAAATTAGTTCTACGGATCCTCTGGTACTTTCTAAACGGGGGGATATCACCTTTACCCTCGACTCCTTGGCCATAGCCGCAATACTTGCTTCGGAAGATGGTTCAGGAACTACACTGTATCCTCTAGGCTATTACTATCCGGAATCTTTTGACCTTCCTAATCTTTCCTTTTCCCTTACAGGTTCTCTTTTTGATACCTTTTCCACATCCCTTCAGACAAGCCAAGGGGATAGCGAATCTGACCCTTCGGCTGAAGGTGGCATTGCATTGCCCGGAGCCTGGCCGGGAGAGCGTGACGTTGCAAATGATGTATTCGATATCGAGGTGGAAGGAAACGGTGCTGCCCCCTCTTCCATATCAGAGGATGCTGATTTCTCCTCAAGCAATTCCTCTCTCTTTCAAAATTCCCTTGGTTTCAGCATCAAGCCGAGCGCGTCACAGGAAAATGTATACAATGTCACCGATTATGCTTCCGCCGAAGATGTCTCCCTGGATAAGGATTACACCCTCACCAAGCTGACCGGAACGGCGGCTCTGAATTACAAGGCCGCGATATGGCAGGACTTTTTCAGCTTCGAAAATAAGGTACTCTTTTCCGGAACGTACCAAGACCATACCATTTATAGTGACGAATTGGACTCTGATTACGGAGAGGATGCCGATGAATCTGCGACCCGTTACGATGTAACAAATAGCTTTGCCGCTACCTGGAAGCCGTTTCTTGCCAGCGATCTATGGAACGATTCTTCAGTCGTGTATGAAGGAACAAGTACCGTGCTTGCCGGTAGATGGGAGGGGGATAGCGACACAAGTTTCAATACAATCCCATTGACCTGGAGCGAAGACAGTATCACCAATCATCTGTTTACGACCTCTTTTGTACGTAAGGAGGTGGAAAGCAGTCAAAGCCTTTCAACTACGCTGCAATTGCCGCCAAAGGATCTTTATGTTAAGCCTGTTTTGGCCGTTGAAAACAACTGGATGGAACTGAGTGGAAAGGGGATATGGACCTATACCGCGCATGATTGGTATTCTGATTATCTCATTTGGGAACTCGGTATAACCCCCTTCGATTGGCTGACACTCAGCGAAAAGGTCGACCTTGGAATGGATTCGGACGACCATGATCTTGCCGCCTCCACCGTCGCTTTTTCCTTTTTTGATGAAAACATCGAACTCAGCAATGCCCTTACCTGGGATTTCGACGATCAGGAGGTCGATAGCTATGAGGGTGAGGTAACACTTTTCCCGCTGTATGTTGATTTTTTGGCCAAGAGGGCCTACGACTATGAATTGACGAACTCCGGATGGGAAAAGCAGGAAGATGACTGGGCTTTCAGGCCGTACAGTATTGAGACGGGACTCAAATTTGAATTCGATCCCGATCCCTTTTGGAAGCGACGAATTGATTTGTCTCTTTCGCTCGGTAGTTCATGGGAAATGAATCTTATCCGATATTCGGAAAATGAGTTTACCTTTGATCTCTCATTCAAGCTTTCGATAGCTGAATTCCTTGATATCGAATTTTCTTCGGTTTCCAGCAACACGCTTACCTATCAATATTTTGATACCTATTCCGATGATCCTCTGAATATAGTGAGCGATCTTTTGGACTCTTTTGCCTTTTTCGACCGATCAAGGCGAGAAGCTTCCAATTTCAACCTTGAAAGTATTTCGATAAAAGCTGTACATTCCATGCGGGACTGGGACCTCAACTTTGTCTATTCAGGAAGCCCTGAGCTTGTTGATAATGACGACGGACTCTCCTATTATCAATGGCGACCGGAATTTTCGATTTTTCTGCAATGGCGGCCCATTCCGGAGATTAAAAAAGAGGTCTCATACAGCGACGATGAGTATGATTGGTAGCCGTTTCCCGACCTTGACGATTCCATACTCTCTTGGCTACACTACAAAAAGGAGCGTTTATTGAGCGATTCATTTACCATAGTCTTGGACGACAACCGTTTCTTGCGGGATATTTGTGGTCCTCAGGACGAAAATTTGCGAGGGCTTGAGCATCTGCTTGGTGCAAGGGTTGTCGCAAAGGGCAACGAAGTAATTCTTGATAGTGCCGATACCGAAACGAAGGAGTTGTTCAGCAATCTAATCGGGAGAATGAAAGCGCACAGAAAGGCGGGGCAGGTCGTTACGCCGAACGTCGTCAAGACCATTTTTTCGTCGCTTACCCAAAACGGCGAAGAGAAGACCGATATGCTGTCGGATCTTAATATTTCCATACCAAGTAGCCCAAAGGTTTTTCCCCGAAACTATCACCAAGCAGCTTATATTGATGCCATGTCCTCCAACGATATTGTTTTCGGAATAGGCCCGGCCGGTACGGGAAAGACTTTTTTGGCGGTTGCTCACGCCTTAAAAGAGATTCTTGAACGTAAAAAGAAGAAACTTATCCTGACCAGACCGGTGGTGGAAGCGGGTGAGAGCCTTGGGTTTCTTCCGGGAGATCTTGCACAGAAAATAAGCCCCTATCTGCGCCCTCTTTACGATGCCATGGATCGGCTTATCTCCTATCAAGTTTTGAATCGTCTTGAGGAGAGCCGGATCATCGAGATCGCTCCGTTGGCGTACATGCGCGGCCGAAGCCTCTCGGAGAGTTACATCATTCTGGATGAAGCCCAGAATACAACACGCGAGCAGATGAAAATGTTCCTCACCAGGATTGGAGAAAATTCGAAGGCCATCATCACCGGTGATATCACCCAGATCGATCTCCCGGGAAAGCAGCAGTCGGGACTCATCCATGCTATGCAGGTGCTATCTTCGATTGACGAGATCCGATTTTGCCATTTTGAATCGGCCGATGTGGTGAGGAACGGACTGGTAAGAAAAATCGTACACGCATATGAACGTGAAGAAGCAAGATAGTATCCATTTGTCTCATCGTGCCGCTCCGATCGCTACGGCGGTGGCGTTTCTTATTGCCGCCGTGCTTTCGCTTTTTTCTCCGCAAATGGGCGGTTTCCTTTTCCGGGAAAATTACAGTCGCTTTTCCGCCGGACAGATTGCCGATCGTGATCTGGTCGCTCCAAAAGCTGTTGAGTATGTGAAGTCGACGGAAACCACACGAAAGATCGAAGAGGCTCGAGCGCAGGTCTTACCCGTCTATGCCGCCCAGGAAAAGGCCATCTTGGAAAGCCTACATAGTCTCGAACAGTTTTTTGATTATCTGAATGAAAAAAGAGCCCTGGGAAATTCTCCTTCTCTTTTGGCGGAAATTGAGTCACGATTCTCGGTGAGACTTGATCAAAGAGAGCTTGAACTCCTCCTTCAGGGAAATACAAAATCAAGTTCCCTGTTTCCGCTCATTGAGGAGCTTGTTACCGATTTTATGGAGCATGGTGTTTTCGAGTCGCTGCCGCAGGTTTCAGGGGATTCCATCATGCTGCAACGCTGGGAGCATGGAGAGAAGGGAAAGAGTGTTCTTAGTATCGGTGATCTGATCATTCCCTCTCGGATTCCCGATGCCGTTCGCAGCTCTTTAGCAGGGACCGGAATAGATGAAAAGACTCTTGACCTCATCGAAAGATTAACACTTCATTTCATCACTCCGAATGTCAGGTTTGATTCGGTACTAACGGAAGAGGCAAAGGCTAAAGCAGCGGCCGGTGTCGCACCGGTAACCGGAGAAATCGAAGAGGGGGAGCGAGTTATTCGAAAGGGTTTTATCGTTACCGAAAACGATATGGAGAAGATTCAGGCAATAAGTCAAGCCCAGACTGGTATTCAATACGGCATGATCATTGCCACCTTCCTGTACCTTGCCCTCATGTTTTTTCTCGGTTTCATTCTTCTTTCCCCTTATTTGCAGCCTCGCTGGCGTACATTCCAGTTTCTTATGCTCATGTTGATAACATGGCTCTTCTTTTTTGCAAGTGCGGCTCTTTCCTTCTTCCTTACGGGAGAGGATTGGACCATGTTGCGGGCTTTTTTTCTCCCTTCCGCTCTTGTTTCAATGCTTATAACCAGCATGATCGGTGAGAAGGCCGCTTTCCTTTTGATCTTTCTTTCCGCCTTTTCCATTGTGCCCTTTGTGCCGATTGGAAAGATGGATTTAATTTTTATAATCGTTTCAGGTTTAACCGGTATTCATGTCATCCGAAAATCGGAGCGAAGGATCGATCTCGTGCGGGGTGGGGCGCTAATCTCTTGTATCCACCTTTTGATGGTCCTGGTAATCGGCTTGCTCTCGAAAAAGCCTGTATCTTGGTTTGCTTCGGCAGCAGGTCTGGCTATTATTAATGCTCTGGCCTGTACGGTTCTCAATTTGACTATTCTTCCCGTAATTGAACATTTTCTGAATGCTCCTACGGTATTTAGGCTCATTGAACTTTCCGACATGAATACTCCGTTGTTTAAGCGGATGATTATGGCTGCTCCCGGTACCTACAGCCATTCCGTCAGCGTCGCCAATATGGCTGAATCTGCCTGCAGGGCGATCGGAGTGAATCATCTGCTTGCAAGGGTAGGAGCCTACTACCATGATATCGGAAAGATTGAACAGCCTGAATATTTTATAGAAAACCAGACCGGTAACAATAAACACGACGAGCTTAAGCCAAGCCTATCGGTTGCGGTTATCAAAAGTCATGTTAAGATTGGAATAGAGAAAGCGAAGGAGTTAAAGCTTCCTCCCGAGGTGGTCGATATTGTTGGTCAGCACCATGGTAACGGTTTGATTGAATACTTTTATACCGAAGCCTTGAAAAATGAAGAGGAGAATCAGAAGATAAGTCCGGAGGAATATTCCTATAATGGATCCCCGCCGGTTTCCAGAGAGGCCGCGGTTGTTATGCTCGCCGATACCATAGAGGCGGCCACGCGTACCCTGAAAAAACCGACTGTTGCGAAGCTCGAAAAGTTTATTTGGTCTAAGATTATGGATAAAGTGATAAACCGGCAGATGATAAATTGTGATCTTACCTTTCGGGATATGGAGAAGATCAAACAGAGTTTTGTTCAGATACTTGCCGGACACTTCCATTCTCGCATAGAATACCCTAAAGCGGAGGAAGGAAAACGTAAAACCCATGAACAGAGTTGAAGTCGACGCCAAAGATGTTGAACCGCCGTCGTGGTTGCCCGCGATCGAACCTTTTTGTGTGGCAGTGCTGCGCTCTCTGGACATTTTGAACTGGGAACTTTCCATTCTCTTTTGCAACGATGATACCATGAGGGATCTGAACAGAACCTGGCGTGGCATCGATGCACCTACCGATGTGCTATCATTCAGTCAACTGGAAGAAGAAAACGTTGTTTCCGGATCCGAAGATGGATCGGTATACGCTGGCGATATTGTAATTTCTCTTGATACCCTTGATCTTCATTCGAAACTCTTCTCTGTAGCCCGCGAAGAGGAGCTGAAGCGGCTGTTGATTCATGGGATCCTTCATCTCGCCGGTTATGATCATGAAACGAACGAAGGCAGCGAACCGATGTTGACGCTGCAGGAAGAGATCGTGAAAACTTTTTCAGGAGTGAGGCTGTTTTGAAACGCACTGGTATCCTCGGTAAGTTGTTCGGTCGAAGCAACAATTCCGAGGAAGAGGATTTCAGTAATTTAAATTTCGAAGAACAGGATATGATTAAGGGGGTCGTAACCCTTTCCGACACAACGGTGAAAGAGGTGATGGTTCCTCGAATCGATGTGGAGTTTATCAGTAACGAGGCCTCCAAGCAGGATTTGCTGGAAGCTATGATTCACTACGGCTATTCTCGCTATCCGGTCTATAAGGATACCATCGATAATGTCGTCGGTGTTCTGTATGTAAAGGATCTTCTGCCAGCATTTATGAGAAACGAGGCGATCGATATTGGTTTGGTTGCAAGAAAGCCTTATTTCGTACCGGAAAGCAAGCGCTTGGATTCTCTCCTTAAGGAATTCCGCCGTCGAAAGGTACACATCGCCGTGGCCGTTGACGAATATGGTGGCGTTTCGGGTATCGTTTGTCTGGAGGATATCATTGAGGAGATTGTCGGTGATATTCAGGATGAGTTCGACAACGAAGAGGAAGATATACTTGAAATAGGCGAGGGCGTCTATCTCTGTGATGCCCGGGTTGATATTGAAGACCTGAACGAGCAGGTAAAGCTTCAGCTGCCCGATGATGATTTTGATACCTTGGGCGGTTTTGTCTTCGATCTTTTTGGAAAAATTCCTGTCCGCTATGAAAAAGTGACCTATAATAATCTTGATTTTATCATTCAAGATATGGAAGGACACAAAATTAAAACGGTGAAGGTGATAAAGAGGGATGCCGCTGTTACGGCCTAATGTCTGCAGATTTGTACCTGCTCTCCTGTTTTTCCTCATCTGTATCAATGTGCTTTGGGGACAGTCTAAGGCTGTGGAACTTTACACGCAGGGGGAGGCGGCCCGGAATAGCGGGAAGAGCGAGCTTGCAATGGAGCTCTATAAGGCATCTCTTCAAGAGAATCCCAATTATCGTGAACCCTATCTGCGTTTGGCGGAGATCGCCTTTTACGAGGGCTCCTCGGAGGAGGCCCTTGCCTACGCCGATACTGCTGCAAAGCTTGGCAAAGAAGCATGTGATGTGGATGTTTTGCGCGGGCGAATACTGACGGATCTGGGAAGGTTTACTGAAGCCCAGGAGCTTCTTTCGACTGTGCTTTCAAAACAGCCGAACCTTGTTTCCGCCTACCGTGCAATGGGGGAGCTGGAGATTGCCAGGGGAAGCCTGCGTCGCGCATTGGTATGGTATGATAGGGCGCTGAACATCGATCCTGTCAATCGAATTGCTCTGCTTTCATCGGTGCCGGTGACGGATGCTCTCGAACAGTGGAACGATTCGGAACAGGTTCTTTTGCGGGCTGTGGAACTCTATCCCGAATCGTTTTTCGTGCATCTGACTGCCGCACGACACTATCTTGAGATAAACGATCTTTCCCGTGCCGAATATCATTGTGATGTGGCCCTTCGTATAGAACCGGAAAATCGCGATGCCCTTCTCTTCTATGCCCTTGTTCTTTCCAGACAGGGACGCTATGAGGATCTTCTCAATCGACTCAACTCGGGCGATTCAAAGGGATCGTCCGCATCTCTTCTTGATGATTATCTTGGTTATTACCTGAAAGGATCGGCACAGAAGGCCCTTGGCCGTTACCCGGAAGCCCTTGACTCCTTTTCCGCCGTCCTCCGCCTTCGTCCGGAGGATCAGATAAGCCGGATCGTCTATGAGCAGATTCTTTCATCCGAAGTCGACCGAAGTCTTGATGAGAATACAAAAAGAATCGATGAGGCTGTCTTGTATCATCTTACCCTTGCCGATCGGTATCGAGGTCGAAATCGCACAGATAGCGCGATGCGGGAGGTCCGCAGGGCTCTCAAACTTGATCCCGACTCTTTCTCCGCTCGCCGGATGTATGCGGATCTATGGTTGCTAAAAGGTTTTCCGGCAAAGCAGCTCTCAATTCTTGAAGTGCTTGAACGCCAGGGAAAGCTCGATACTTCAACTAGCGATACCCTTGAGGTCTATCGCCATGAGCTTAACCAATCTGTTTCCGAGCGCTGGAATATTGATCAGTTTTCACTTGATAGGTTCCGTTATCAAATTCCGGTATATATTAGCGGTGAGAGAGGCTCAATGCTCCACTCGCTGAGTAAGAATGAATTGGCTTCTTATGTCGCCCATGTGATGAACGGGTATGAAAAGCTTTCGGTTCCCGAGGCGGCTGAAGTAGGTTCTTTTGCAGAAGCCTATGGCCGAGCTCGGGCTCTTTCCGCTCATTATTTTGCGCTCATCGTTCTTTCTGAGGACGAAAGAAGTTTTACCCTTGATTCCGAATTGTACGGTGGCTCCACCGGGGCTCTAATAGAGCGTCAGAGGATCTACCGCACAGGGAATGAACGGGTGACCGATGCTATCGGCATTTGGGTCGACCGCCTCGATACCGACTTGCCTGCTCTTGGTAAAATGCTGCGCTATTCCTTCGCGTCGGGCCTTATGGATCTGGGAACCATTGATGGGGTGGAGAATGATGAGGCCTTCATGATCTTGCCGAAGGATAAACTTGCTGTGCGGAAAGAGGGGCTCGGCCTTCGTTTCGAAGCCTCAGATGCGGTGGGAACCTTCACCGTTACGTCAAGGGATGAGATGGTTTCTGAAGGGGACGTGGCCTCGAATCGGTTCTATGACCTTATTAATCCTGGTGATTGGGTGGTCAAAAAGCCCGATGCCGACTCTTCTCCGCCCCCAAAAGATAGTGTTCAGTCTTCTTCACAGCCGTTGTCCCATACCGATGTGTATAAATCGGTGTCTGGGATACGGTGATTGATTGACACGTAAAATCCTTTTCCGTATAGTTTAAACACAATTGCGTTTATTCCAATTCAGGAGGATAAAATGAAAATAGCGATTAATGGATTTGGAAGGATCGGTCGGAGCGTTTTTCGTGCCGCCTTCGAGAGAAGCGAGATTGAAATCGTAGCAATTAACGACATTACAAATGCGAAGACCTTGGCACACTTGCTCAAGTACGATTCTATCTACGGTGTTTCCAAGTATGAAATTTCCGCAAGCGACAATACCATTACCGTTGGTGGCAGAGCCATCAAGGTTCTTGCCGAGCGTGAACCCAAGAATCTCCCCTGGAAAGAACTTGGTGTGGATGTTGCCATCGAGTCCACCGGTATTTTTCGGACTGCAAGCGGCCCGAAGGGTGGGTACAAAGATCATATCACTGCCGGAGCAAAGCGGGTGATTCTCACCGTTCCCGCAAAGGATGAGGTTGATAAGACTATCGTTCTCGGTGTCAATGAAGACAAGCTTACGGACAAGGATCTTGCCGTTTCCAACGCGTCTTGTACCACCAACTGTCTTGCCCCTGTTGCCAAGGTCTTGAATGATAGCTTCGGCATCGTCGAAGGATTGATGACCACCGTTCACTCCTACACCTCGGATCAGCGTTTGCATGATGCTCCCCACAGTGACCTCCGCCGGGCCCGTGCTGCGGCTCTTTCCATCATTCCCACTTCCACCGGTGCGGCAAAGGCTGTCGGGATCGTTATTCCTGAGTTGAATGGAAAGCTCAATGGTATCGCCATGAGGGTTCCCACCCCCACCGGTTCCATTGTCGACCTTACCGTTCGCCTTGAAAAAGATCCCTCGGTCGAAGAGCTCAACGCTGCCATGAAGAAGGCTGCCGAAGGTCCTATGAAGGGTGTCCTTGAGTATACCGAAGACCCCATTGTCTCTATGGATATCGTTGGCAATGCCCATTCTTCGATTTTTGATGCCACCAGCACCATGAAAATCGGAAAGGGTTTCTATAAGATTCTTTCTTGGTACGATAATGAATGGGGTTACAGTAACAGAGTTGTTGATCTGGCGACGAAACTGGTGTAGGGTTTAACTACTATGTCGATACGTACCGTAAAAGATCTTGATCTTCGCGGTAAACGCGTTCTCATCAGGGTGGACTTCAATGTCCCCCTGAAAGAGGGCGTTATTACCGATGATACACGTATAAAAGCTGCTCTTCCTACCTTGAAATATATTCTGGAGCAGGAAGGCAGTTCTTTGGTCATCATGAGTCACCTGGGAAGGCCAAAAGGCGAGAAAAAACCTGAATTTTCCCTTGCCCCGGTGGCAAAGCGTTTGTCGGAGCTTCTCGGAAGGCCTGTTGAAATGGCAGCAGATTGTATTGGGGATGCTGTGACCTCCCGGGCCGCTTCGCTTAAGGCTGGTGAGATACTACTTTTGGAAAATGTTCGCTACTATGCGGGAGAGACAAAGAATGATCCCGATTTTGCGAAAAAGCTTGCTTCCTTGGGCGATGTATATGTCAACGACGCTTTTGGAACAGCGCACAGGGCCCATGCCAGTACGGAAGGGGTTACGAAGTTTCTACCTTCCGCTGCCGGCTTTCTGATCGAAAAAGAGGTCGCTTTTTTCGAACCCCTGCTTAAGAATCCCGAACATCCGTTTGTAGCGATTATCGGTGGTGCAAAGGTTTCGACAAAGATTGGTGTTTTGGAAAATCTCATCGATAAATGTGACACCCTCGTTATCGGGGGCGGAATGTGCTATACCTTTCTCAAGGCCACCGGTAAGAGCATAGGAAAGTCGCTTTTCGAAGAGGAATTTCTTAAGACCGCCACAGACCTTCTGAAAAAAGCGGAGCAGAAAGGGACAAAGGTTATTCTTCCCCTAGATCATGTATGTGCAAAGGCTTTTTCTGAGAAGGAAACACCGATTGCCGTCGACGGGGCGAATATCCCCGAAGATCTCATCGGCATGGATATTGGGGTTCAGACCCTTGCTGAAATAAAGAACGCTCTTGCAGGTGCACGGTCCATTGTATGGAACGGCCCCATGGGCGTATTCGAATTCGAAGCGTATGCTAAGGGAACCGTTGAGGTTGCCGAAATGGTTGCCTCCTGTAAAGGTACTACCGTGGTAGGCGGCGGCGATTCCGTTGCGGCCGTTAATAAATTCGGTTTTGCGGACAGAATTGATCACGTTTCCACCGGAGGAGGCGCAAGCCTTGAATTCCTCGAGGGAAAGGTGCTTCCCGGTATTGCAGCGCTGGAGGGAAGCAAATAATGCGAAAAACTTTCATTGCGGGAAACTGGAAAATGCATAAGACGGTCTCCGAGGCCGTTGCCTTGGCTAAGGAACTGGTGCCTGCGGCAGACGGAAACAGCCGCTATCTGATTGCTCCTCCTTTTACCGCTCTTTCTGCTGTTGGCGAGGTGGTAAAGGGTACCCCTTTACTGCTAGGTGCTCAGAATATGTCGAATGCGGAATCAGGAGCACACACAGGGGAGGTTTCCGTTCACATGTTGAAGGATGTCGGTGTTCAGGTCGTTATCCTGGGCCATTCCGAACGCCGTCTGATCTATGGTGAGAAGGATGCTTTTATCAACGAAAAGGTCAAGCTTGCCCTCGACAACGATCTTGAAGTCATCCTTTGTGTCGGTGAGACCCTGGAGCAGCGGGAAGCCGGCGAGGTTGAGCAGGTCGTACGCACCCAGGTCGAAGGTGGTCTCAAGGGAATCCCCGAGGGATTTCTCGATAAGGTTACCATTGCCTATGAACCGGTTTGGGCCATCGGTACCGGCAAGACCGCAACCCCAGAGGATGCAGATGCCGTTCATGCTTTTATCCGGAAGGTGATCAAAGAGATGTATGGCGACAAGGCTGCCGAGGCCATGGTTATCCAGTACGGTGGGTCCGTGAAGCCGGGAAATGTGAAAGAGCTTATGGCCATGAAAAACATCGACGGGGCTCTCGTCGGTGGGGCGGCCCTGAAAGCAGAGACCTTCGTACCGATCATGAAGTACGACAGCTAATACGTTTGGAGAAATGAGAATGGGTTTTATCGGTATTCTTCTACTGGTCGTTTTTGTTATCAGCGCACTTCTTCTTATTGTGATTGTCATGATTCAGGACGATCAGGGGGAAGGGCTCGGAGGGATCTTTGGCGGCTCGAGTAGTGCCTTTGGTTCCAGGAGCGGAAACGTGCTGACGAAAACCACCTCTATTCTGGGAACGGTGTTTATTCTTTGTTCTTTTGGCTTGGCGTGGGTCAATCATACTCCCGAAGGCGGTAATGTTATCAAGGCCGCCAGGCAGGAGGCTGGTGTTCAACAGGAAGAGTGGTGGAATCAGCAGGTTGAGACGCAGGAACCTAATCAAGCCGGAACCAGTAACAACGCCCAGTAAAGCAAGAAGGCCGATTCCTTGTTTCTTGAGGAATCGGCCTGTCCTTTTTGGGAGCTATTGATGAATATTTGTGTTCTTTTTTTTGGTGCAGCCCGTCACGCGAAGATGTTGGAAATAAGTAAGAGTCTTGCAAAGGGTTTGGAAAGTCAGGGCGGTCATACCGTCCAGATCATTAACGGCGATACCGAAACAGAAAAAAAGCTTTCGATGTTTCATTATATTGCGGTTGGAGCACCCTCTACCGGTTTCTTTGGTGGAAAAATAGCGGATAATGTGACCGGTTTTTTGCAGAACGGCGGAATGGTTTCTGGAAAACGTTGTTTTGCATTTACGATCAAGTCGGGATTACGAAATTTGAAAACACTGCAGACGCTTATGAAGACGATGGAACGAGAAGGAATGTATCTGAAGGTCTCAAATATCATCGGAAGCACGGAAGAGGCGGAAAGGATAGGAGCAAAACTACATGTTGAGCAATAGTGCGACTGGGAAAGGTAACCTACTTGGTGTCGTTTTGGTACTCTTCTTTCTCTGCGGTGTGGTTTTCCCTGTTTCCGCGGACCTGGTTGGACAGACCGTTGCCACTGTGACCTTGACGAAGACGGAGGGCATTTCGTCGGTGCAGCTTGACCAGCGTATCGCTCAGGTTGCTGCGGCGCGAAAAAAAGCCGGTTTGTCTGCCGACGGGGTGGATAGAACAGAGGTTCTCGACGCCATGATTGCCGAGGTTTTGATTAAACAGGCTGCCGAGCGGTCTGGTATTTCCATCCCGCAGGAGCAAATTCAACAGGTGGTTGCAAAGCAGAAGGCTTCTATCGAGCAGCAGGTGGGGCGACCTCTTACCGACAGGCAGTATCAAGAAGTGGTTAGATCTCAGACGGGATTTAGCTGGGAGCAGTATAAAGGAAGTATTCGGGAACAGATCATGCAGCAGCGCTATATTGCGACGGAAAAGCGTGATATGTTTGAGGCTATCCAACCTCCTACCGAAAAAGAAATTCAGGATCATTACGATGCCCATGCCACTTCCATTACCAACCCCGAGTATGTCCGTCTGAAACAGATTTTTATTCCGACCATCAGCATGAATGACCAGGAGAAACAGGCCGCCAGAGAGCGTTTGGAGAGTGCCTGGACGAAACTTAGGAACGGCTCTGCCAAATTCGATGATCTGGTTTTGCAGTATTCGGAAGATGAATCTTCAAAATACCGTGGCGGGGATGTCGGTTATATTGCGCGGGCCGATCAGCGCGTGGAAAAGACCTATGGGGCCGATTTTTTCAGGAAGCTTTTTTCTCTTCAGACGGGAGATTATTCCGGCGTCATCGAATCGAATGTCGGCCTTCACATCCTCAAGGTTACCGAACATCGGGAGGCCCGGATACTTTCTTTGGACGATCAGATTGCTCCCGATAATAAAATGACTGTACGTGAATATATCCGTGCGGGGCTTTTCCAGGAAAAGCAGCAGGCGGTACTTAAGAAGGCGCTTGATGCGGTTGTTGAAGATTTGAAAGCCGAAGCGGAAATTGTTGTATACTGAGATAATCAATGGGATCACGACGTAAAGCTCGTATTCTGGCATTTCAGGCAATATATAGCTGGGAGTTTCACAAGCCTCTCCTTGCCGAACTTTTGCAGTTTGATTGGTTGGAAGAAGAACGTAAGGCGAAACTTGATACCGAAACCTGGCTTTTTGCACGGCTTCTTGTTCAGGGGACGATTGAAAATTGCGATACTATTGATCATCGCATACAAAACAGGCTCGAGCATTGGGATTTTTCCCGACTTTCAAAGGTGGATCTTGCAATACTCCGCCTAAGTACCTATGAACTTCTTTTTCAGCAGGATGTTCCTGCCAGCGTTGCAATAGACGAGGCAGTGGATCTTGCTAAAGATTTTGGTGGTGATGACTCATATCGTTTTATCAACGGTGTGCTCGATTCCATTCGTAAGGAGAGGGAGCCTTCGTGAGATTACCGCGGTTGGGAAATCGGGCTTTGGTCTTGCTGATTCTCATCCTTTCCGCGGCTACTGTGTTTCTTGGTTACTATGTGCTGAAACAGCGATCGGTTAAGGCAGAATCTGGCGATCTCGAAAAAAATCTTTCTTTGCTAAAGGAAATCGACCGTTTACTACTGCTTGCTAATTATCAGCAGGCTGGAGAACGTGTGACGACACTTCTTCATGATGCTGATTCTGCGTCGCTGTTGCTTCAGCTCTCCAAGCGAGCCTCCACTATTGCCCGGGACAACGGCGATTTTTCTTTTCTGGAGGCTGCTGCCGTAAAGGGACACCGGCTCTTCGACGGTCGTGAGGATTTTGCGGCCCTTTATGCCTATACACTGCTTCGACGGAATCGTTGGGGTGATGCCGTGCTCCTGCTGAAGGGCTACACACCCTTTCATGAAGATTTTACCCATGCTGTATACAGTGAGGCATTGTTTCATGTACAGGAGGAGAAGGGCACAGGCTATGCGGATTATCATGCCGATGAACTGGAACAGTTGGCCAGGCAGCTTGATAGTCGCAGAATAATGGCCGATGCGCTTCTTATCCGCCTCCGTAATAATGATTTCGATGGGGCTTTGGAGCTCGGTAAAGAGCTGAGGGCTGGTTTCGGCTCGGATAGCTATAATCGAAACGATGAGCTTTTGTTTCTCCTTTTTTTTGAACATGGTGAATACGATCGTGCCCGACAAATATTGGAGGCAAGTTCCGCTTTTACCGCCCAGGAGAAGCTTTTTCTTTATGCAGATATTCTCATGAAAACCGGTAATCCTATCCAGGCGGCAGAGACCTTCAAGGCAATTGTCCGTCAGTTTCCTTCGGCTTCCTGGACTCCCTATTATAATCTGCAAATCCTTGAAGAAAAAACGTTGAAACAGAACGAACCGGTATTTTGGCTCGATAGAGGGGCTTTTCTCTTTGGCCGGAATGAACATTATCTACTTGCTTCTGCAGCGTACTGTCTCGACCGTTCCTATATGGATGAAGCAAAGCGGTACCTTAAGCTTTATCTTGATGCAGGCGGGAATTCGGCTATAGCAGATCTTTTCCTTGAACAAAGTTCCGGAAACGCAAAACCGGGGCGCTATCGCGCTTCGCTACAGCAAGTAATAGAGTCTTCTCCGAAAGAGGTTGCAGAGCAACGGGTCAAGCACGGAATTTGGTTCTTTTATGGTCTACGCTCTGCCGGTGATATCGGCTCTCTTGGGGCGTATGCGTCGGAACGCTGGCCACAGGAAGGATGGCCCCGTTTTTCCATCGGTCTCGGCCTCTTGTTGTCCGGATCATTGATGGATGCGGAAAAGTCCTTCAAAACCGGCTGGGAACTCGACAATACCCTTTGGGAGGCGGCTTACAACGCTGGGGTCCTGGCTCGTGCATCCGAGAGGTTGAGCGAGGCAATGCAGTGGTTTCGCAAGGCGGAGAGCTCTGTTCCCGAATCGGAAAATCGTCGTAGGGCCCTTATCTACACGCAGATGGCGGAAATCGAACGGACAGGTGGTAACCGCGAGAATGCCGAACGCTATATCCGCTATGCCCTGGATATCGATCCGGAAAATGCTTCGGCTCGTTCTTTTTATTCTTTACTTGATGATTCTTCACCATGATAGTATTTTTTCTCTATGATACAATTAAAAACAGCTGAAGAGATAAAGAGAGTTAGAGAATCTTGTAGGATTTGTGCGGAGGCTCATAAGGAAGTTGAGCGTCATGTGCAGCCTGGTATCACTACCGGTGAGCTGGATAAAATTGCGCAATCCTATATTGAGAAGCATGGCGGAGTTCCTGCCTTCTTAAACTATATGGGATATCCGGCCACTCTCTGCGTCTCTGTGAATAACGAGGTAATCCACGGAATACCGGGAAAGCGCGTTATTAGAGAGGGAGACATCGTTAGCCTTGACCTTGGGGTCAACCTTAATGGTTTTTTTAGCGACATGGCCCGAACCGTTCCTGTCGGAAAGGTGGCTCCCGATGCCTTACGCCTCGTTAAGGAAACCAGAAAATGTCTTGAGCTTGCACTCGAACAGGCTGTCGATGGGAAGCGATTGAATGATGTCGGCGGTGCTGTCTGGAATCATGCCAAAAAGTTTTCATATGGCGTTGTAAAAGATTATTGTGGGCATGGTGTCGGCTTCTCTCCCCATGAAGAACCGCAGATCCCCAATTACATTCGTAGAATGCCAAATCCCAGATTAAGACCGGGAATGGTGATTGCCATTGAGCCGATGATTAACATCGGGACCGGTGATGTTGTACTCCTTGATAACGATTGGACAGTAGAAACCGCCGATGGCTCTTTGTCTGCTCATTGGGAACACACTGTTGCCATTGTCGAGGGGGGCTCTGAAATTTTAACCTCATTCGAGGATCTTGATTTATAGGAGGGATACCCACTATGAATGGAAAAAAATTATTCAGATCAAAAAATTTCTTTGTTTTTAATCTTTTGCTTGTTGGGTTGGTCGCCGGTTTTGTCGTTTCAATGATAACGTTCGGTTGTTCGACAAGGTTATCGAGCGGTGAGACAGCATATGCCCAGGAAAAGCAGGCAGATCCAATTCAGGTGCCGCCGTCCATGGAGGAGATGCAGAACTCTTTCAGAGCTGTGGCCCGAAAATCGCTGCCTGTGGTGGTCGAGGTAAAGGTTGTCGAGGTTGTCAAACAGGCTGTGCCGCAGTCAAGAGGGTGGCCTTGGGATTTCCTTTTTCCGGACCAGCAGAACAATAACCAGGGGCAGCAGCAACCTCAGGAACGGGAGTATCGCAATCAGGGGCTTGGTTCCGGGGTCATTGTGAGAAATAACGGAAACACCCACTACGTTTTAACCAACAACCATGTGGCGGGAAAAGCCGACGAAATCAAGGTGGTTCTAAACGATGGTAGGGAATATCCTGCAAAGCTTGTCGGTGCCGACGAGCGGATGGACCTTGCAATGGTTTCCTTTGATGCGAAAGAGGATATTCCTGTAGCCGAAATAGGGGATTCCGATGAGCTTCAGGTTGGTGATTGGGTCATTGCCGTAGGTAGCCCCTTCGGTTTTGTCTCAAGTGTTACCGCCGGTATTGTAAGCGCAAAAGGTCGCTCCGGCCCTCAGAACAACATCAGTGATTTTATCCAGACCGATGCTGCCATCAATCAGGGGAATTCCGGTGGCGCCCTTATGAATATCTATGGGCAGGTTGTCGGTATTAATACCTGGATTGCCGCACCTAGCGGGGGTAGTGTTGGTCTCGGCTTTGCAATTCCCATCAATAATGCCAAAAAAGCTATCGACGATTTCATCGATAAGGGAGAGATCGAGTACGGCTGGCTTGGGGTTACTGTCAGCGAACTTTATCCCGGAATGGAAGAATCCATGGGGATCGACAATCAGAAAGGGGCGTTCATACAGAACGTTTACATTGATTCTCCCGCGGCCAAGGGGGGGATTGAACCTGGTGATTTTGTCACTGCCATTGACAACAGATCTGTGAGAAGTCGTGATGACCTCGTACGGATGGTTGGCGAGCTGACTGCGGGAAGTTCTGTTGACTTCGACATCATCCGGGACGGTAAAAAGATTACCCTGAAGGTAAAGATCGGCAAACGGGAAAATAGCGAGGCTATTGCAGGAAATATGAGCAAGCTATGGCCCGGTTTGACCGTAATCGGACTGGACGAGGATGTCAGAAACGAATTGAAGATTAATGCAAAAGAGAATGGGGTAGTTGTCGTCGGTGTTGAAAAGGGTACAAAGCCCTATGTTGCCGGTATTCGCAACTATGACCTGATTTATCGGATCAATGATACGCAAATAAATAATGTTGGTGACTTCTACGATGCAATGAATGACAAAAATGTGAAAGAGTACAAAATTTATTATAAAAGAGAGGGTAGTGAATTTTTCGCTGGTATAGTACGATAATAGTGGTGAAGATAGGTCCTGCCGCCGAGATGCTTTTCGGCGGCAGTGACCGGCTTCCCAATACAGAGAGGAAGGACACCACGAATGCGTAAAGAGTTTATCCCCTATACCGTTGTCAGAAACAATGCCATCAAACTTGCCCACCGTATCCATGAGGCGGGGTTTATACCCGATGTCGTGTATCTTTCTCTTCGCGGAGGGGCCTATCTCGGCAACATCATTAGCGAGTACTTTAAGCTGGTTCGGAAAGACAGCAGGCCGGTTTTCTATGCCGCCGTCGTGGCCCGCAGTTATTCTGATATCAAAGAGCAGACGAAGGTCATGATCGACGGTTGGACCTATAAACCGGAATACCTGAGAAACGGGGATAAGATCCTGATTGTGGATGATATTTTCGATTCGGGAAATACCGTAAACTATCTTGCCGATGTGATCCTTCAGCACGGTATACCCCGGGAGGATTTGAAGGTTGCCGTTCATGATTACAAAGAACTGACCTATCTTTCGGAAACCCCTCCCATTATTCCCGATTTCTACTGCCGAAAAATAACGATTCCTTCTCCAGACGATGATGTTTGGATTCATTACAGCAGCCATGAGCTTGTGGGGCTTACGCCGGAGGAGGTCGAAACCAACTATACCAAGGATGATCCCGAAGTAGGGGAAATCTTACGAAAGATTCTCGGCATGGAGAAATAACCCAATGTTTCGGTTTTCTCCTCGTACTATGTTTGTCCTTGTACTCTTTTGGGGCCTAAGCGCTTTTGCAACGGCAAACCCTTACATCCCTTCGCCTGAACCCGGCGCCTATAATCGTGATATATTCTTTTCTCTCGCAGGGGGGGAGGGGCAGGTCGCCTACCGTATCGATATCGGTACCCATCATGGGAATGCCGGAGAGTGGGAATCCTTTTCAAATCCCGTCAGACTTACCGCTTTGCAGGGAGAGGAGAGGCAGTATACCATCGAGCTGAAGGATGGTACCCAGTATCGTTACCTTATAGATAAAAAAATTCCGCTCTCTCCGATCATTGCCATTGAGGAAAACACGTTTTTCTCTCTCTCCGGTCATGATCCCGAGGACTCTCTCTTTTTCAGGGTCGTATCAACGGATCATACGGAGCATGTGCCATTTCAGCGCTGGTCGGGGAAAAAGGAGAAAATTCCATTTTCCGATGAAACGCTTGTTGCCGTCGAGGCCTATGCCGTGGATCAGGCCGGTAATACCGGCATCCTTGCAGCCTCCTATGTCCAAAAGCCCCGTAAGGGTGCGGAAAGCCTTTCAATTATAAACCCCGTTCCCGGCGTCTTTCGCAATGCACAGCTTTTTTATGTCGATACCGATGGTTTTGAGTGGGTACGCTATACCATCGACGACGAGGATCCTGTCCTCAGGGGGGCCCCGTATACGAAACCGCTTCTTATTCGAAGTAGAGGGCTTGTGAAATTGAAGGTCGCGGCACTTCCCTTGGGATCGACGACGCCGCTGCGTAGCGAAGTCACCTTTGCCCAATATCCCACCGGTAGCTTCCAGCTTCCTCCCAGCGGACTCTACTCAAAGGCCCTTTCCATTGAGCTCCCGGAGCAAATAGAGGTATATGCTCTGAGTAATGCCGGAGAAATCAACCAACAAAACGGAGGGGCGATTTCTTTAAAGGGAACACCTGGTGCCCGAAGCGTGTATCCGCTGCGGTTTACGATAGATGGAGAAGAGCTTGAGGAT
This sequence comes from Sediminispirochaeta smaragdinae DSM 11293, assembly GCF_000143985.1. Taxonomy (GTDB): domain Bacteria; phylum Spirochaetota; class Spirochaetia; order DSM-16054; family Sediminispirochaetaceae; genus Sediminispirochaeta; species Sediminispirochaeta smaragdinae. The sequence continues at coordinate 2,622,424 of NC_014364.1, read as the reverse complement.
CCCCTGCCCGGCTATGAAAGTGAATATCGCTATCTCTATATCATGGATTATCGGAGGCCCGGTGCTCCTGGCATCGAGCTTGATAAAGGGCTTCCATTTTCGGGTAATCTGACGGTAACACTTACCTCTTCTCAGGATGAATCAATCTATTATACCCTTAACGGGGCGACCCCCGATCGCTTTGCCCTTCCATACCGCGGCTCTTTTACCATCGACTCGAATGATTGGGCGCAGCAGGGATCTATAGAATTGCGGGCCGTAGCCTACGGAAAGAATGGCATTCCGAGTGAGGAAAGGCGGCTCTTGCTTCCCTTTGATGCCCTTCCCCCGGACAAACCCATCGTCTCGGTTTCCGAAGAGTCCGAAGGCTCTTATGCCTTCGACATTTCCGTTTCCGATCAGGAAGCGGTAACCATTCTGTATGAGATTGCCTTTGACGGGGCTGCCCCTTATCCGGGGGTGGATTCTCCCAGAGGGGAGTCTCATATGGTGCTGAGTTTGCCAAAGGGTTCACATGAACAGGCATCTCTCCGGTTTGCGGCGATGGATGCCGCCGGAAACATCAGCTTTGCAGCCGAGCCTGTGGAACTTTCCTACGATTCGATTCCTCCCGGACGTGTCGAGCTTGAGCTCCGGGATTCGACCGTGGTTTGCACAAGCAGCGGCGACGATGAAACCATCGAATATCAACTTACGGACGGTCAATCGCAGGATGAAAAGCCAGTATGGCTTCGGTACGAAGGGGCTGTACAGCTTCCGATAAAGGAAGGGCAATTGAACAGGTTTTCGTTCAAGGCTCGTTCGGTTGATGCCGCCGGAAATATCGGCCCTGTTGCCGATATTTCTCCCATCTTCGTGGATAGCAGAAAAGTATTTTCCTATGATCTGAAGGGAATTCCCGAAGGTCAAACATCATCAGATCGATGTATTATTACCATCGAAACCGATGAGGCCGTTTCCTGTCGGTATCGACTGCTTCTGCTCGGGGAACTGGGTGAGGAAGCCGTGGTTCAGGAAGCCGCCTACCAGGCTCCCCTTATTGTCGACGGAGAGGATGGTGCGGATATCCTTTATCGACTTGAAGTGACCCCTTTTTCTTCTATTACACAAGTGGATGGATCAACCACCAACTACTATTTTCGAATAGATCGAAGGCCTCCTCCGCTTCCTTCCCCTGAAGTTTTACCCGAAATTCTCTATGTTCGCGGACCGACACAAATCAAACTTACGGGAATCGAAAACGATTCGCAGGTTTGGTACATGCTGGATGGTTTCGAAAGTAAGACTCCTGTCGATTATGAAACGATGATCCACCGTGGTTCCGTTGCCTTGTCGGACGGCACCATCATGCTTGATTTTCCAGGGGACGGGGCATATCGCTTAGAGGGGATGAGCATCGATGCATACGGCAACTATACGATCGGTTCTCTTCTTGATCATATAGTCTGTGATTCGCTGCCTCCCGAGGTCCCTAAAATCTCCTATACCGAGGTGCGTGACGGATGGGCCATTACGGCGGATATCGGGGATGGAGAGTTGCTTGTCCCCTCAAACGATTCGACCGATGGTAGCTTTTTTCTTCCCTACCAAAGCTCGGTTTCCACTTTCCCGGAACCCTTACGTTTAGCGAGTGTCGATGAGGCGGGAAATCGTTCGGATGAGATTATGCTTCAGGTTTTGGGAAAAACACTTTTTATCGACGGCCGTCCGGTGGCAAGTGAAGATGCCCATGGCGATGCTCGGAATGTGCCCCAGTTTGTCGGGACCGAGGAGGTCGTTCTTCCAAAGGTAGAATCGTTGGTACGTGGTATTCCTCATCGCTTTTGGTCCGGAGAGGCTGTTACCATACGGCCCGATTTCGATGGAATTATTCGGTATGAGCTTGGTGTCGGCGGTGAAGCACCCCTTGTCTCCTCAAGGTCCGATCGGCTGACCGAACCAATCACACTTCAGGCTGAAGCGGGCCAATCCTTTCTTGTATCGCTTCGCGTTGCTCTCTTTCTTGATCTTGGCGGTAAAGAGCAACTGGTGCATAGCGAGCAGTATCAATTTGGGATCGATAGAAATCCGCCTGTGCCACCTATTATCTCGGGTGTGGGAGAGGATGAATACTATCGTGACGATAGAAAGGTGGAGATCCGTTCTGCTGGAGAGGAGGTTGCAGAGCTTCGTTATCGCCTGATGAGGGTCGGCGACGGTGAAGAGGGGGAGTTTCAAAGCTACGATGATCCCATAACGGTAGCTTCCGATCAGGGGGTCTGCTCCGATTTCGTGCTTGAGGCTTATGCCGTGGATGAAGCGGGAAATATGAGCACAAAGGAACGAGTCGCTTTTTCCATCGACAAGGCGGTTCTTTATGTTTCTCAGGGCGGAGATGACGGAGGTGACGGAAGCCGGGCCGCTCCATACCGCTCCCTCATTAAAGCCGTTCGGGATGCGGCCTCCAACGGAATGACGACGATCCTTCTTTCGGCGGGGCGCTTTCCCATCGATTCTACGATCCGTCTGGATCGGGGAACATTGACTATTCAGGGTGAGGCTCTTACCGTCATTAGCACCAATACCCCCTTTGACTCTGCCTCGATGTTTGCGGTCAACGGAGGTAATCTCACCTTACGTAACCTTTCGATTGATACCCTTGCGGCACAGGGAGCCATTCTGAAACAGATGGGGGGGCTTGTTCGCATGGAGAAGGTCAAGCTGTATCAAGCCTCTGGACCCGCTGATGCAACGCTTTTGGTGAAAAACGCTTCGCTTTTTTTCGACCACAGTGAGTTACACTTTGGCCCCCTATCTGATGCCTCGCTTATCTCCGTGGAGCACGGGGAATTGGCCCTGGTCGCCAGCCGGTTGACCGGTTCTGCGCAAAGTGTTGATGCAACACTGATCAAAAGTACTAATTCCCGCGTAACCATAGACGACAGCAGTATCCGCCCGGGGGAAAGTACCCGACTTACCTCTGTAGGTGCGGAGAAAAGCGATCTTACCATCATTGATAGTGAGCTCTATACAGGAGATCGGGATGATCGTGCCTCTGCTTGTCGTCTCTATGGCGGTTCGCTCTATCTTCTCAATTCTTCACTTATCTCAGGCAGGAATGGTAGATTGCCGATTCTCATAGATGCCGATTCCTGTGATCTCGTTTTGGAACGTTCATTGCTGCAGTCCCGGGGACGGGAAGGAAGCGTTCAGCTCAGGCAGAAAAATGGAACGTTGAAGGCCAGCCACACCGTTTTTACCTGCGGGGAAGCCACCGGAGGATTCTTCTATGGTATTCAAAGTTCCGAATCTCAGGTACATCTTGAGGATTTTATCTTCTATGCCCCAACTGCAGGGGATACTATAGCCCTCGATACACGGGGAAGAAATGATATTTCAATTGATACAAGTTCTTTTACGCTTCCTTCAGAAACGAGCGGCGGCCCTGTTGCGATGGTTGTCAGAACGTCGCCCGACGGATCGGGATCGATTTCCGTTGCAAATTCACTTTTCTTCGGACCTATCCACTTTCCCAATCTTCCTTCCGATGGCAAAAATCGCTTTTTTGATCAGATCCCTTCCCGGACCGCGGGAAATGAGGATCTGTCACGTTTTCTCGGCGTGGAGAGTCATCCGGCTCAAAGCAATAAGGTGCTGTATGAACAGTTGATGAAGGTGGACCCTGTCGGATTCAGATGATCGTCGTTCTCCCAAAGTTATTGCTGTTTCCATGTATATCCCGGGAAATTTTGCGGTTTCTGTTTTTGATCGGGAGGGAGAAAATAAAACGTTTGCTTTTACACTCTTCTTCCGAGGTGGTGATATCGACCCAGATCGAACCTGAATAACGTCCTTCGATAATCTCCCTTGCGATTGAGAGTCCGAGGCCTGTTCCTTCTCCCCGTTTTTTTGTGGTAAAAAAGGGTTCGAAAAGATGTGGAAGGTCCTGGCTTCGTATCTCTTCCCCATTATCACTTACTGCGCAAAAGACCGATGTGCTGTCCGACCAGGTTTCTATTTTCATGCAGGGTTTGTAATCAGCCATGCTTAGCTGCGATTTTTTTCTTATTGCATGTAATGCATTTGTCAGGATATTGATGATGACTTGATCTATCTCGCTTTCCCTGCATTCGACCCCCGGAAGGTTTTGATCATATGCTTCCACAACCTCGCTAACATAGCGTAATTCGCTGCCAACCATAATCAGACATGTCTCGACGGCTTTATTTATATTAAGAAGCTGCCGCTGTTCTCCCTTTACCGGGCGTGAGAATTTAAGAAGATCATGAACAATTGCTATGGCACGATTCGTGCCTTCTTCAGAATCGCTGAGAATAAGGTTGAGTTGCTCGATCAGAGCTTCGGACTCCCGTGTTTTTTGGGGAAACGATGATAGTAATTTCTGAAAATAGTGGCGAAAAATATGGTAGTTATTCTTGGCAAAGCTGAGTGGATTATTGATCTCATGAGCAATCCCGGCAGTGAGTTGACCAATGACGGCGAGCTTTTCCTGTTGGATGATGGTGTCCTGAGCATTTTCAAGCTCCTGGTTTTTTTCTATCAACTGGTTTGCCAAGGCTTCCTTTTCATGAAGAAGCTTGGTCTCTTTTGTAATATCGACAAGGGTGACGGTCATTACGGAGCTGTCATTACTCTCCGTACGACTAAGCCTGGCACTGAAAGTCGCTTTCTCCTTATCTCCTTCGATCGTGATGGGTATTGTGTCCGCCTCCCCGGTGAGGAGCGGGGTCAGGGGGCTAAGGTCCTTTTGTTCTGTAAAGTGTTGTCCGATGGTATTCGAATCCAGATGAAAGAGTGAGGCTGCCTTTTTATTATAGTCGATAAGAGAGCTCCCGGCGTCGAAAAGGAGGACGCCGGTATCAAGCCCCTGAATGATTTTTTCTCGAGCCACGGGGATAATTTTGAAAAGACGGAATTTGGTAATACCGATGTAGCCTGACAATGCGGTGATGGAGAAGCTGATCGGGGTAAAATCCTTTCTGAGAAAGGGCAAAAGATGAAATACGTAGAAAAGGTTAAAGATAAGGGGAATCAACGCTCCTGTAACGATAACAAGTGCCTGGTGCCGATACATCTTATTTCCGCCAAGGGCAGATTTAAGAATAACGAAGCTGCCAATAATATATAGGGCATACATGAATATCCCGTACAGCCACATCCACGGGCCGTAGTCTGCACGCATGGTCAGATAGCCTCTTATCGGAAAATAGTTGAACCTTCGCCATACAAGATGGTGAAGATGGTTTGTCTGAATGAGAATGTTTGTCGCTACGGAAAAAAGCGCAAGTATTAATACAATCCTGAGGGAAAGTTTTCGCGACGTTCCTGTATAAAGCAGGGCGAAATGAAACCATATTACTGGGAGAAAAGAAAAAAAGAGGTGTTCGGCTTTTACAGCGGTAAACGTTGCAGCGGGAGTTGGAAGAAGCAACTCTATCAGGTTATTCAAAAGGTAGGCCGACACAAAAAGGAAATAGGTCAAGAGAACTTTTGCTTCCGGGCCCTTTCCGTTTTGGCGTATTAAGAAGCCGGTTACAAGCAGAATCCCAAGGGTAAAGGGCGCTAAAACCACAAAAAGTGTGTATTCCAAGAGTATTCCCCCATGCTGTTGTTCTGAATTTGGGTATAAGCCATTGCATGTTGGTATATATATACCATATAATTTACTATAGTTTGATAGGCACGTAAAGGTCCAAGGAGGGGGGAATGGAAGAAACATTGCCAAAAACGATTCTTATAGTCGATGACGAACCGCAGGTTTTGCGGTCACTCAAGTGGGAGCTGGAAATTGTACCCCTGGACGAACCGCTGCATGTCGTAACCTATGATACGACAAAGGCGGCCCTTGAGTTTCTTGAAGAAAGCAGCCAGGAGGTTTTTCTCCTGATCGCCGATCTTCGTATGCCGGCTCCTAACCTGTCTGGAAGCGATCTTCTGCTCAAGGTTCATGAGCGCTATCCCGCGATTATTCTGATCATGCTGACCGCTTATTCCGATATACCCGAAATTCAGAAGGCTATCACTGCCGATATCCAGGCCCTGCTTTTTAAGCCCTGGACGGCGGGAATGCTTCTTGCCGAAATCATCAAGGCTCGTCGGGTTTTTCGTATGAGGCGTGAGAACAGAGAGCTGCAGGAGCGGCTGCGAAGGCAACTTGAATATGCGGGAGAATTCCAACGAAATATTATGCTTTCGCCGAAGCTAAGCGATCCGAACCTCATGATAGAACTACGGTATGAGCCGAACGGGGCATATACCTGCGGCGGTGACTATTACGACGCCGTCAAAATAGGTTCCGATCAACTCCTCTTTTTCTTCGGAGATGTTTCCGGGCATGGAATTCGACCTGCTTTTATCACTGCAATGATCAAGGTTATTGTAACGGAGCTTGTTTTCGAAAAGCGAATAACTGTTCCGAAAGAACTTCTTGAAGAACTTAACCGGCGGCTGTGTATGGCCCTTGAGCGGGTACACGATTTCTTTGTCACCTTTAAAATATTTCTGATTGAAAGCGACAAGCATCTTCTCACCCTTGCAAATGCCGGCCATCTTCCTCTTTTTCTGCTTCGCGGAGGCCAGTGCACCACCTTTCAGTCCGAGGGAGCCGCATTAGGCTTCAAACGGGATATGGAATTCGACCAGGTTAGTATGGAACTGTTGCCTGAAGATCTTCTGATTCTTTTTACCGACGGGCTAATTGAACGACCGCAGACAGAAAAGCGGATAGGCAATGAAGCAATCTGCAAGCTCATACTTCCCCTTGGAAGGGAGCAGCGCGGTATTGCCGATGCGGTGTTCGATCGCCTCTCTGCCGATCGTTCCAAGGAGGTCCGCATCGAAGACGATATAACCGTGGCGGCCTTGCGTTACCGTCCTGCCGCCACGGTGGGATACTAGCTACCCAATAGCCGCCCTAAGCGGATTTACTTCTGATCGAGGTCCCCGTTGTCGTTTTCCCAGACTCCGGTTGCCGTTCCCATCAGGAAGTGATTGTCCTCAACCGTATAAAAGCATCGCACATATCCGTCGGCAAAGGTGGAATAGGAGGCCTCAATGTCGGTGTCCGAATCAATGGTTCCCTCCGGCCGGCTTATTGAAGTTCCCGAAAGATCCATCTCGTAGTAGCCCTCGTCGGAACCTATGACAAGATAGGCGGTGGAATCAAAGGTAACCACCCCCATATCGAAAAGAAGCGGTGTATCGTCAGAGTAGTTGTCGGGAGCCTCATCAACAACATCCCAGGTATCCCCGTCGGTGCTGCTCCACAGATTTCCATCCTTGGTTGTGAGGTAGAAGGTGGAGCGGTCAGGGGGGATACTATCGTCATCTTTGTAATATATAACACCGCCGATCGGATCACTCACGGTCGAAGTAGCCGCAGTGAATGAGGTCCCGTCTCCATGATAGATAATGGGGTTATCGTTGTAATAAGGGCCGCCCACAAGCACATAGATGTCATTTAAGTCATCATATGCGGCATCGGTGATCGGGTAGGCGGTAGTCAGTAATATGCTGGATATAGTACCGGAAGCATTGATAGAGTAGATATCGTAGCTATCGTTTCCGTCGGGTGAACGGACGATGAAATCAAGGCCGGAGGTATCGAGAAGCCACATTGAAGTGCTTGAGGCGAAAGGGGGAGATGGCACTTCCGTCCAGCTGCTTCCGTCGTAGCTCCAGATCGTTTTCTCCTGGTCCGTATCGTCCTCCTCGTAAAGGGCGGCATAGATCGTGGTTCCGTCACTGGCGATTGCCGGGTCCGAGTTATAACCTGACTTGGAAACATTTTTCCAGGAGGAACCGTTGTCCTTCCATACCGAGGGACCTGCACCGCAGAAGACATCGCTACCGATGTTGACAAAGCTCCGAATATAAAGCCCCTGCAGGTCGCTTCCCGAAAGCTCTTCCTCTTTGGAGAGGGTGTAGAAGATGCCAACACCGTCGGCGTTACAGCCGACGAAGAAGGACAAGATGAAAATCGACAGAATGGTATATAGCAGATATTTGCGCATAGTGTATTCCTCCGAACTTAGAAGCGGTAGCGAGCGGAAAGACTCACTTCGGAAAAGTTTCCGAAGCTGGTGGAAGAGGAGTTCGATCCGAAATAGATCTCGGGGACCCACCAGTACTTAAAATTGAGGCCAAATCCCCAGGATGCATTCATCACCCAGTATACCGAGGCACCTGGTTTCAGCATGGGACCGAAATAGGTCTGGTCCTCGTATTTGTTCATGGCGATACCGGCCTCCAGGCTGACGGGAATCTCGAATGAACCGGCAAGAAAGAGGTACCCTGCCTGAAGACAAAGGGGCAGAATCATCTCTTTGTTTTCGTTTACCGACTGGGTAAAGGCGCCTGTCAGAGTAATCCCGAGAAAAACCCTGTTGGTAAGAAAACTACTCCAGCCGAGAGAACCTAGACCTCCGAGAAAGATGTGTCCTCCAGTTGATTCGAAGGTTTCGGTATCGCTCAGTTCATCGGCATATGGAAAGTGGATAAAAAGAGGGATAAAAAGCCCACCACTCATGGTAAACATTTGATCACCCTTTCCGTAGGGTTCGACAAATTGCTCAGTCTCTTCCGGCGTCTGTGTTTCTTGGGCCGAGAGTATCATCGGCATAAAAACAGAGGTGCAGATGAAAACGGCCAAAAGCCGTGCAAAACCTCGTGTATGCATGAATACCACCTTGTTTGATTCAAGTGTTGTAGTGGGATAGTAGCACTTGAATCCGCCTTTATCAACAAGAGCAATGATAGGAGACAATGGTAGGGCAATCTGTTTCAAAAAGGCCCCAAAGCATATATAATGGTGATGCATTACTGTAACGACAAAACTGAGGAGGGCATCATGACCGCAACAATAATAGATGGAAAGGCAATTGCCGAAACCATGAGGGGAGAACTTGCCGAAAAGGTTTCCCGGATGAAGGAAAAAGACGTCGTTCCCGGACTTGGGGTCGTTCTTGTGGGCGATGATCCCGCCAGTGTGAGTTATGTCACTGCCAAGGAGCGGGCCTGTGAGAAAATCGGTATCTATTCCGAAGAACATCGTCTGGAGGCCTCGACAAGCGAGGAGGAACTTCTCGCCCTGGTGGGATCAATGAACAACGATCCCCGCATCGATGGTATCCTGGTCCAGCTGCCGCTGCCGAAGCAGATAGATGAGAATAAGGTGCTGCTTGCCATTGATCCTGCCAAAGACGTAGACGGCTTTCATCCCTACAGTGTCGGAAAGATGGTACTCGGTCAGGAGACCTTTCTGCCTTGTACCCCCCACGGTATTGTCCAGCTTTTGCTTCGTTCCGGAGCGGAAACCAAGGGCCGTCATGTCGTCATTGTCGGACGAAGTAATATTGTGGGCAAACCCTTGGCAAACCTTTTGCTTCAGAAGAGCGAAGGGGGGAATGCCACCGTCACTGTTTGCCATTCTGCGACTCGAAACATGGCCGATATCGTACGGCAGGGGGATATTGTTATCGCTGCCGTGGGTAAACCCGAGATTATCGGCGCAGATATGATAAAAGAGGGAGCCGTGGTCATCGATGTCGGTGTGAATCGGGTGGAGGATGCCTCAAAAAAGAGGGGCTACCGCCTTGTCGGTGATGTCGCCTTCGAAGCGGTTTCCCACAAGGCTTCGATGATTACCCCGGTACCGGGAGGCGTAGGTCCGATGACCATTACGATGCTTCTCTACAATACGGTACAATCGGCCCAGCGACGCCGTCTTGCAACGGATATAGATTAACGATAAGGTAATGCAAACGCAAGAATACCAAGGAGCGAGGTTTGGATAAGCGCCTTACTGCAATCTATAGAGAAAAACAAGAGGAGCGGTTTCCCAACCGTTTCGATATTACCTTTCATTACGACGATGGTGATCGGCAGTTGAGCTACGAAAAGGTGGTATGGGATGTCGACGGCCATTCTGCAGGTCTCCGTTACGGGGAAAATCCCCATCAGAAGGCAGCCTTGTATAAAAGGGTCGGCGGTCCTGTGGAGATCGCCGATATGATCAAATTGCTGCCTGTTTCGGGGCTCAGTTCCGAGCTCGAGCTGGTAAAAAGCGGGAAACATCCCGGTAAGATCAATGTTGTCGATGTCGACAGGGCCCTGCAGATATTGCAATACATGGGAGATCGTCCTACGGCTGCCATCATGAAACACAACAATCCCTCAGGTGTCGCCAGGGCGGATGGTGTGAAAGATGCCGTTGCCAAGGCTCTCGGCGGTGATCCCATAGCCGCCTTCGGCGGGGCTGTCATTGTGAACCGGCGAATACCCATCGATGCCGCAAAGCTGATTGCCGATAACTATTTTGAGATTGTGGCTGCCCCGGATTTTGAACCGGGAGTGGTTGAGATCCTTTCGGGCCGTAAAAATCTCCGTATTTTTCGTATAGCCGGGATGGATCGTCTTGAGGAGTGCGCAGCCGGACAATATGTGGAATTTACCTCTCTGGTAGATGGAGGATTGATCCTTCAGAACTCCTATACCACTTCCATACGAAAGAAAGAGGACTTCATCCTCGCAGAGAGCGAGCGGAAGGGCGAGCATTTTCGCTGCAGGCGCGATGCAAGCGAACAGGAGCGCAAGGATCTGCTTTTTGGATGGCTTGTGGAAAGCGCCGTTACCAGCAATTCGGTGATCTATGTCAAGGATGAGGCGACGGTGGCCATCGGTACGGGAGAACAGGATCGTGTCGGCGTTGCCACCATAGCCAGAGATAAGGCCTATCGAAACATGGCCGAACGAATTGCACGCAGTGAGTATTCCGGTAGCTTCGATAGCCTTGATGATACGACGAAAGCCTCTGTCATGGCGCGTGTGGAAGAGGCTAAGGGGGGGCTTTCTGGTGCGGTGATGATTTCCGACGGCTTTTTCCCCTTTCGTGATGGTGTTGATGTCGCACTCAGGGAGGGGGTTACCGCCATTGCCGAACCGGGCGGCAGCCTTCGGGACGGTGAGGTTATCGAAGCGTGTAATGAATATGGGGCGGCACTGCTCTTTACCGGTGAGCGCTCCTTTAGACATTAGGTGAGGACAATGCGTAGGACCCATCTCCTTCTCATCCTCGTGTGTATTGTTTTTGTCGCTGTCTTTCTCACGCTCTTTTTTCAGGTGGCATCGCTACGCCGCGAACAGCAGGCCTCCGGAGAAAAGCTTTTTGCTGAGATTGAGTCGCAAAACGATTCTCTCGGCACGCTGAAGCGTGCCATTCTTTCCCTTGGACAAGAGAACAATACCCTGCGTCAAGCCTTGAACCTACCTGAGAAGCGCTATGACTTTTTTGGTGCCGAAGATGCATCCGTTGCGGAAGGGGAGCCAGCCGAGGGCATAGAGAAGCAGGAGGATCAGACTCCTTTTTACCGTGCCGTGGATGCGCTTCTTGCTCACGATGCTGAAATGGAGCGGGCGGCATTTCTTTCGGTGATGCTGGAAAATTCATCCGATAAGGCCTTTCTCTCCGCTGCAGGAATTTCCATGCAGCGTAAGGGAAGAGAAAGCCTGCTTTTTTCTTACGCTTCCATCCCTCTTGCAACCTTTCATCTTCTTGATACGGGATATCGCCTCAATCAAGCGGAAACCGATGAACGGCTTCTGGCTGGAAATGACGAAGAGCTGGGCAAAGATGCTCCCTCCCTTCCAAAGAAGGTCCTTACTCTGCTTGCATCGAAAGCAAAAGAGGTTGAGACGAAGCGACAAAGCTTTGCGGCGGCACAGAGCGATCTCCGCCGTCTTTACGGAGACGGACGGGCCACGGCCCTTCGAAGGGAGCGGGCCCTTCGTTTTAGCCCCATTACTCAAGATTCACAGCAAGCGAGCTTCGATGTAACGACATGGGACGGGATCCTCCTTTTTTCTCTGAAGGTTCGTTACGGCAGCGACGGTATTCTTGTCGGCGAAACGCAATTTCAGGAGTTTGATGGAGCCTCCGATCATTTCCTCGGTCTTCTCACCGAGGCCGATAACAGGCGACAAACAGAGCGGGCTACCGATGCTGGGAAACAGCAGGTTCTAAGGCTTGTCCGTGATGAAGCGTTTCGCGCCTACCTCGATATCTATGGTCTACACCTTAATGATGAGCCGCGGGACGAGAACGACTATTTTTACTTCGATTTTATAGATGAAAAGGGCAGTCGCGCCGGATCCCTCGCGGTCCAGAAAATGGCCGGAGAAATCTACCTCATGGATCGTGATGATGTCGTCGTCGGTTCCGTAAGGCGCTTCGGGATACAGGAGCCGACGCTTGGGACAGCTTCCACAATGGAGCTTCCGGATGATGCCGTCTTATCCCAAATGGGGAAAATTTCTCCGGAGGGAAAGACCATTTTGCTTTGCGGTACCCATGAGAATAATGCCGACACCATTATCATCGCTCATATATCCCCTGAAAAGGCGACCTTGATCGCCATTCCCCGAGATATATGGTGGAAAAAGCGCAAAATCAACTCCTATTTCAGGATCTATGGACCGAAACGCTTTGCCCAGATTGTAGGCGAAATGACGGGGCTCACCATCGACGATTACATTGTTGTCGACATGTATGCCTTTATAGACGTTATCAACATTCTCGGGGGTATCGAGGTTACACTGGAACAACCCTTGATAGATCCGACATACCGTATTAGAGAAAACGGTGAGTGGACGACACTCCACTATCCTGCCGGAACCCATTTGCTCGACGGGGTCGCCGCACTTCGAGTCGCTCGTTCACGGCATACCAGTGATGATTTCGACAGGGCCCAGCGGCAGCAATTGGTCATCGAGGGCATAAAGAAGCGTTTCGATCAGCTTGGAGCCGGAGAGGTAAAAACGGTGTATGAGCTGCTCCAGTCCCTTGCCTCATATATTGATACCAGTTTTTCCCCCTTTGAACTTGCCAGACTTTATCTTGAAAACAGACACATCATGATTGAAAACGGGGGAGGGATCTCCACCGATAATGTTCTCCTTGCAACCTACAGCAATCTGCTTGCCACGGGAAAGCGTGAGGACGAGGTCGATGAACATTTCGACAAGGGCGCATGGATTCTTATTCCCCGGGAAAACAACTGGAAGCTCATCCCCTGGTATGTAAATAAACTGATCGAAGGAGATAAATCATGACAGGCCGTTTTTTTCTTGAAACCTACGGATGTCAGATGAATATAGCCGAGTCAAATGCTATGACGCTTCAGCTGGAGGCTCTCGGCTGGAGCGCTGCAGAGCGGCCGGAAGAGGCCGATATTGTTCTTTTGAATACCTGTGCGGTGCGTCAGACCGCCGAGGATCGGATTTGGGGACGCATCGGCTACTATAAATTCTTAAAAGAGAGCCGTGATTTCACGCTTATCGTGACCGGCTGCATGGCCGAACGCCTTGGCGAAGAGATCATCAAAGAATCAAAGGCTGTCGATTATGTGCTTGGAACCTTTCAGAAGCGAAAACTATCCGAAATTGCCTGTGGACACGGCGAAACGCATGCTCCCGTTAAGGCGGATGATCTCTCCGTCTCTCCCCACTTTCAATTCGAGCCCTATCACCTTGCAAAGGGAGCCTTCAAGGCCTTTCTCCCCATCATGCACGGCTGCAACAATTTCTGCTCCTATTGCATTGTTCCCTATGTCCGTGGGCGGGAGATTTCGCGTTCACCAGAAGATATTTTTCGTGAGATCGAGAGGCTCGAGGAAAAAGGGGTCCGCGAGATAACGCTTTTAGGGCAAAACGTCAATTCATACAACTGGAACGATACGCTTCGTTTCCCTGACTTGCTCGCGAAGATCGCTTCCATGACCGATTCCATACGCTGGATACGCTTTATGAGTAGTCATCCGAAGGATATACCACAAGAGCTGATTCGGGTGATAGCAGAACATGAGACTGTGTGTAATCATATTCATCTGCCGGTACAGCACGGATCTAATTCAGTTCTTCGACGAATGAACCGAAAATATACACGGGAGCACTATTTTGATCTTGTCGAAATGATGCGCTCGGTAATCCCCGGTCTTTCCCTTTCCACCGACCTCATGATCGGTTTCCCTGGGGAGAGTGAAGAGGATTTTGAGCTTACCCTCGATTTGGTACGGCAGGTAGGATTCGACGACGCCTTTACCTATTACTATAATCCGAGGGAGGGGACCGCCGCATATGATATGGCGGAACAGGTTCCTCATGAGGTGAAGCTCGATCGGCTCAAAACGCTTATCGAACTTCAGCGGGAAATTTCCTTTGCACGCCGCAAGGCACGGATCGGCGATAGCGAGAGGGTCCTTGTCGAGCAGAGGGCCAAAAAGCGGGAAGGGGAGCTTCTTGCCCGAACCAACCGAAACGAGATGGTTGCGTTTCCGGGGGGTGAAGGCTTGATAGGCTCTTTTGTGCCGGTTGTATTGAAGACCTTGCACGGAAATACCTTTCGAGGGGAGGTAGTATGCCCTGGAAAATGATTTTCTTTCTTTTGATTGTCTTTGTGATCGTTCTGTTTATCTTTTTCAACATCGATACCAGTTCCGACATCAGCTTCGGTTTCGTGACTTATCATGATGTTCCGATCTTCATCTCGCTTTTCCTTGCCTTTACCGCTGGGGTGGTCATAACGATTCCCATGATCTTGCTCGGCAAGGGAAGAAAAAAGAGGGAAGCGAAAAAGTTTTTTTCGAAAAAAACAAGGAAAGAAATTCCTGAAGAGATCTTATCCGATATCGGGGAAGGAGATGAACCTCGAAAATGAGTTCGGATATGCTGCACCGTTTTTTCTTTTCTGCTTTGTGTTTGATTGCCGTTGCTTCCGGCTACGGTGAAACAGGTGAGACAAGCGATTTCTCTCAAGCCCTCGGCAAGATTGAGGAGCAAATCCCCCTTTCCACAAGCAGGGCTGAACGCTACCGTCTTTTGAAGCAGCAGGGCGAGCTTGCGCTTCTCGCCGGTGATCTGGAAACGGCCCAGACGGCGTATCAGAACGCTTCTTTCGTCTATCCTCAAGGCGATGCTACCGACTTTGCATCGCTTCTAAAAAGTGCGGAGCTCCTCTTTGAACTTGGGGAACTTCGCGTTGCCAAAACCCAGGCACAGGTTGTTGCTCAACAGGAAAAAGAGACGAAGCTGGGAACGGCTGCGGAGCTGCTTCTTGACAGGATAGCGTTGTTTGACTCTTCTGCTTCCGGGAAGGTCGAATTATCCTCTTCGGGAGGAGAAACACCAGTCGCTCTTTATTGGGATATCATCTGCGCCTCCTTAAGCGGCGACGGGAATGAGGCGGCTCGCCTGAAGGGCCTTTTGCTTGATACCTGGTCGGCTTCCCCCGAAGCCATGATCATCTCGGGACAGGCACGCAAATTTGAAAGTTTTTCAGATCTTATTCTGGCAAGCTATCTTTCTCCAAGCAGTAGTGGTGATGAAGGAGAAAACCGAAAACAAGAGGCCTCCGTTGCCCGTGCTCCGAAGGAAGGTTCACTCTTCCTCCAGGCCGGTTCCTTCACCGACAGAGAAAATGCCGAGTATCTGGTGATCGATCTTCAGAAAGCAGGATTTTCCGCTTCTATTGTTGAGGCTGATGTACAGGGAACTCACTACTATCGTGTGGTGCTTTCAAGTGAGAAGGATGATGCCGAACAGTTTCTCCTGGAGCTGAAGGAAGCCGGTTTCGAAGCCTCTGCCGTCTACTGACTCTGATCATCTTCGAAGTATTCGATCTGGCGGAAGCGCATTTCCGGATCGTCCGTTTCGATAAACCCCTTCATTCCGATAATACCAGGTATGAGTCCAAGCGTTCTGGTGATTTTGTCGTTATCCTGTTCTTCTTTATAGACGAGACGGTAGGCTTGCTCTCCTCTTCCTATGCCCCTGTCATCGATGATTTTAAGCTCGAAGACGGGAACGTTGAGCATATAAACGGCGAACCCTCCCGAAAGTTGTTCACCGTTTGCCGAGAGGGTAAAGCGGGGAGGAGTGAGGATCAGTTCTTCTCCGGATTCGCCGCGATAAAAACCAGACAAAGTCGGAAGCTTTACAGGAGCCTCCGGCGTTCCTCGTTTTTCCGGTGAGGTTCCTTTTGGTACAGCGTAGTAGGTTCCCGACCAGGAGTCGTTGAGGCTTTTTCGCCATGTCTGATTATCGATATCGTACAACGACACCCTGATCGAGCCGCTATCCAGTATACGAATTGATATCTCAACCCGAATGTAGGGGACAAGTTCATTTTCTCCCTTAATCGAGATACTGTTTGAAAGAAACCGGTACGAACTGTTCCAATGATATATCTCCTGGATATCACCGGAATAGAGGGTGATTTCCTGGCTGCTTTTGTCGAACAGGATCGTGCTGTTGTGATCTCCATTCCAGTTTCTCGATAGAAACTCCTCGAAAGCATCGACGCCGCTGTTGAATAGTTCGCGGAGTTTGCGATCTTCGATTTCTTCTCTCGGCGTTTTTTCTTCGTTTACCTTGATATAATATCCGTCGCCGCTTCTCCAGGCGTACATGGAACGAACCGTTTCATTTTCGTTCTCTACGGTGGCAAAGACCGGGAAACTATCTCCATTTTTTAGGCCGTTCAGATAGGCCTGAGATCGTTCTGATTCACGAATCTCGATGGTTCCTTCCACGGCAATGGTGATAATTGGTTCATAGGAAATAGCCATGTTATTGGCTCTGCTCTCCCTCCTGAAGATATCAAGCGTTTGTTTCCCTTGGGAATCGATGCCGCTACAGATGATCTCCGTATTATGGTCCCCGACTACATCGCTAAGGGTTACGCCGAAAAATCTGCGTTGTGTTGCCCCTGTCTCACTTTCCCATGCCGGATAATATCCATCTCTGAGCGTGTCGTAATCAGCTATGATGATTTTGATAGGAGAATCGGGACTGTCCCCGGCCTTGACCACCAGGATTTGCTCGTCGTTTCGGTCAAGATCAAGATTTACATCCAGGATCTGAACGAGGGAATAGGGGGGGGCGATCGCAATCTTCGGCTCGCTCGTCTTTTCGTCACCGTAGAGAAGTCCCTCTATCTGTTCTCGCGTGCTGTCTGAAATCTGCTTTGTTTCCGATGACGCTGCAGAAGAATTTTCTTCGGAAGTGGAGGAGTAGGCCTTCTGTTGACCCCGTTTTTCACCGTTGCCACAGCCGATGAGCACCATCGGTATGAGAAGAATAAGGATACTATGCTTCACGATTATTCACTTCCTGATTCAAAATAGCTTTGCAGCATTCCCAGAACCTTTGTCTTTATGGTCTCGAGCCGAAAGGCGCTCTTGAAACCGGCGGCGGTACGATGTCCCCCGCCTCCGAAGGTTTGGGCAATCGCCGCAACATTAATATTGCCTTTGGAACGTAACGAACAACGAAGAATTCCCTGTTCGTTTTCCTTAAAGAAGATAGATACACGAATATCTTTACTTTTTAAAGGAACATTGATGAAACTATCAGCCTCTTCATACCGTGCCCCACAGGCCGCAATGGTTTCTCTGAGCATGGTTTGAACGGCAACATGTTGATCGTAGTAGAGTTCGAGACTTGCAAGGACCTTTGATTGAAGTTTCAGAGCGGGAATAGAGTTACTCTCGTAGATATGCTGATACATTTCGTTTGGATTAACTCCGATTTCCACAAGATCGTGTGCAATGCCGAAGGTCCGTGCACTGGTTTTCGGATAAATAAAGGAACCGGTGTCGTACATGATCCCCGTATATAAGGCTACCGCAACCTCAAGATTAATCGGAATATTTAGTTCCGTCAGCAAATCGTAAAGGATTTCACTGGTCGACGAGGCATTTTCTTCGATGTGATTGTCGGTGAACAGGTCATCACCCAACTCATGGTGATCAATGATATAGTATTCACCGACATAAGGAAGAATAAGAGTGGCAACATGGCCGATATTTCCGATATCGTTTGTGTCGAGGATAAAATGTCCCCATGAAGCGACATCCTCAGGCAGAGAATATGTTACCGCCGGATCAGGGTCCAGAGTATCGATAACCCCTTCGGGATCGAGGTAGGCATATTTCTGTGCGGCCGGATCGGCATTGACAATCTTTACTCGCTTACCCAAATGACGAAGAGCACGGTATAAGGCTATTTCGCTACCGAGAGCATCGGCATCGGGCGTCTCATGACCGGAAATAAAAAAAGCCTCGTGACGTTCGATAAATCCGGCTACTTTCGCAAATCTCCCCATGCGGCTATTCTACCGGATTCTTGCGTCGTTTGTCATCATCGTCTCTCTTCTTCCCCAACGCAATAGATGCAAATCTGACGATAACGATGAGAGCGATGAGACCGGCCACGACAAAAGGCCATCGGGCCTGCCATCCCCCTCCTTGTTCGGTCTCGTTTTTATTGGCAGAGGCCGCATCGCCGTGAGTGAGCACTACGTCGAATACCGCGGGTTGAAACACGGTATCACCGTTAAACACAAAGCGAATTTCTCCTTTCGCCGTCTTGCCGGGAACAGCTTCCTGAGACGAAAAACGGAAGGCGAGATCTTTTTTTACGGTTCTTCCCGCTTTTTCCGTCAGACTTATCTGTCGATCTTCGGGAGTAAGTACCGTCTGGGCACCATCTGCGGCGGTGAAGATAAGGGAATCAAAGCGGAGAATCAGGTTTTCCCCTTCATCGGCATCGGAAATTTCCAACTCGAGGGGGATTTTTATTCCCCGATCTTCAATGGTTAGTTTGTTTGAGGATAGCCTTGCCGAGATGGAGATCATCAAACCGGAGAGCTGCTGTGCAATCTCTCTTTCTTCGGGCTTTTCACGCACGGAAGAAAATGCGGCCGAAAGTTCCTTGGCCAACTCCTCGGCCGCCGTTTCCGTTCCAATGCCGAGGATATGAATCTTCCAGCCCTTTTTGGCAATCTCTTTGGTATGTTCGAGAAGCCGATGATTAAAGCTGCCATCGGGTGAGTAATAGGGGCTGTCGGGGGGAGCTTCCTGCTTCCCATCCGTTAGTAAAAGGAGATAACGCTTTCTGCCCTGCCGGACGGGAATGGCCTCTACCGTCTTTTCGAGGGTATCCAATGCGCTTCCAATGTCTGTAAATCGTCCGTCGGCAGTAATGGATGTGAGTGAATCTTTCAGGGCTTCGATGTCGGCTCTGGACTCTACTTCACCGGAAAAGAAGCGATCGGTCTTGCCGTAAAAATTAATCAGAACAAAGAGATCACCGGGAATAAGAAGTCTGCCGACAAGCTCATCAGCCACATACTCCTTTACAGAGTCTATCTCTTCGACCATCGAAAGGGACTTGTCCAGCAGGACAAACAACTCGATATTTCCTTTTCTTGTATCGGCATAGAGAATCCCCGAGACGCCCAGGAAAAAGATAAAAACCGTCAGAACTCTTTTTTTCACCATGATGTCTCTAATCCTATCATGATCTACAAAAAAAAAAAATGTGCTTTACATTTTTTCCGCGATGTAGATAATCTATTAATGAAATAAACCGAAGGAGAGTGCAATGGGAAGCATAGATCTACCGAAAAGTCCGATGGTGTTTCACCCGACAAAGCGAAGCGCGGTGGGATCCCGAAACTCCCTCGCTCAGGAAAGCCGAGACCAGCAGGCGGAAGTTGATCGTCTTCTTGAAGAAGAAATCGATAAGGTAATGAATCATATCTCCACCAAACTTCCTAAGGAAGTTCTGGAGCGGCTGGACGTCATGGGCGGCCTTAAGGAGAAATTGTACAACTATTTCAACCAGAATGTTCAGAACATGGTTAACCGTTATCTGGTTACCAGTGAAGACGAATTGGTAAAGAAGACTCGAAACTTTATTGATCGCGAGGAAATGAAGGTTCTTACCCGATATACACCGAAAGAGATATCTACTCTTCTCGATGAAGTCGGAGGAATGGATCGGTTCAATACCGGTGAGATTGAAAAATCAATCGTAAATATGTACGGCCACTTACAGGGACATATCCAGAGAGGTGTGAACGATCTGGAAAACTTGACAAACTCCCTGCTTCGGCAAAAAACCGATGTCGGCGCCTTCATCCGCGGTGAGAACGCCTATTCCGTCGTAAAATGTTCCTTTAAGGACAACATACAGAAACCGAAGACCGTTACCGATGTAAAGCTTTCGGTCAATATCCTCGATTCCGAGCTGATCAGCCCGATTTTTCACTACCAGGTAACCGTCGAGTATCTGATCAAGGATCTGCTTTCCAAGCATGTCATGGACCAGATCGATAAAGAGATCGAAAATCTGAAAGATGAAAGAATCGACGAAGGGCTGGAGGAGCTCAACGATAGCGAGATCATCTTTGAGAAGATGAAGCGGGTGGAGAATTATACCGATGATGATAAGGAGAACCCGAAGTCCAATCGGTATAAGTTTATGGCGAAGAAATTGATGGAACGGCTTGAGGGGCTTCGTGCCGAGATCGATCCCGAGGAGTTCGATCAGCTCAACATCAGAGAAAATCTAAAGAACATCGTCGATATCGAGAACATCCGAAACCGTGGATACAATACCGCCGTCAACTCTATCACCTCCATTCTCGACACCTCGAAGATGGGGTACCAACACATCGAAAACCTGAAAAATGCCCGTGAACTTATCATTCAGGAATATGAGGATACCGACTACGCCTTACTGCCTGATGAACGTTATCAGGTTAGGCTCAAGTACTATGACAATGCCCAGTTGATTGAGGAAAGGAAATCGTACGATGTTCAGCTTCGTTCTTTCGAAATCGAGGTTCAGCATCTTTGGGATGTCCTTGAGATGGTCTACGAAGACACCAAACTATTTAAGCGCGTCACCGATTATCCCGATCTTGCCAAGATCTATAAGAATAAGATTAGAAAGAAGATTAAAGCCAAGACCGGTGATCCCCTCTATGAAGACATAGACAAGGTGTGGGATGAGATTTCCTTTGTGCAGCCTGCCGAAACACAGGTAGAGAAGATGAACCGTACCTATATGTTTGAAAAGGATAAGGTGCGGAAAAAATTGATCTTGATGAAGGACAAACTGCAGGAGATGTACGGCTTTCGTTATCCGGTCCAGCGCCGTGTCATGGAAGACCGTCTCGATTTTCTACAGAAAGAGTTCAATCGTTTTGAGTATTTGATCAACCCCTATCATATTCAGCCTGGTCTTCTCCTTGATGTGGACATCACCTCCATTAAGAGAAAGAAGGCAACCCTAGACGGTATGGCGAATGTGCTCAACGAATTTCTGCACGGCGTTTCAAAGGGCTTCCAGGATGCCGCTTTTGCATCTTTCAGCCGACGACGGAGCACCGTCAGGGATGATATTGATCAGCATTTCGCTTCGGTTGCCGAGTTCGAAGAGCGGCAGGCGGAGGAGGAGGGAGGAGCACTTCCTACTCCAAGCAAGGGACAGGCGTATCTTGATATGCTGAACGACAGTGCCGACGCAGGGGCTGCGGAAGTATCGACCGTTGTGGAAGAGGCTCCGGTTTCCAAGCCCGCTACAACACGAAAAAAATCTTCCGCTCCCAAGGGTTTGGTCGATGATGCTCCGAAGAAGAAACGGGGCAGAGGTCGACCCAAAAAGGGAAGCGACGGTCTGAAGAGTTTATAATCGATGCACGCTAAACGCCCCCGACAGCGGGGGCGTTGTTTTTATGGAGACGGGAAGAATGAATATGAACATGTACGAATTCGAGACCCTTTCCACCAAGGATGGTTTTAACCGGTCTTTGGGTCATTTCCGGACGGTCTCTTCCTTAATAGATAATTTCGAATCCCATATCAATCTCGCGGATCTTCTAAACGAAGCCTTGAACGAAAAAGACATTGATCATAGGCAGATTATGCCGATTGTAAGGGCTCTTTTAGTGGATAAGTATGCTTATCGTTATAAAAGCCTGACTCTACCGCAGTCCATTACCGAGTTCGCTCGTTTTGTCGATGAGATAAAGCGCTGGAAGGCGGTGGACATTGTCCTGGTCTACTTTCATCCCGATCTTGGTCCCATGGTGCTGAATCCAAAGAACTCGGAGCATTTCGATAGTTTGAACAATATGGCGAGGAGTGAGCTTCTGACCATATATGTCGGAAGCTTTGAAAAGAAAGGGGATGAAAAGCTTGAGTCCAAGGCTCTTGATACGATTGTAAAGCTTTTTTCCGGTAAAAAGGCGAAGACTCCCGACTCATTGACCAAGGGAAGCTTTGCCGCAAAGCCGAGGACCCCTGCAAAAACGGCGGCACCCAAAAGGTCCCAAAAGCGGTCGACGTCTGCGACATCGGAAACAAAGCAGGCAAAGGCTTCGGTTGCGACAGCAAGTCCTGCAGGCGCAAAGGAAAAGGACGCAGCGGCTGCTGCGCCTGCTGCTGGCTCGGGGAAGCGGAGAATGACTCCTTTTTACTCTGTTCCCGTTACCAATGAACTGTTTCATAACGGGAACGTGGAGGCCTGGAAACGGATCATCCAAAGTTATAACCATAAGCATCCCTCACTGGAGGTTTACATCTATTATGAGGGAGAGCGAATCCATGATATCCACAGTCTCTTTAAGTGGGGCAAGGTTAAGCACGGCAGTGCAATCCTTTTTGCCGTTGCCGGGGAGGATATCAAGGATGTAGCGAAATTGCAGCGCTATCTCAAACAGGGAGCGAGTCCTAAATTTGAGGAGTTTCTCAAATATCCCATAAGCCAGATTCTCAACCTGTTTTGAAAAAGCGAGGGCAAGTATGACAAAGAATATGCATTTTTTTAGCAGAAACAAATATGTAAAAAATCGGGAAACGTGGGAAACCTTCGGACTTCGGGGAAAGCAGGCAATGGAGTTTGCCGCCCTCGATCTTCCCATCTTGCCCGGTTTTATTATCGATGCTTCCGTGACCGCTCACCTGGATCATCAGGATGATATGAAGCGGTACCTTAAGAACTATATCGGAAAGTGCGAGAGTGATACCGGAAAACGGTTCGGAGATAAAGAGAATCCACTGCTGGTGAAGGTCGTTATCAGTCCGAACCTTGCGATCGTCTCCTACCCAACCTTACACAACTTTGGGTTGACGGACGATACCATCCCCGGATTCAACCAATTCGTGGGTGAAGATTTCGGTTACCACGAGGTTCTTTTTCTCATCAAAGGCTATCTGCAGGTAGAAGAGAAGATTGCTCAGCTTGAAGAGCGTCAAAAGGATGCGGAAAAGATTACCTCCTTAATTGAAAATCTTCAAAAGGGGATGGAAAAAAATGACAAAGCTGAAAAATTCAAGTCCTTGATGGAGGAGTACCGAAGGTATCTTCCTGAAGATTTTTTCAGTGATGCCTATACCCAGCTGGAAATTGTCCTTAAGTCGATCAGTAAGATGCTGGCCATCGATGAACTTGACGATGAAGATGCCGCTCTTATTGTTCAGCCGATGGTCTATGGAAACTACGGAAAGAATAGTGCCAGCGGTGAGTTTTTTACCCGTAATATCGTAACGGGAGATAAAAAGCTCGAAGGATGGTTTGAGCAGAACCGATTCAATAGTATCGAATCTGAAGGAAAAGAGATTGCAAAGATCGAAAAGCCGATTTTTGCAGAGTTGGAAAAGGTCGCTGGTATAGTGGAGGACCATTTCAAAGAGATTCGGTCCATCCGCTTTACGGTGGAAAACGGTAAGGTGTGGCTGATTGATCAGCGGCCCTTAATGAGTAAATCGGTTCAGGCAGATGTCAAAACTCTGCTTGATCTCTATGCCAGGAAGATTATCAGCCGAGAAGAACTTATCACCGCCTTTAAACCTGATCAGCTCAACGAGATTCTCCATCCTGTTATCGATGTCAAGTCGACCAAAAGCATGGAGCGAATCGACGGAGGTATTGCCGGTGCCCCCGGAGCGGCAATCGGGAGAATCTATTTTTCCACCGAGACCCTGCTTGATGCCTACAAAAGTGCCCAGCAAAAGGGAGAAGATACCCGCCTGATTCTTTGCATGCCTGCGACCTTTGCCGAAGATGTAAAGGCCATTGAGGTCTCTACCGGTGTTCTTTCCGCCGAAGGGGGCTACTCCGCTCACGCTTCGGTTGTGGCGCGACAGTATGGTAAGGTTTCTCTTGTCAATTTCGATCTGAAATTCCGTGGCAAGAAAAAGGCCCAAATCGGCAAGGTTGACTTGAATGAAGGGGATCTCGTAACTTTGAACGTCCCCCACTATGGTGAACCCACTATTTTCCTCGGCGAGGCTCAGCTGATCGAACCGGACCCGAAACAGTCGGGGCTGCTCGATTTCATAGACGTTGTCAAGAAGGATGTGGCGGCCTTCCATGTGCGGGTCAATGCGGATAAACCGCGGGATGCCGAACTTGCACGTACCTTCGGAGCCGAGGGAATCGGGCTCTGCCGGACCGAACACATGTTTTTTCAGGAAGAGCGTATCAACGTTTTTCGTGAGATGATTATGTCCGACAATCGTGAAGAGCGACTGAAGGTCCTGAAAAAGCTAAAGAAGATGCAGCAGAGCGATTTCTATCAGATTTTCAAGGCTATGGAAGGAAAAGAGGTGACAATTCGCTTGCTTGATGCCCCCTTACATGAATTCCTGCCCCATAACGATGAGCAGATGAAAGCCTTCCTTGATTATTTGAAGACAAGCGGAGGCAAGAGCATGAGCCAGCGGGAGGTTCGCGAGCGCTGTGACGCCCTTGCCGAGTTCAACCCGATGCTCGGTCATCGAGGCTGCCGTATTGCCGTGAGTTATCCGGAGATCTATGAGATGCAGATGGAGGCCATTTTCGAGGCTGCCTACAAGCTTATTTCCGAGGGGAAGAAGGTGGCGCCTGAGATTATGATTCCCCTCATCATGAATCATAATGAGCTGAAGCTCATTATCTACGGAAAAAAGATCGAGGGTAACACCTATCGCGGCCTTGCCCAGGTTGAAGAACAGGTCAGAGAGCGGCTGGGTGCCAAACCGGTCGATTACAAGTTCGGCACCATGATTGAGCTTCCCGTCGCGGCCTTGGGAGCCGGTGAGATCGCACGTTATGCCCAGTTCTTCAGCTTCGGTACGAACGACCTTACCCAGACCACCATCGGCCTTTCCCGGGACGACTATACCTCCTTTATGCCTGATTATACACTTTTCGATATCCTATCGGGAAATCCCTTCCAGATTCTCGACGAACATGTAAAGGAGCTTATTTCGATTGCCGTACGGCGGGGCACCCTCACCAGACCGGGGCTTACCAAGGGCCTTTGTGGTGAACATGGTGCTGTGCCTTCCAATATTGCTTTCTGTATGGATGCCGGTCTTGATTATGTTTCCTGTTCGGTCTATTCGGTGCCCATTGCACTGCTTGCCGTTGCTCAGCAGAATATTGAGCGAAGAAGGGCATAGTAGAGCAGTAGAGCTCTTGTTACCATACAAGCAAAAAGCTGCCGAAACCATGGGTTCCGGCAGCTTTTTTTTAGGCACTCTCACCTGTTGCGATACCTGGTTTACCAGATGCCGAACTTCTTGATCCCTTCGAGAATCGATTTGTGTGCCTGTCTTGCGTCCGACTTTGGAATCCCCGCTTCCCTGTTGAGGGTTTCGGTAAAGAAGTAACCAAGGGTGTCCATTACCTCATCATTGGCGTAAAAAAGAAGTGAAAAGTTGATTCCCGAGGGCTTCATGATGGTAAAAGAACCATAGCTGATGATAGGTTCCTTGCTTACCATAACCTTGGTCTGGTTTTTTGCGGTATAGATCTCAAGCTCGTTAAACCGCTGAGGAATCTGATGCTTGGTATCCCGCCTGAAGGGTTCTACAAATTTCTGCGGATAGGTTGCCGGTTCAACCAGCACGAACAACTTGTTTCCATCGGTCTGAAAGGTGAGTCCTTCTTCGGTTAGATAGATACTTTTTACACCACTGTAGGCGACAACCTCGTAAATAGAGTAGGCAGTCCTACCCTCAAAGAATGATGAAACAATGTATCCGCCTTCTCGCGGAAGCTTATCCTGAGAATATGCCTGGAAAAGGTCCAACGCTTTCGGTGCCATAGATTCATACTCCTTCTTTTATCTTCATTATAAACATCACCTCTTTATGGCTGCAAGCACTAAAAATGGGAAGTACTTTTCTTTCGTTTTTCATCTGCCTTTGAAAAATATCGTGTCGCAAGCTCCTCTTGTCCCAGCTTTCTGAGTGTACTGGCGAGATTCTGATAAGCTTGCCAGGATTCCGGTGAAAGCTGCATGGCCTTCCTGAAGGTGTTTGCAGCCTCATCATAGTTATCAAGATGGTAATAAATCTTACCGAGAATCAGCAGCAGAGAATAGGGGGGATCAGGCATTGCAGAAAGGGCGTTCTCGAGAAAATCGGCTGCTTGATTTCCCTGGTTCGCCTTTTCGAGACACCATACATGAGAAGTAAGAAAGCGTTCATGAAATGGCGCTTTCCTGAGGAGCCTCCGATAGACAAGGGCCGCTTCGAGATAGCGTTCCTGTTTACGTAGCGAAATGCCAAGTACACGCAGTGCCTGAAGATCCTCAGGTATAAGGGCAAGCAATGCCTTTGCCTGTTCGGCACAAGCGGAAAAATCGGAAAGCCGATAGAGCAGCAACATCAATTTTCGCATATAGATTCTGTCGTTACCCAGCAGCTTTATCAGAGAACGATATTCGCCCGTAAGCTTCTGGGCGATCTTCACATCTTCCTCCTGTTGTTCGTGGAGAGGAATCACCCCGAGAAGTGCCTCTTTCATTTCCGGGTTGATCCCCAGGGCCTTCATATACCACGTTTCGGCATCTTTGCTGTTTCCGCTTCTCAGATGGAAGTCGCCAAGAGCCGTCATAAGGAAGGGATCCTCTTTATTATCTTCCAACGCCTTGAGGGCAAGGGTAATGCCACGAGAGGGGTCTCGTTCCAGCTTCCAGAAGACAAGAGGAGTGTAGTAGCGTGCGATCTCGTTATCGGGATCGCTGCGATCTATCTGGCGCAGCACATGAAGCATTTCCTCGAAACGCTGTTGCTGCCACAGCACCATGGCGATTCCATATCGTGCTTCTATGCGGGTACGATCGAGATCAAGCGCCCGGCGAAAGTGATTTTCCGCCCGCTGAAAGTCACCGAGGTGACGGAGTGATTCTCCAATAAGCAGCCTAATCTCTATGTCGTCGCTACCGGCCTTTAGGAGGCGGAGGGCATGGTAGGATGCCTTGCGAAAATTTCCAGTTTCATAGTAGCGGACGGCGGTCCTGTAATCGGCCTGCAGGGGATCAAGTTCCCCCTTGTCGTCGCCGAAATGCTTCAATTGGGAGAGTTCCTTCAGTGCTTCGCTTTTTCTGCCTGTCTGGAAAAGCAGCACGGCACGTCGATAGCGAATCATCTCGTCATCGGGAGAAAGCTCAAGGGCCTTCTCATAGGCCCACAGCGCATCATGAAGACGGCCCTCTTCCCTGGCCCCCATACCGAGATAGAGGTAGAGGAGAACGCTTTCGACCCCGCGTTCCTGGAGGAAGGAGAACATCTCCATGGATTGTTTGACATCTCCCCGATGAAAAAGGCGGATGGCCTGCACATAGAGGGTGTTCAGATAGGCTTGGTATATCTTCGTATTTTCCGGCCGCTGCTCCACCAGATTCGATAAGAGAGGGAGGGCAATGTCGTGTCGCCCCGCCTTCAGATAGGCAAAGGCCAGGTAGGTTCCTATCTGGGCGGACTGTGGGGCAGCCTTCCAGGCCCGCTTGAGCTGGAAGAGGGCCTCTTTAGGGAAGCCTCCACAATAGTAGGCCCTTCCAAGAAAAAACATGCCGGCCACCGATTCCGGTTTCGCCCGGTGAAAATCACGCAAATATGCGATTGCCGGTGTATATTCCCCAAGGGCATGCCATGCCCTTCCGAGATAAAGGGCGGCGTCTGCAACATCATTTCGCGTTGCAACGACGGGGAGAAGCAGCGAGATGCAGCCCCGATAGTCCCGTTTTTTGCCTGCCTCAATGGCTTGGTGCAAGCGTGTTTTTGCCTCACGATCATCCATGATATAATGAGAATACACGTTTTCCTCATCTTTCGCTACCGAAAGAGCATCTGTGGTTTTGACAAAAACGGCCCCTTCTGGCATCATTATCGTATATTTTTGAGTCGGGGGACGCTATGCATCTTGTTGTTATCGGTGCCCAATGGGGTGACGAAGGAAAAGGAAAAATTGTTGACTATCTTGCCTCGGAGGCGGACCTTGTCGTTCGTTTTTCCGGTGGTGCTAATGCCGGACATACTATTGTAACAAATGATATTACCTATAAATTGCATCTTGTTCCCTCCGGAATTGTCTATCCGGAAAAGCACGTCGTACTCGGTTCGGGTATGGTGATCGATCCTGAGGCCCTCTTTTCCGAGCTCGCTACCATCAAAGAGCAGGGGGTCGATTGGGAAGGACGTGTGCATATCAGTGACAGAGCACACCTCGTTTTGCCCGATTATAAAGAAATCGATAAGACCACCGATGCAAAACGGAGAAATCCCATAGGAACGACAGGGCGCGGTATCGGTATTGCCTATGCTCAGAAGGCGAACAGAGACGGTATCCGGGTCGGTGACCTCACAGAGGCGAATTTTCTCAAAAGCCTTCGGGACAATGAGCGGGAATTTCTCGCACCCTATATTGAGAAGCTCAATTCGATGAGTATCAATCTTGCAGCCTACATGGTGAAATACGATGAGAAGCGGGTGCTTTTCGAGGGGGCTCAGGGGGCGCTTCTCGATCTTGATATAGGGACTTATCCCTTTGTCAGTTCGGGATATAGTGCCGCCGCCGGGGCGAGCATGGGAGGCGGAGTCGGGCCTCGGAAAATCGACAGGGTGATGGGTGTCTTCAAGGCCTACACAACCAGGGTTGGAAACGGCCCCTTCCCCAGCGAATTCGATCCGAAAACCGAGGGTGCTCTTGAGAATATGGTACGTGAGATCGGCAGGGAGTATGGGGTAACCACGGGACGGCCTCGGCGCTGCGGTTATCTTGATTTGGTAGCTCTACGCTATGCATGTCGGACCAATTCCATCGATTCGCTGGTCCTTACCCATCTGGATGTGTACGATACCCTGGATGAGATCGGTGTCTGTGTGGGCTATGAGCTTGACGGAAAGACCATCACCGATTTTCCTTCCACCGCTTCCGCTCTTGATCGAATCAAGCCGGTGGTAAAAAGTTTCCCCGGTTGGAAGAAAACTCTTACGAAGGTGGCGAAGTATGAGGATCTTCCGGAGAAGGCGAAAACATATATTGCCTTTATCGAAGAGTTCACAAAAACGAATGTCGATATCGTCTCGGTCGGTTACAACAGAGACGAGACCATGATCAGGAAGGACATGTGGACAAGATCCTGATTGTAGATTTCGGCGGGCAAACGGCCCAGCTTATTGCACGGCGGATCAGGGATTTTGGTGTATACAGTGATATTGTCGCTCCCGAGACCAATCTTTCGCCGAACATCCTCTCCGATGTGAAGGGCCTGATTTTTTCAGGCTCTCCCTGGTCGGTCTATGAAGAGGGTGCTCCTGTTGTCCATCCCAGTGCCTATGAAAGCGGTTTGCCTATTCTCGGTATCTGTTACGGTTTTCATCGGATGACCACCGATTTCGGGGGATCGGTCCTTGGACTGGCAAAGAAAGAGTATGGTAGAGCCGCCTTGCGCTTTCCCAAGCCCTCTAAACTCTTCGATGGGGTTCCCGAGGGCTTTATTAGCTGGATGAGCCATGGAGACAGCATCGCCGAAGTTGCAGAGGGTTTTCAGATTACCGCACGAAGTGCAGACCATCCAGCTGCGGCAGAAGATCCCGAAAAGAGGCGTTACGGCCTTCAGTTCCATCCCGAAGTGACCCATTGTGAGTATGGGATTAAGATCCTTGAGAATTTTGTCTTTGGTATTTGTGGTGCCGATAAGGGCTGGAGTATGGAGGGCTACCTCGAGGAGGTTTCTGCCTCCATCAAAAAACGGGTTGGCGACCATCCTGTTCTTCTTCTTATCTCGGGAGGGGTCGACTCTTCGGTGGTTGCCGGTGTCCTGCTTTCGGCGCTTGATCCGGAAAAGGTGCACCTGATGTATATCGATACGGGGCTCATGCGCAAAGGTGAGACCGAAGCGGTGCGTAAAAGCCTTGAGGCCCTTGGTGCTACCCATCTTTCGATCATCGATGCGGGTGACCGATTTTTACATGCTTTGGAAGGGGTCGATGATCCCGAAGAGAAACGGCGGATCATTGGAGACCTCTTTGTCGAGGTGCAGAAGAGTGACATCGTCGGGAAGATCGACGGGGATTATTTCCTTGCCCAGGGCACCCTATATACCGACCTGATAGAGTCGGGTAAGGGGGTCGGCAAGAACGCCAAGGTAATCAAAAGCCATCACAATGTGCGCAGCCCCCTCATCGAGGCAAAGCGAAACGCCGGTATGATCATCGAACCCCTGGACCGACTCTACAAGGACGAGGTCAGACGACTTGGGCGGCTTATCGGCCTATCCGAGAGTGTGGTGGGACGCCACCCCTTTCCCGGGCCAGGCCTTGCAGTGAGAATCCTCGGGGCGGTTGACCGGGAAAAGTGCAGGATCCTGCGGGAGGCGGATGCCATATTCATCGAGGAACTCCATCGCCGGAAGCTCTACGACGAGATATGGCAGGCCTTTGCCGTTCTTCTTCCGATCAAGTCGGTAGGGGTAACAGGGGATGCAAGGCGTTACGGCTATGTTCTTGCCCTTCGGGCGATTGTCAGCCATGACGGAATGACCGCCGACGTATATCCCTTTGATACAAAGGACCTGCTTGAAATTTCTTCGCTTATCACAAACTCCGTATCGGAAATCGGCCGGGTTGTCTACGATGTATCGAGTAAACCCCCCGCTACCATTGAGTGGGAGTAGGGAGTAACCCTCGGTTTTTCTGACTTCTGACGACATATGCGGCCGCTTCGTCTGTTTGAATCGAGGGCTCCAGAGCTCCGGCTTAATCGGAAAACCGCTTTCGTAAACCGCTTTCTATCCTCGAAGAGAGGATGGAGGCGGTGAAGGTCAAGAGAAAATAGAGAAGGGTAACGGCACTCCAAATCTCAAGGGTACGATAGGTTGATGCCGTCAATTCCATCCCCTGGAAGGTGAGCTCTGCAATGGAAATCACCGAAACAATCGATGAGTCCTTCATGGTTGAAATGAATTGTCCGGTAAGGGCAGGGAGGGCGTTTCGTGCCGCCTGAGGCAGGATGATAAGCCGCGTACGATCGAAGGATGAGAGTCCGAGGCTGTAGCTGGCCTCCCATTGTCCCCTATCAACCGAGCGTATTCCCGACTGAATGATTTCGGCGATGTAGGAGCCTTCGTAGATACCCAGAGTGACGACTGCCGAAAGAAAGGCGGTAAGCCTGGAAGGCTGCGATAAAAATATCGAGAGCAACCTTTGGACCAAAGGGGCGGCATTTCGTGCGGCCTGATCGATACCGAGGGGATCCAGAAGCTGGCTTGAGAAAAAGAAGTAGAAGATAAAGACCAAAACCAGAGGCGGCAGATTCCTGATAAGTGAGACGTAAAGGCCTGAAAGCAGCCTGAAAAAGCGGTTGCGTACCAATCGTCCAACACCAACAACGGTACCGATGAAGAAGGCGATGATGCTCGACCAGATCGACAATCGGATAGTGGTGAGAAATCCCTTAAGCAAGATTCCCCGTGGATTGAAAAATGAAGCGACTACCGGCTTCCAGTTCCATCTGTAATGCATCACCTGTGAGGAACGAAAAAGAAAAAGCGCGACGAAAAGAAGAATGACCACCGCCGACACAATGTCGACGGTGATACGAAGCCTCTTCGTTTTTGCATGAAAGAGCTGATGACGTGTTGCTGAAACTTTCATTCCAATGCTGACTGCCAATCCCTGGATTCAAACCAGTAGGCTTTCCGTTCTGCAAGCCACCCCTCGGAATCTACCACCCGTATCCAGCTATTGAATACGTTCAGGGCGTCGGCCTCTCTCTTGCGTATTGCAAAGCCGATGGGTTCGCGGGTAAAGGTCCCCGGTATGGGTAGATAAAGGGTATCTGAGTTTTCGATGGCTTGGAAGGCAGGCAGGGGAGCCGAGGCCACCATGGCATGGGCACGGCCTGTTTTCAGCTCCTGAAGCGCCTGGGCCTCATCATCAAAGAGTTTGATATTGGCATTCGGCATATATTTCTTGGCGGCATCGGCTGCTGTAGTACCGATTCTCGCCACAACGGTGACATCTGGATTGTCGAACTCCTCCAGAGAGCCGTATCCCGGGGCCGTTTCCTTATTTGCCACGATGGCCATCCCCGAGTAATCATACGGGATGGTAAAGTTGACCTTCAGGCTTCGCTCCGGACGAATCCCCATTCCTCCGATAATGACATCGAATTTTCCGGTCAAAAGCGCAGGAATGATCCCCGACCACTTGGTGGGAACAAACTCGACATCAACGCCGAGGTCCTTTGCAAGACGCTTGGCCACATCGATTTCAAAGCCGATTAGCTGGCCGTTCTTGTCATTCATGGCCCAGGGTACAAAGGTAGACATGCCGACCTTCAGAACACCACGGCGGGAAATTTCGTCGATCAGGCCTCCATTCCTTTGAGACTCATTCTCTGCGGTATTTTCTTCTTTGGGAGGAGCCCCACAGGCAGTGAAAAAGGAAAGGAGGACGACAAACCAGATAAGCATGAGAACGTAGCTTCTGCTTTTCTTCATAAAAACCTTCCTTAAGTGTTTTGGTTTAAAACCTATATAAATGGTATGTATTTGACTATTTGAAGTCAAATACTTTACGGAGAAACTCCCTGGACCGCTCTTGGGATGGCCGCTGAAAAAAAGCCTTTGCCTCCTGCTGTTCAATGACAGCCCCTTCATCGAGAAAGAGGACACGGCTGGCAACCTCCCGGGCAAAGCCCATTTCGTGGGTGACCGCAAGCATAGTCATTCCTTCGGCCGCGAGGTCACGCATCACCTGGAGCACCTCACCGATCATTTCCGGATCGAGGGCACTGGTCGCCTCGTCGAAAAGCATCACCTTCGGGTCCATGGCAAGGGCACGGGCAATAGCCACCCGCTGTTTCTGACCTCCCGAAAGCTGTGACGGATAGGCATCTATCTTGTCGGTCAGCCCAACCTTGGCAAGCAATTCACGGCTCCGCTCTTCCGCCTGGGCGGCAGAGCGTTTTCTTACCCGTATCTGTGCGATATCGATATTTTCACGCACAGAGAGATGGGGAAAAAGATTGAAGGATTGGAAGACCATTCCCACCTCGGTGCGGATGGTGAGGCGGTTTGCCGGTTTTTCGTCCAGGGGAATCCCGTCGACGACGATTGTTCCCGAATCGATCTCTTCCAATCCGTTGATGCAGCGCAACATGGTGCTCTTTCCCGATCCCGATGGGCCAATGACGGCCACCACCTCACCCTCCTTGACGGTAAGGCTTACCGAGTCGAGAGCCCTCACTCCGCCTGGAAATGTTTTGCTTATCGACGAGAGTTCAATGATCGGTCGATCAGGTGTATGCATAATTGTAACCCCAATGTAATGAGAAGATAGATGGCGGCAACGGTGAACCATATTTCGAAGGTGAGAAAGGTTTCGGAAATGATCTCCCTGCCGCGCATGGTGAGATCGTAGATGGCTATGGTGCTTACCAGCGCCGAATCCTTTACCGTGTTGATGGCCTGATTTGCAAGAGCTGGCAGGCTGGTTCTGAGAGCCTGGGGCAAAATGATCCGGCAGTAGAGATCACCCGAGGAAAAACCGAGGGAATAGGCTGCTTCCCATTGCCCCTTTGAGATAGAAAAAATTGCCCCCCGAAGGATCTCTGAGGTATAGGCTCCTTCGAAAAGAGAGAGAGCCAGTATTGCCGAAGGGGTGGCGGGAATATTGAAAACCGGTGCTATGACAAAGTAGATAAAAAAAAGCTGAATCAGAAGCGGGGTGTTGCGGATAAGGCTAACATAAAGCCGGGCGATCACCGGTGCGACGATGCCCTCGGAGAGTCTGGCAAGGAGTGTAAGCGTCCCTATGAGAAACGAAAAGAGGAGGCTGATGAGGGAGATCCACAGGGTCACCCCAAGCCCCCGCAGCAGGGGGCCGAAGGTGAACCGGCCTTCTGCTGCGGTAAAGAGGTATCGTTTCACCCGATACCACTGCCAATCGTAACGGACATTTCCCGAAATCCTGGAAAAGACGAAAATCAATAGCCCGGAAAAAAGAAGAAAAAGCACGGTTTCTTTCAGGAGATGCTTCCTCGAATCCATGGAACCAGTATCACAGGAAGAGGAAATTGCCGCAAGAGGGGATTACCCTACTGTTTTTGTAAAAAAAGAACATTGCGGTCCGCTTCGGCCTTGAGAATTTCAAAACCGAAGTGATCTGCGACATATTCCATGCTCTTCTTTGTGTAAAAAGAAACGTGAGTGAAATCCTGGCGATAGTACCAATCGACAAAATTGATCGTTTCCCGAAAAAAGCTTGTCATGATGCCAAGGATGCCGCCTGGCCGCAGCAGCTGTGCCATACGGGAAAACTCTTCCTTCGGCCGGTGAAAGTGTTCTGCTACCTCGCAGCAGGTGATGAAGTCGTACCGATGCTCTAAGACTGATTGTTCCGGGAAAAAGAAGGGATCGTAGCATGCTATCGACATACCCTTTTGTTCAAGCAACTTGGCCAGGACGGGGACCGGGCCACAGCCGTAATCGAGTCCGCCGGCCCCGGCGTTGAGGAGACGGCAAAGGGGATCGGCCAAGCGCCTGAGAAAGGCGAGGTAAGCTTCGTCTGTGGGGCGGTTTTGATGGAGCGCATAGCGTGAACGTTCGGCTTCCGGTTGAGGCAGGGTCGCAGGATCGAGGAAGATGGTCGAACAGAAATAACATCGGTAATAGCGTCCCATTTTATCTTCAGAGAAAATCTTGCAAGGGGAATGCCCGCACAAAGGGCAGGGCTGTAGATCATCCATACAGGCGGAAAGCCTATCGAAAAGAGGTTCCGTAATCAAGACGGGTAGCGGCCGAACTTTTTTTCCGGTAGAGTAGTATGTTGTATGGATATCAGAATTAAAGATCTATCGGTAAACGAATTGTATCAAAGCTCTGTTCTGCAGCAAACACGCTTCTGGTCTCTGGTTAAGGCCCGTCAGGGGATAGCCTCCCGTGTCTTCGAGCTTTCTGTTCGAAAAAGCGACGGTTCACTCGATAAGGAGACCCTCCTTTTGCTCCACCGCAGGCTTTCGGATGATGTCTCTGTCGCCTATGTTCCCTATGGACCTGAGATCCTTCCCGAACAGGAGGAAGAAGGGATACTGCTTGAAGAGCTTTCCGAAGGGCTGCGCAGCCACCTGCCGGAGACCTGTGCCTTTCTCCGATTTGATCTGAAGTGGGAATCCCCCTGGGCCCGTGACAGCGATTTTTTCGACCCTGAAGGAAACTGGTTGGGGCCTCCCAAGAAGAAAAGTCAGGAGCTGCGAATCAATTTCGCCACCCGGAATTGGAATCTGCGGAAGGCAAATACCAACATTCTCCCCACTAATACCATCTTTCTCGATTTGCGCAAAAGCGAACAGACCCTTATGGCGGAAATGCGCCCGAAGACCCGTTACAACATCAGACTCGCCGAAAGGAAAGGGGTGACGGTGAGAGTCGGCGGTTTTGACGACCTTCCGATCTGGAACGATCTATACAGCCAAACCTGCCGGCGCAACAGGTTATTCCACCACCGGGAAACTCATTTTAAGGATCTGCTCGGAATCGACCGATCGATATTTGATTCGAATACCGGAGTTCGTTTTTTAATTGCCCAGGCTGAAAAAACGCCACTGGCCGCCATGTTTCTCGTTTTTTCCGGAAAACGTGCCACCTACCTTTATGGAGCCTCTGCCTCGGTCAAAAGAAACCTCATGGCGACCTATGCCCTTCAATGGCGTGCGATACAGGAGGCCAAGGCCGCCGGTTGTCTTGAATACGACCTTTTCGGCGTCTCTCCTTCAGCCGATCCCTCTCATCCGCTCTACGGCCTCTACCGCTTCAAACGAGGCTTCGGCGGTGAGCTCTACCACCGCATGGGCTGCTGGGATTATCCCCTTGATGAGAACGACTATGAGTCCTGCGCCGCCGCTGAAATGAATAGCCAGGGCTACCATCTGCGGTAAAACCCTTGCGTCATCTGGATTACGACCGGAAAGTACGGAGGCGAAGATAAAGAGAAGCTGGAACCTGCTTGATTTCTGATTTGAGGGGTCGTGCTTTCCGTGTGTCCCAAATGTGGATAATTGTAGAAGAAATTACTTGACAGCCGTAACAATATAATTTATTAATTAACTTAAAAAATAAAAGGAGTAGAAATGGCTGATTATCCGGCTACGCGTATGCGAGATAACAATCGTAAACGGGTCTTTGAATTTATTCGTAGGAAAAAGCTTGTCACTCGAACGATGATTCAGAAGGAAATATCTGTCAGTTCTCCCACAGTCATGAAGATTGTAAAATTCTTTGAGGAAAAAGAAATATTGAAGGTCTTGGGGGAATTAACAAAGGAAGGCCCAGGCAGGAAATTGGAACAACTGCAATTCAATCCTCAGGCTGCGTATGCACTGGGAATTCTTTTTGATGGTCAGTATCTGCGTATTGGAATAGTTTCCCTTGGTGGTGAGATCATCTTTTCGGATGTGCGGTATTATGACAGGCTTGATAGCATCGGATCGATATCGGCAGAATTCTTGCTTCCCATAATTGGCGAAATTTTGGATAAATCTAACATACCAACTTCGAAGGTTCTTGGGGTTGGTATGGCAATCCCGAAGATCGCTGATTCTGAATCGGAAAATATCCATACCTTTTACAATCCGGATATACGGTACCCGTATCATGAAGTCTCGAAAAGTATATGCGATATCTTTGGTTTTCCTCTTTTTGTTGAGAATGATGTTAATGCAGAAGCGATAGGGGAGTTTTTCTTACGAAATTTGCCGGTTGATGCGGACTTAGGATATATATCCCTTGGGACAGGCTTGGGTTCTGGTCTTATACTGGACGGTTCCATCAGACGCGGTTTCCATTTTTCAGCTGGGGAAATAGGCCATATGCTGACAAGCAAAGAAGATGGAGTCGTACAGATCGAAGACTTGGTTGGTTTAAGGGCCCTTCAGGAGATTTGGAGGTTTAAATCACCCGAGGATTTAAACAACGTCAGCAAAGATATCAAGCAGGAAATTATTAGTTATCTGGTAGATAACCTCAGTGTGAGCTTAGCAAATATTATTGCCTTACTAGATATCGATCTCATGGTTTTAGGCGGAATAACTGCCCAGATTCTGGGCGATGATCTTATTGAAGCGATGTGCCGCCGTACCTCGGAGCTCCTCAGGTTCAATGTTGATTTACGTGCTTCGGCCTCATCTGAGGCAGGGATTATTGGATCGGCAATGATGGCAATAGACAATTCGTTCACAATGTTTCTGAAAGAGTCTCTGGCAGGTAATAACTGATAGCGTTGTTAACGCTTATGAAAATAAAAGAAAAGGCAGGTTTGTTATGGAAAGAAGAGGGAAAGTTGGGGTAATGGTATGTGTTATGCTACTGTTATTATCTCCTGTAATGGTTTTCTGTGCGGGGACTCAAGAGGCAAAAGATGCTTCTGCCCCTGTTGAAATCAAGGTCCTTTCTCCTTATGTGGGCACACATTCTGCAGCTGAATTTTTTGACTGGGCGTTAAAGGAATTTTCAGACACTCACCAGGGAACGATTAAGGTGAATGTTGAGGAAGTCCCCGGTGAGCAGAATTACGTGGATAAAATTAAGGTTTTATTATCTACCGATAAACTACCTGATGTTGTGTTCTCAAGTTACAATTTGTTGGACCTTTGTGTTGAAGCTGGAAAAACTGTAGACTTAACACCTTATTTAGATGCAGACCCTGTGTGGAATTCAGGCTTTGATCCTGCAACACTAGCATATAACACCTTTGATAATAAAGTCATGGGAGTAGCTTATTTTAAGCGCTTAATTGGTTATTATTACAATAAAGAACTTTTTCAGAAAGCTGGTATCAAAAAGCCTGCTGAAACATGGAGTGAGTTTTTTCAGCAGCTTGATATGCTCAAAAATGCGGGAATTACTCCTCTCTCTCTTGATACAGGTGATTCAGGCTGGATTACCTCTCTCTGGTTGAGCTCATTGGTTGGCACGAGTGGAAAAGTTGGTAATGATTTTATGAATAGGCAGCAGCCCGTTAATTATGAGTTTCCAGAGTTTATTAAAAGTGTTGCCTCTATTCAAAAATTCTTTCAGAACTATACCACTGGTGATGCTGTTGGGGGAAAGTACGAAAATGGAGCCGTGAATTTTTTCAGCGGCCGAACAGCGATCATCGCCAATGGGACCTGGATGGTGAAAGACTTTTCTGATCCCAATAAGGCCCCGGAAGGCTTTGCCGATAAAGTTGGTATTGCTATATATCCTGAAGGCGGGGTGTTTATGTCCGCCGCGAAGGGAGCTTTTTGCTGTTCAAAAACCAAAAGTAAGGCAGATGCAGCTGTTGAATTTCTTAAGTTTCTCACAAAGCCAGAGACACAGCAGCACTACTTCGAATTGACGGGAGAGTCACCAGAGTCTCCAAAAGTGGAAATGACAGATGTAATTAAGGAAAAATATCCCCTTGTAGCAGATTTATTTCGACTCTCAAAAGATGCAAAATATTTTTATCAATATCCTCAGGCGGCATGGTATGCAAATGTTACCGACCAACTTTCGGTATTGTATCCTTTGCTTGCAAATGGTTCTCTTTCACCGGAAGATTTTGCTAGAAAACTGACAGAAACTGCAAAGAATAATTAATGTGAGTATACCCCACCTGTCCTGCTATTGCTTATAGCGGATGGGTGGGCTGGAAGTGGAAGAAGAACAATGAAACATGATAAAGCTATCATCTGGATAATTTTATTTCTTTTGCCTACGCTTTTACTGTTTATAGCAATATATGGATTACCACTGTTGACGGTAATTGCCACAGCTTTTACAGATTGGCGGCTCTCAAAGCCTCTGACATTTGTTGGACTTGATAATTTTAAGCGCTTGTTATTTCAGGATGACAACGCAAGAAGAGCTATTTTAAACACCGTTGTCTGGGTTTTGATTCAGTCGACTTTACATGTAGCCTTGGGGACCTTGCTGGCCTTTTTGGCATTCAGGCGTAAACGGATTTGGAATGCTCTTTCCATTTCTTATATGATTCCAAACATCATTTCTCCTGTGGTAAGGGGAATGATTTTTCTCTTTGTATTCAATCCCCAATACGGTTTGGTCAATTCTTTTATTCGAAGGTTTATTAATCCTGAGTTCACGCAGAACTGGTTTTTTGATCCATCAACGGCGTTTTTTACCGTAACTTTGGGATGGTTCCTTTTTGCGGCTATTGTCATGCTACTTATTCATGCGCAAATGGCTACAATTTCACAATCGATTCTTGAATCTGCTATGATTGATGGGGCTTCTGATTTTCAGATCAAAATTCATATTATTCTTCCTTTGATTAAGCCAATGATTGGTACCTGCATCATATTATCTGCTACTTCAATGTTGAAGGAATTTGAATTTATTTATGTGACAACCCAGGGCGGTCCTGGCAATGTGACATTGAGTCTTCCTTTATATCTTTATAAGACTGCCCTGTTGGAAAATAACTATGGTTATGCAAATACAATTGGAGTTCTGCTAATTGTTTTTGGTATCCTTATTATTTTAGGAATCAATCGACTTTTTTTGGTAAATAAAGATGCCGAATAACAAATTATCAGGGAAAATAACAAAATCTTTTAGTCAGATTCTTGGCTATTGTTTTATTATAATTGTGATATGTATGTCTCTCTATCCATTGATATGGGTCCTTATGTCTTCATTCAAAACAACATACCAAATTATTGATGCTCCATTGAGTTTACCGAAGAGCATAAGCTTATATGGATACAAGTTAGCTTTTGAAATATCTCCTTTCTTGTTGTTTTACCGGAATAGTATACTGGTCACACTCTTTGGCGTATTGGGGAATATTATAATTCTGGCTTTGTCAGCATATGTTTTGGCAAGATTCAAATTTCGTGGAAGAAATGTAATTATTTTAATTCTGTCGGTTTCCCTGATTCTTCCAGCCACTGCTCTCATACAGCCCATATATATGCTTGTCATAAAAACTGGACTATATGATACAAAGACGGCTTTATGTTTAGTATATATCGCATTGGGTTTGCCGATCACTCTGTATATTCTCTTGGGTTATTACAAGACAATTCCAAAGGCAATAGAAGAATCAGCAATGTTGGAAGGAGCTTCTTTTCCACAGATTTTTTTTAAGATCATTGTGCCGATATCTTCTCCAGGATATGCAACAGCTGCTGTGTTGCAATTTATTCTTTGCTGGCAAGAATTCTTATTTGCTTTTATATTAACTACCGGAAACAGGAGTAGAACACTGCCAATAGCGTTACAGTACTTTTTAAGCCAATTCAATACAAATTATACTGCTTTATTTGCTGCAATAATTATGTTTGTAATTCCAATAATTGTGTTCTTTATTATTTTCCAGAAACAAATTATTAGTGGACTGACTGATGGATCTGTCAAAGAATAAAACGAGAGGTAAATGAGATGAAACAGAGTGTAAGAATAGGTTGTATTGGAGCTGGCAATATATTTACTCACGCCCATCTTCCAATATATGTTGAACTTGATCAGACTGATTTGGTGGCCATCTATGATATAGATAAACAGGCGGCAGAAAAGGCGAAAAATATCTATATTCGGATGTCGCAGGAACAGGGAAAGCCTGTTGATCATGATATCAAGGTTTGTTCATCTGCAGAAGAATTGCTAGCATTAGTGGATGTGGTTGATGTCTGTACATCGGTACGTTATCATGCGTGGTATTCTGCGTTGGCTTTGCAGCATAACGTCCATGTGATGACTGAAAAGCCTATGGCACGAACATGGCTTGAGGCACAGGCTGTTGTGGATGCACATAAAAAATCGACTGCGATATTTCAGCTTAACGATGATAATATTTTTATTCCTCGTTACTTGAAGATGCGCAATATTGTGGAGAGTGGAATTCTAGGAACGATCCAGGACATCAGGCTTGCCAGAGGAACTTGTAGCTCTGAGAGGGCAGAATGGTTTTGGAATCCCTTGGAAAGTGGTGGGGGAAGTATCATGGATTATGGTTCTCACGCCATTTTTTCCTCCTGGTTTATTCTTGGATTTGACAAAATACCAACCGATGTTTGCTCAATGCAAATACAGACTAAAGAACCTACCAGGATTATCAATTCTCAGATGCAGCGCGTGGAGATAGATGATGATGCTCATTTTAAGATCCGCTACATTGATCCACAGACCAATGATTGGGCGACTGTTTTTATTGAAGCAACATGGGCAGTCCCTGATTTTGCTGCAGATATGAGTGATGTGCACGGTTATCTTGAAATAAGAGGGTCAAAGGGATATGCAATTAATTATATGGATGATGAAAATAATGAATACATTAAAATAGGAAATCCATTTGGGAACCGTTTGCTTCCTGTTCAATCGGTAGAGTCTGAAGCATTCTCTTTTAAAGCAGAAATATTACATTTCCTCTCCCGTATAAAGCGTGATACAACTGATAGAGCCTTCTTTGATACAGATATAGCAGCAAAAACCATCAGTATCATTAATTGTGCTCAGCTTTCTGAATTGAAAGGTCGTAAAACCGTGACACTGTCTGATTTGGAAGTGTATTCCCAGAACTTAACGAAAGGTTCGGATAGTCCATGGGAGAAAGGAGATATGCTTTCTGTGGCTCTAGGTTCTTGTGCTTCGAATAGCAATACGGAGAGGGAGGAATCCCTTTGATTCTTGGCATTGATGTAGGAGCAACAAAAATAGCCATTGGCCTATTTGATGCTCCAGGACATATTGTAACGATGGAGACCTTGACTTCCCGGAAAACTGAAGAGAAGAATTCTTCTATTGAATCGATATTGGAAAAGGCATACATAAATTTCAATAAAAAACATCAATATAAATATGATGCTATTGGAATTGGAGTTGTGGGACATACTGATCCGGCTCGTGGAACTTGGTTAAATTCTTCGAACCTTTTTTTGAAGCAGAGTATTAATATGCATGATATATTCCACAGTCGGTCAGAAATTCCCATTTTTCTTGACAACGATGTCAATGCTGCAACAATGGCTGAACAAGCTTTGGGTAAGGGAAAGTCTTTTCGGCATTTCATTTATATAAATCTTGGATCAGGGATTGCTGCGGGGATTGTCAATGATGGTATCTTGATTCGAGGTGGGTCTAACTATGCGGGAGAACTAGGGTACAATATACTTGCGTATGATGGAAAAGCAAAGTCATTGGAATCTGAGGTTTCGGGTATAGGAATTCGGACTTTCTTGATGAATAACCGAAATAAGTTTTCAGAGGATCCTGCAAAATTTAACTATTCAGCATCTGCCCTATTCAAATTCGCGGAAGCAGGGGATAATCTTGCAATACGTCAGATAGAGAAAATTCGAACACTATTATTTCTTGCCGTTCATAATCTGATAACCATTTTTAACCCAGAGGCCGTGGTATTTGGTGGCTCACTGGCTCACGAGACTGCATTTTTGCAATCGGTAAAAGAGCAATTATATGATCACCTTGCACCAATTCCTCTACAGACTTTGAAATTTTGGGGTCCTTCAGAATTGGGTGTGAGTACAGTTGGAATTATTGGGGCTGCGCAACTTGCCTTTGATGGTATAGGAGCTTCAAAGGAGAAGACACTATGAATATAGTTGTTAGAGAGAGTAAGAACGACGTAGATGCTTATGTTGCTATGATTATGGCATCACGAATAATGTTGAATCCCGGATTGGTAATAGCATTAGCTACCGGTAATACGACCAAAAGTCTGTACCAGGTTTTTGCAGATATGGTGAAATTTACAGGTTTAAAAACTCAAGAACTACAGGGTTTGGCTGTCGATGAGTATTGGGGACTCCAGGAAAATGATAGTATTGGCTGTTTTACTCGCTTGAAAAATGCTTTTGTTGATGCTGGAATCTTGAAGCGTTCTTCTTTGTTCGGTCCTCTGACTATGGGTGCTTCTACTTGTGAATCTGTTTGTGAAAAGTATGATGTGCTTATAAGGAAGATGGGAGGAATTGATTTACAAATACTTGGAGTCGGTAATAATGGCCACCTTGGTTTTAATGAACCTGGAACCCCTTTTGCATCAACTACACATCGGGTTTCTCTTTCTCAGGGAACAAGAATGGTTCTGTCCGAAAAATATCATAAGTCATCTTTTTCACAGATTCCCGAGGAAGGAATTACTATGGGATTGGGAACTATCATGCTCAGCC
Source organism: Sediminispirochaeta smaragdinae DSM 11293 (assembly GCF_000143985.1). Classification (GTDB taxonomy): domain Bacteria; phylum Spirochaetota; class Spirochaetia; order DSM-16054; family Sediminispirochaetaceae; genus Sediminispirochaeta; species Sediminispirochaeta smaragdinae. The sequence goes on along the minus strand of NC_014364.1, from coordinate 2,579,128 downwards.
GGGAGATTGTATTGCTCATTAAGGGTGAGCAAAAGGCTTCGATTGCTAAGCGTTTGATATCGGACCCTGTTACCGAGGCCATTCCAGCTTCTATTCTTCAAGTCCATCCCTGTTGTACGGTAGTTTTGGACAGAGAAGCTGCCCGGCTAATTTAGAAGATCGGAGGAGGGCTGGGAGGGCTTCTGATTTGACTCGTGGGTAAGTATAGCCAATAGTACATTGAATAGAGAAGGAGTAAACGGGTTTTGCCTCTGGCAGAAGAGACTGGAAAGAAATTAAATTACCGCTTACGAAGTTTCCACGTTTTACTCGACTATTGTCAGTTGGCGTCCCTGACGGCGGTTGGTTCGCTACCATTCACCCGATAACGCGTATTTTCTGTTCACCTGCTGAAGCCTCAACCTAAGCGCATATGACACAGGCGTTGATGAGAATGAGATTTCTCCTGCCTCGTGAAAGCTCGGGATTCACGTTCTTTTCCGTTGCACGATCCGCCGTATCACGAGCGCAAGTGCGGTCAGTATAAGGATTTCTCCAATCACGAATACAACCCAATTATAGTGGGTCGGTTTGTACCCCGTTATGATCCTCCAGAGCCCTTCGTCCTCCCAAAAGCTTTGTACATTCGCGCTGTGCTCCCGGAGGATGAGCCTGGAATAATCCACGATGAAGGTATACAGAATCACGCCGGCCCCCGTAAAAACCAGGGTCCACTCATGCCATTTTATTTTTACATCGTATGCCCGCTCTTGCAGATACACTATGCTGATGGAAATCAGTATCATGGTCAGGGCCGCAATGATGGGCGCCAGCACCGGCCCTGCCCACGTCACAGGAATGAGAAAGAGCACATCCCAAGTCAGGAGGGATGGCGGCCACTGTAGAAGTATTTTTAACCATATGTAGTAAAAGATATCCCACACGCCGAAGCAGTAGAGATAGTAGCACAACCTCTGCAAGGCGCCGCGGCCAGCCAGTGTCCCCACGGCGGCGAGCATTACGATTGTGGCGGCCTCTCGAATCCATTCGAAGAAGAGCATCTGTCGCGAGATCATGCCCAATGGAAAATCAAATCCCTTAGGATAGTATAGTTGCCGCAGATACACGACAACTATCGCTTCGAGCACTGCCATTGCTATGCCGAAGACAGTGAGCACTATATATGTTCGGCGGGCTTTGACAAGTGGTAGATCCATTTTCATTCCTTTCCTAAAATTGTATCTGATTTGTCGCAATGTGTCATTTTATTTTGGAAGAAGTAGGATTTTTTATACCTCCTTCTTACGAACCAGTTCCAGGTTCTGCCGTCCGTTCGAGGCTCCCCGGCTAAAGACATCCACATCGTTCATCTACATATTCCATAAGCCTATCGTATTCAGGGAGTGATTCCCGTCGGCTAGTTTCAGAACAAGGTAGAAGGGGAATACGTCTCTCCCTCTTCAGGATGTCCAGAAGATACTCGGGGTTGCTTTCTTCCTTCAACACCGTGAACTTTCAAGGCCTCCAGGAGCTGGAACTTCACCCAACCTTGAAAGTGATACCCTGGGCTATGTGAACCGGGGAGATGCAATGAGCATTCTCGATGAGACGAAAGAGCTGCTGAAGATAGGTGATATGGAATCGGTGTGGTACAGGATAGGCTTTGATGGATAAAAAGTAGAGGAGGAAGCACGGGAAGACAATCCCTGACTTTTAATCCCGAAATGCTTCGATCTCCTGCTGGTTGAGACCGGTAAGCTCGGATATTTCCTGAATCGAGTACCCTTTTGCCAGCATCTTTTTAGCGGTGATGACCGCCCGCTGCCTTTCGCCCTGCTCGATGCCTTGTTCGAGCATCATCTGGTCATGCTCTTTCATTTTGGTAAGTAACATGGATTTCACCTTCACAATGTCGTTGATCCGGGATAAAACCGGTTGTTTTTGTTGTTCTTCGACGGAAGCAAAGAAGTTGTTCAGCCACTGGACCAGAAGCTGGACCGCTTCAAGTTTTTCCTCGGTGATGATGGAAAGGAAGATATCGATCTCAGCCGCAAGCTCTTCGGGTGAGGGGTTTATCGGTGTAATTGATCTTCCAGATGAAGAAGAGGAACTTATAGCGTGTATCGTGCTCGTTCGGCATATGGTAATACTACTACGGGAAGGGTGGTTTGGGCAATTGTAGGGAGCCTTTAACGATGCGTTAAGGAGACGGAGGGCGCCGGAGGCGGTCCGAGCCGTAAGACGAGGACGGAAGCGATAAGCGAACCCCGGAGTCGACTGACCCGAGCCGAAGGCGAGGGGAACGCCCAGAAGAACTTCCGTCCAAATTATAAGGCCGCGATAGAGGGGGGCCTACAGCGCAAGATGTAAGATTTCGATAATCTTATCCTGGTCCAACGGAATGTAATGGCCTACCGTATTCTTTCCGTTGGAGGTAGCTCGCGCTGCCATTTCCGAAAAGTGGTCACTACCTATTCCGATTTCCGTGAGGCTTGTCCGTAGATTCAACTTCTTGAAGAAGCTTTTGAGATTGCAAGAGAGTTTCTGTGCCATTTCTTCCGGAGTATAATCATGGTAATCGACATTGAATACTCTATGTGCAAGTTGAGCGAGTTTTTCCGGCTTCTTGTCTGCCATGTATGTCGTCCAGGCAACCATTACCACGGCCATTCCTTCGCCGTGGGTAAGCTCATATTGGGCACTGATTTCGTGTTCTATACGATGAGAACCCCAATCAGAAACACGGCCTGTGTCCAATAAATTGTTATGGGCAATGGAAGCCAGCCATTGGACTTCCGCCCTTGCATCAAAATCGCTTGGATTTGCCATGATCCGTTCACTATTTAGTAGCAACGCTTTGATTGCCCCCTCAATCAGATAATCAGTCGTATCGACATGGGGAGTATCGGAAAAATATCGTTCCAGGAGATGGGAGAGAATATCCGCCAGTCCGCACGACGTCTGGTACGATGGAAGGGTGGTGGTGAAATCAGGGTTCATGATGGCGAATTGGGGAATGATACGATCATCTTCAAAGCCCACCTTGTTCAATCCATTTGTAACTATTGCTGCATTTGAAGTTTCACTCCCACTTGCCGGAAGTGTACTGATCACACCGATAGGAAGGACTTCTGCTATTGAGGCTTTCCCTTCAAAGAAGTCCCAGACATCACCTTCATAAGGAATTCCCAGGGCTACAGCCTTAGCGGTATCAATGGAACTGCCACCACCTATTGCCAATACAAAATCGACAGACTCCTTCCGCCCGAGATCAACCAAATCACGAATCAATTCAATCTTGGGATTGGGAACAACATCTCCACATTCAAAAAAACTAATGGAATTCTCGGAACACGCTTTTTTTACCGTATCATAAATGCCTAAGGTCTTGATGAATTCCCCGCTATACATCATGAGAAGCGATGTAGCATTGTTCTCTTTTAGCAAAGTACCTATCTCTTTTTCCGCACCTTTCCCAAATACAATCTTTGCAGGATTGTAATAATGAAAATTGACCATTTCTAACTCCTACTACTAGTTTTTTGGTTCGTAACACACATTGATTTCGTTGTTTTTGCAGAATATGTCCCATTCATCAGAGACTTTGCAGTCGGTAACGATTGTGTCGATTTTTGATACATCAGAGATTACGAAATCTGAATGACTGTTGAATTTTGTATGATCGACAACTAAGAAATTTTCTCTTGAATGCTCGAGCATTGATCGCCGAATTGCAGCCGCTTCCTGGCTGTTGTCGGTCAAGCCAAATTCAAGTTCTACCGATGGACAGCTGATGAAAGCTTTGTTTGCCGTATAGTTGTTTACATCGGAAAGGGTCTGAATTCCTTGAAAGGCCCGGTTGTTTGCATTCCAGAAACCACCAAGACAAATAAGATGTTCGTCTGCATCCATGTGATAACTATTTATGATATCGATGGAGTTTGTGATGATGGTTATATGTCGTCTAACCTGGATAAGAACCTCTGCAATCCGACGACACGTGGAACTTGCATCGAGGAAAATGGTATCACCATCTTTGATAAAATCCAGTACACAATGAGCCATTTGAGTTTTTTCTTCATTAAAGAAGGTATTACGAAGGGAGACTGGTACGCTCTTATCATATTCATTAGGAATATACGCTCCGCCGTAAATCTTTTTAGCAAAACCTTGCTTTTCCAGTTCAAGTAGATCACGCCTGATTGTTTCGGAACTGCAATCCAATTGCTGGCTTATATCTGAAATTAAAATACTTCCATCTTTTTTAAGGATCTGCTTAATCAATTCCTGTCTGTCAATTTTTAACAATGTATTACCCACCTAAACAATATATTCTTTTCCCTTGGCACTACGAGCATATAATCAAAGAGCACAAAATGCAACATCAAAATTTTCACAACTTCCACAACATTCCAAATAAATATCCATATACAATGTGGTACTTTTCGATTTTTAGAGGACTTGAGTGGTGTTAGGCAGAACATGACGTATTCCAATATAGCTATATGATTTACGTAAATCATATAATAACGGTTATTAAAATGATGAATAACTATATTTTATAAGAAAATAATTATGTATACAGTAAAAATATTCGATAAGAAATGATCTGAAACTATAAGAATCGGTACATAAAAAGAAGATTGAAAATTTATGAAAATAAATTTTGACTTGTGTGGAATTATGTTGTAAGATGTTGAATCGTTTGAGGAGCTCCACAAAATAATTAGTCACGATCGCCGTGTGTGTTTCGTTGATAGGTTACACACAACTACAACTTTGAATGGATGTAAAGGAGATTTTGTATGCTTAAAGAAGATGCCGGGAAAGGCAAAGGTGGTTTTATCGGATTACTTCCCCTCATTATTTTTTTGGTGCTGTATGTGACTGTGGGGATTGGAAGTGGGAGTTTTGACAATATTCCATTGGCAATCGGTATTTCCATCGCATGTATTGTTGCATTTATCCTGCCCAAAAAGGGGGATAAAGAGACCACGTTTGGTGATAAAGTCACGATATTCTGCAAAGGTGGTGGAGAGAATACCCTTATTTTGATGGTAATCATCTATCTGCTTGCAGGTGCCTTCTATGGTGTAGCAAACAGCATGCATGCCGTTGACTCAATGGTAAACTTTGGTTTGTCGATTCTCCCTGGGCGGATGATCTTGCCTGGTCTGTTCCTTATTGCCTGTCTGGTAAGTTTTTCCATGGGAACTTCCATGGGTACGGTTTCTGCATTGATCCCCATCGGTATTGCCCTCTCTTCTAAGATTGGAGTGAATGTGGCACTCGTATGTGGACTTATCGTTGGCGGTGCAATGTTTGGTGATAATCTTTCCTTCATTTCCGATACGACCATTGCTGCAACCAGAATGCTGGAAGTTGAGATGAAAGATAAGTTTAAGGCAAATATTCTCATGGTATTGCCGGCAGTCATCATAAATGTGCTGGTTTTAGCCTTTGTCAAAATCGATGCGCCTGCGGCTGGAACCGTATATGCATATAATTTCGTCAATATTATTCCCTATATTCTCATTATTCTTCTCTCCCTTATGGGGATGAATGTAATGCAGGTCATGCTGGTTGGTATTCTTGGTGGTGTTGTAATCGGCCTTTTTCATGGCGATTTCACCTTACTGGAATCACTGAAGGTCGTGCATACCGGTATGACGTGGATGGAAGATATGGCTTTGATTGCTGTATTGGTAGGCGGTTTGGTTGCCTTGATGAAATACCTTGGTGGTATCGATTGGTTGTTACATGCTCTTACCAGAAAGACAAAGACAAGACGTGGTGGTGAGCTGGCTATTGCTTCTTTGGTAAGCCTGCTGGACATTGCCACTACAAATAATACCATCTCCATCATTTCAGCTGGTCCGATTGCTCGCGACATTTCTGATGAGATGGGAATCGACCGTCGTCGTGCAGCGAGTATCCTTGACCTTTTCTCTTCGGCATTTAACGGTCTCTCGCCATATGCAGGCCAGTTGTTGGTTGCAGGAGCAATGGCTAAAATTTCACCGGTTACAATTATCCCGTACGTGTGGTATTGCCTGATGATGATCGTCTTCGGTCTCATTTTCATTGGTATTGGTTGGCCAAATAAGTTTACTGAGAAAAGCCTCATTGGTAATAAATAAAAAATGAACAAGGATTATGCAAAGCACTTTTTGATGAAAGCAGAGGATGTGATGGCTTGTACCATTGATTTGGTTCATTATTTCGAACCAGGTGCAAGACTTAGCTGTCGTGAAATTGGTGATGGAAATATCAATTATGTATTTGTTGTCACCGATGAGGATACGGGACGATCTATAGTTGTGAAGCAAGCAGATAAATTTGTTCGTTCTTCAGGAAGACCCCTGAACTTGAATCATAACAAGATTGAAGCCGATGTATTATCCATTGAGGGAGCATGTGCTCCCTCAATGGTTCCAAAAATCTACTATTATGATGAAGTAATGTGTGCATTATATATGGAAGATATTTCTGCATATAAGAATCTCAGGAAAGAGATGGTGCAGGGGAAGATTTTTCCTAAACTTGCTGAGGATATTTCCACGTTCATGGCCGATACCTTGCTTCCATCCACTGATTTGGTCCTTGATCGTGCAACAAAGAAGGAACGAGTTAAAAAATTCACAAATGCTGAGCTTTGTGATATCACTGAAGATCTGGTTCTTACCGAACCGTATTACGATTACAAAAAGCGAAATATCATTACTGCCGGAAATGAGGAATTTGTTGAAAAACATCTCTACCAAAATGAGGACCTGAAAAGCGAAGTCGGTATCCTTCGAGATGAATTTATGAATCATGCCCAAGCTTTGGTCCATGGTGATTTACATTCGGGTTCTATCTTCGTTAATGAAGAGGGGCTGAAAGTGATAGACCCTGAATTTGCATACTACGGGCCTATTGGATATGACATCGGTAATGTCATCGGTAACATGTTTTTTGCTTGGGCACATAAAGCATATGTCCACCCGGAAAACACAGAATTTATTCATTGGGCGAAAACCGCAATTACTGAGATTGTAGCTTTGACAAAAGCCAAACTGGAGAAGAAATTTGATGAGATTGTTTCTTTCCCCTTATATAACGCAAAGTTTAAAGAGCACTACTTAGCAAATATATGGTCCGACTCATTCGGATATGCGGGAACCGAAATGATACGGCGTGTGGTTGGTGATGCAAAGGTCCAGGAACTTAATGATGTTACAGATCCCGTGTTGAAAATTCCTATGGAGCGGGCGCTCATTGCAACTGGAATTCAATTAATCATGAGAAGAGCAGCTTTAGCGACAGGATCCGAGCTTGTTGAAATTTTCGAGGATGTGATGGAAGCCTATTGAGAAAATGCTTTGAATGCTTAAACGCAACAGGAGCGTAAGGCTTGTCGTTGTCATGTTGAAAACCTACTAGAGGAGTATTGGAAGAAATGGAAAGAGCGGACGAAGGTTTAGCCTTCCTCTTACGATATGAAAATATTGCTTGGTATAAAAATGGAGAAGTTAGGATCCTTGACAGAAGGATTTACCCTATTCGTACAGAATTTGTAACGTGCAAGAGTGTTCAGGAAGTTGCCCAAGCTATTAAAGATATGGTAACGCAAAGTGCCGGGCCGTATCTTGCAGCAGCGATGGGGATGGCACTTGCTGCCCATGAGATTGCCGATAGGAAAGATGTTGATGTCCTTACATATATGGAGGATGCTGCCTATACCTTGTCCCATGCCCGGCCGACGACCGTTGAACAAATGAAAAGGATTGTTGGGGGAGCTGTGGATATTGTTCGGCAGAGCCTTCGGGAAGGGACCCGAGGGGAAGCTCTTGTAGAAGCGCTGTTCCAATATGCATTCAACTTTGTGAACAATAACTATAAGAAATATACGCTTGTCGGAGAAAATCTGGCCAAGTTGATTCCCAAAAACGGAACGATCATGACCCAATGTTTTGGAGATACGGTGGTTGGAACAATACTACGTGCGTGTAAGCGCCTGAACAACCCGATCAAGGTCATCTGTGCAGAAACCCGCCCTTATTTCCAGGGGTCGCGACTTACTGCAAGTGTGGCGTGCGATATGGGATTCCCTGTCACTGTGATAACCGATAACATGCCAGGTTATACATTGAAAGCAAAGAATGTCGATCTCTTTACCTCCGCTTCAGATGTCATTACCGTGGATGGTCATATAATCAATAAAGTTGGTACCTTTCAGATTGCCTTGGCTGCCCATTACTATGGTATTCCCTATTATGTCACCGGCACCCCAGATCCCGATCATCCTGACATACGTGATGTAAGAATAGAAGAGAGGGATCCTGAGCTCGTGCTTAAAGCCTTGGATGTGAAGCTTACCATGGATGGAGTCGAAGGATTCTATCCGGCTTTCGATATCACCCCACCGGAGCTATGTAGCGGAGTGGTAACTGATTTAGGCGTGTATCTACCACAAGACCTAAAACGATATTTCGCTGATTCTGAAAAGAATAGTCAGGAAGAATAGGATAATCATGAAATTATTAGTACGTGCCCCAATGACACCAAATCGTATTGAAGAGTTGGAGAACTATTTTAGTGAGGTAGTCTACCTCCCTTGGACAGAAACAGGAGAACGATATTACGAGGATGCCATGTTGGAATCCTTGAAGAAATATGAACCCGATGTGTTAATTACGGAGTTGGATCGTATCACAAAGAAGGTTCTGGACAATTACCATAATCTTCAGGCTATCGGTGATTGCAGAGCTAATCCTGCCAACATCGATGTTGATGCCTGTACAGCCGCCGGTATCCCTGTACTATGTACTCCTGCACGTAATTGTCAGGCAGTTGCAGAGATGGTTGTCGGTTTGGTGCTGACATTGTATCGGAATATCATCCCTGCCACCCAATGGGTGAAAGAGATGAAATGGGTGGAAGGTACCACTCCCTACTATCTGTGGATGGGCCATGAGCTGCAAGGTAAGAACATTGGCTTTGTTGGGTTTGGTGCGGTAGGAAAGGCAACCGCGCATCTCTTTGAAGCTTTTGGTTGTGAGATATCCTTTTATGATCCCTATGTGGAAGCTGTATCGAGTTCCTATAGAAAATGCTCAGTCGAAGAGATTTTTTCTGAGAACGATATTGTATCCATCCATCTCCCTGTTTTGGATAGTACTCGCGGTATGATCAACAAGAAACTCTTCTCTTTGATGAAACCTGATTCTTTGTTTGTGAATTCTGCCCGAAGCGCGGTAGTTGATTACGAATCTCTATGTGAGGCTTTGAAAGAGAAACAGATTTCTGGTGCGATCCTTGATGTTTTGGATACCGAACCTCCAAAGCCTGAGGACCTTGAAATTTTGTCCTACCCAAATGTGTTGCTTACCCCGCATATTTGCGGAGCATCCTATGAAGTTACAAGCCATCAGTCCGATATTATTACGAATAATGTGATCCAATGGCTGGAAGGAAGAAACCTTGAGAGTGTTGTTTATAATAAACACGTTTTGAAGAGTAGGTGAGCATCATGGATGCATATTATCTCGTATTTGATATGGGAACAGGTAATTCGAAAATAGCCATAGTTTCTTCGCAAGGAAAAATCATTGGATCGAGGGTAATAGAAAATCACTATTACAGAGATGAAAACTACCCCGATGCACAATACTTTCTCCCCCAAGAATGGGAAACGAGGCTTCTATGGATGGCTGAAGAATTATTGCGTGAATTCTCCGATATCAAAATCGACGCAATAACCGCTTCAGGGGCTCGGCAAAGTGTTGTCTTGTATGATGCCGCCCACGTGGCATGTATGGGATTACCAAACATAGACAACCGCGGCCGGCAGTGGATGGACGAAATTGGAGGAAAGCAAGAGATTTACAAGCGTACCGGTAAGTGGGTAACTGAAGATTTCATTGCAGCTAAGCTGATGGGTTTCAAGAAAAAATACCCACAGGATTTTTCTAAGATTTCAAAGATTACGAGTCTGAGCGAATGGATTGGTGAGATTTTCTGCGGGGAAATTTTTATTGAACCGTCACAGGCCTGTGAAACTCAGCTTTTTGATATCATTGATATGCAGTGGTCAGAACGTATATGTAAAGCATATGGGATAGATCCACGAATACTTCCCGAGATACAGCTTTCAGGTTCAAAACTGGGAAGTATCAAGCATTCTCAATTGCAGCGTTTTTCATTGGGTCCCGATGTGGTTTTCATTATTGGTGGGGCCGACACACAATTGGCTGCAAAGAGCAGCCAATGTACAGATGGGGATATCGTTATTATTTCTGGTACTACTTCCCCTGTGGTAAGAATACATGAGGAGCAATATTACGATCCAGACGAGCGATGTTGGGTCGATTGTAATATAGGAGGGAAGAATTATTTAGTTGAAACAAATCCGGGTGTTACAGGATTGAATTATCAACGATTCAAGGAACACTTTCTCTCGGATTATAGTTACGAGGAATTGGAGAAGAAGTATGCAGAGAAAACAGGTTTCCCTTGTACCGCTTCTTTCACTTCTTTACTTTTTTCCCGCCAGAAAAGTTTAAAGATGGGAGGATTTGTAATGAAATCGCCTTTTAGTGCTGATTGTGACATTACAGATCTTGCATGGGGGCTGCTAAGTGATACTGCTTGTGCGATTTATAATCAGTATTTATCTTTGTGCAATATGATTCCCTTTGAAAGGGACTATATACGTTGTTGTGGAGGAGGCTTTCGATCACCAACTTTGTGCCAGTTTCTTGCTGATTTAACGGAGAAAGATATCATCTTGTTAGGGGATTATTCACAGGCCTCGATAATCGGATGTGCTGATGTTTGCAATGAGTATTTTGCTAGTAGTCGATCTACAGAGGACTCCTGTATAACATACCAGCCAAAGGTCCGTAAGGGTATACAGCAATACTATGAGGATTGGAACAAAAATCGTCTAATGTTAAATGAATGATTAGCAAATGAAGAAAAACGACATTACGTTTTTACTACATGCCTTTGTAGGCAAGGAGAGAGAAAATATCATGGACCCTTTTGAATTTCAGAACGAACGAAAAATAGTTGCCGATTATATGAATCGCTTATATGACCGGCAACTGACTACGGCAAGTGGTGGAAATATTAGTTTGCGAATTGATGATGAAAAATTTTGCATTACCCCATCAAGTTTGGATAAAGGAAATCTTACTCCCGATTTGATTGCAGTAGTCAAATTTGATGGAACAAATCTGACTCCCCATTTGCCTTTGAGCATTGAGACTGAAATGCATCGTATGGTGTTGCAGGCTCGACCCGATATGAAGGCAGTTGTCCATGCACACCCCACATATGCAAGCGCATATTCAACGGTGCAACCCAATAGTATAGACACAAAGCTCACTGCTGAAGCATATTGTGTCATAGGTGAAATCGTGAATGTTCCCTATAAAATGATGGGAACGAAAGGGCTTGCTGAGGCTGTAGCACATGATATAAAAACTCATAAGGTATTATTAATGGAAAATCATGGTGCTATAGCAGTAGGTAAGACCATGTTGGATGCTTTTGACTGCCTTGAATTGTTGGAAAAGTCCGCGATGATCACGTATATAACCCGGGATTTACCTGGAAGCCATAGTCTCAGCAAAGCACAAATTGCAGAACTTGATAACAGATAGTTCATGCTTTTAGGGGAATAACGTGCAATAACCTTTGTTGCGATTGATTTTCTCTTATCTAAAATATAGAGATTGTAGATTCATACCTATCAGTGGTGTACTCCTTTTCCCACTGATAGGTGGAGTCTGCTCTTCGAATTTTATTCCTCTTGCCGTTTCTGGCGGATCCAAAATCCGTCATGCTTCCTTTGATGGAAAAGCCATTCTTTTCAATCCCGTAATGCTTCGATCTCCTGCTGCCTGAGGCCGGTAAGCTCGGATATTTCCTGAATGGAGTATCCTTTTGCCAGCATCTTTTTGGCGGTGATGACGGCACGCTGCTTTTCGCCCCGCTCGATACCCTGTTCGATACCCTGCTCGAGCATCATTTGGTCATGCTCTTTCATTTTGGTAAGTAACATGGATTTTACCTCCACAATGTCGTTGATCCGGGATAAAACCGGCTGTTTTTGCTGCTCCTCGACAGACGCAAAGAAGTTGTTCAGCCATTGAACCAACAGCTGGACCGCTTCAAGTTTCTCTTCGGTAATGATGGAAAGGAAGATATCGATCTCGGCCTCAAGCTCTTCGGGAGAGGAGTTTTCGGCATAGAAGACCGCGGAAAGGGCGTTTTTGATCTTCGCCAGGCTCTGTTTTGGGATCTGGTTCTCGATAACCGGGTAGTACTGGAAAGAGGGGATGTACTTTTCCGGGATGGACTGTTCGATGAGGTCCCGGCTGTTAAGCGGAGCGGTCCACCTTCTGTCACCGTTGTAGATGAGGATGGGAAAGACGGCAGGAAAGAGTCCTGAGTCGGTAGTCTGATGGAAGCTTTGGTAGAACTCGGTGATGTAGCGAAGGAACCTAAGAGGCATGGAGTGGTCGACGGAGGACTGGAACTCGATGAGAAGGAAGAGGTAAAGGGGTTTGTCGGTGTAATTGATCTTCCAGATGATATCGGATTCCCTGGTTTTGAAGTCTTCGGTAATAAAGCTTTTGTCGACCCGTTCAAGGGAGTCGAAGTCGAGTTTGCGAACGAAACGTTCTTTGACAAAGGCCTCCATGAGGCGCTGAACGAAGATGGGGTGTGAGAAGAGGAACTTGTAGCGTGTATCGTGCTCGTTCGGCATATGGTAATACTACTACGGGAAGGGTGGTTTGGGCAATTGTGGGGAGCCTTTAAGGATGCGTTAAGGAGACGGAGGGCGCCGGAGGCGGTCCGAGGCGGGAAGCCGAGGACGGGAGCGAAGAGCGTACCCCGAAGTCGACTGGCCCGAGCTGGAAGCGAGGGCAACGCCCAAATGAAGAATCCTCATATACCTCTGTCAAAGCATGGGATTACAGGAATCTATCGGGAGTATGCCTGAATTTGGTCGATCAATCCCATTTTGAAGGCTTTGTTGACGATTTCCCATTCGTTCCGTCTCGAAAAATAGAGTGTGCAGTAGTTTCTTTGGACCTGATTTCCGTGAAAAAGATAATGTTCGATTTGACGAATGCCTTCGGGATTCATCACGGTTCCCAGATAATAATCGACGATTTTTGTGGTCGGAATATCGACCTTGTCGTTCAGAAAGTCGAGGACCCGGTCGATGTCCCGACTTCTGCCCCGTTCGCAGAGGCCTTTGATTTCCTCAGCTTTGTCGGCGATGGTTTTCACTGTCCCCCTGATGATCCTTTTATCTGAATCCAGGAAATCTATTTTAGATAACAATCCTATGAGATTCACCTTTTCGCCTTCGTTGAGCTCTTTTGCCATATCGCGCATTCTGCATAGATACCGGGGGATGATCGACGTAAGGAGCTCCGATGCCTGCGGAGTGAGCGAATAGTGTTTTTTCCTTGCGTCATCAGGATCCTGTTCACATCTGATAAGATCATCGGCAAGGAGTTTTTCCACCAACCTGGATACTGTCGATTTTGCCACCCCGAGACGATGGGCTAGTTCATGGCCCATCGGTTCTCCTTCCTGAGCATGTTTGATCCAAAGCAGGATTGAGAATCGGCTATGGGATAGTCCGTAGGGTTCGAGAAACCGTTCGAAGTCGGCTTGCAGCCACATGCCGCTTTGAAGTACAGCGAGCAAGGTGTAGAAATTCAGATCGTCGATTTCTGTTGTGTTTTCATTCATATATTAGTTAGCATAGCAACTAAATATAAAAATTGTCAATGATCAAGTAAAAGGGAGACGGTTTTACATACTCTGGCACATTTCGATGAAATCAATCGGGTTTTGATGCTTCTGTGATGAGGTCTGAGGAAATGGCGGAGAGCCTGGCAACTTGAGGTCTACAAATACTATCGTATCGTTTTGCCGGAGACGGGACTTGAACCCGTACAGCCGTATTGGGGCCGGGGGATTTTAAGTCCCCTGTGTCTACCAGTTTCACCACTCCGGCAATGAGATGTATAGTATCGAGGCTGCCGTCGATGGTCAATCCCTCCCTTTTCGCGGTGACTATTTGTTTGTTACACTTGAGGCATGGAAACATATGAGGGGCTACAGGGGATGATTGATACTCATTTCCACAGTCGCGTGATGCGTCAGAAGGGTGTCGACCCTGGTGAGCATTTGAAAAGAGCCTTTGCAGAGGGATTGGTGTGTGCCGTGGATATCGGAACGGAGCTTGGGGACCTTGAAGAGCGTTCGGGTCTTGTTGCCGAGTTTGATCGGGTTTACATGGCTGCAGGGCTCTATCCTTCCTATGCCGGTGCCGAAGATTTGCCCTCTTTGGTCGCTGAGCTTGAAACCTCAATTCTGGAACACCAGGCCGCCTCGATTCGAGGGCAGCGACCCCGTTTGGTTGCCGTGGGTGAATGCGGAATCGATTTGCATTGGGATTTTGCAGATACTGTATGTCAGCAGGAGCTTCTGGAGCTCCAAATCGATCTTGCCGATCGCCTCGATCTTCCGGTGGTGATTCATAGCCGGGAGGCCGATGATCCGCTTTTGGAAGTTTTTCGTCGTCACAGCCCAAAGCGGGGTGGCATTCTTCACTGTTTTTCCTCGGGACCGGAGATGATGAGGCGTTGTCTCGATCTTGGTTTTTTTATCTCGTTCGCCGGTAATCTTACCTTCAAGAATGCAGAGCTTATACGTAGTTCCGCACTGCAGGTGCCCATGGATCGGCTGCTTTTCGAGACGGACAGTCCTTACCTAAGCCCTGAGCCGATGAGGGGAAGGCCAAACCATCCGGCCTTTGTTGCGCACACCTATCGTTTTTTTTCTCGCCTTCGCTCTGTACCAATGGAGGAACTCATTTCTCAGGTGGCTGCGAATGTGCATAGAATTTTTTCCCTGCCTTGAGTCACTCTGTTATCTATAGTTATAGAAAAAGCAGGGCGGTCCCAACAATGGCTGTTATCGTCCCTGCAACTGCTCCCTTAGACACCCTTTTCTTAAAATAGAGGCGATCAATGGGTAGGAGAAATATGGGGGATGTTTGCATGAGGGCGGTAACAATGCCGACCGGCGCCCATGTGAGGGCGTAGAGGGATAGCACAATGCCGAGGATCGGGCCGACAAGGGCCCCGTTTGCGGTAAGCAGCAACGCTTTTCTGTCGTGTATAAGGGCCGTGAAGTCGGAGACGAGGCTTTTTCTTACCGCGGCATAAAGGACAAGACCGATGAGCCCTGCAGAGAGCCGAAGGAGGTTAGCACTGAAGGGATGAATCCCGTGGGCGAGGCCTGCCTTTGCAAGAAACATGCCGACCGCCTGGGTAAAGGCTCCTCCGAGGGCAAAAAACGCCCCGGTGCGTTTCGCTCGCTGATCCTCTTCCGTTCCGCTTTGCCTTTGGATACCACGGCTTCGTGCGCCCTCTTCAAGGATAACCCAGATAACTCCGCCGACGGTGGCCGCAATTCCGAGCATCTGCAGGGGGCTAAGAATCTCCCCAAGGAAGATCCGTGAGAGAATGGCACCAAAAATAGGGCTGAGGGTCATGACGACCATGGTTTCTCTGGGGCCGAGATCGACAAAGGCCCTGAAGATGAAGAGGTCGGCTACGCAGAAACCGAAGAGCCCGGATAGTCCGAGAAAGAGGTAGACCGATGAAGAAAGGCCGAGAGGATAGGGGCTACCGCAAAAGAGAAGATGAAGAAGGAACATCACAGGCAGGGCGATCCATAAACGGATATGTGTGACGGCCCGCGAACCGACCCTCTTGCCTGCGGCAGAATAGACAATGGAATTATGAGCCCAGCATCCTGCGGTAAGCAGCGCAAAAAATTGTCCAAGGATCATGTGCATTGCCACACTATGTCAGAAAGGATTGAGTGTGGCAATTGGCCTTTTGCACATATTTTATGTTATGATGCCCGCTTCCCTGCCTCCAGGTATTCCATGGCGGAAAGGGCTGCCACCGTGCCGTCGCCCACTGCCGTCGTTATCTGCCTGAAACGCTTTTGCCGTGCATCTCCCGCTGCGAAAACCCCTGCAAGCGATGTTTTCATCCCTTCGTCGGTGATAATCTCTCCCCGTTCGTTTAGGGAAAGCTGCTCGGCAACCATGGCAGTATTGGGTAGGTAGCCGATAAGGATAAAGGCGCCGGTAATATCAAGACGGCGTTTTTCTCCTGAAGGAGTGTGTTCGATTACAGCACCCTCGAGGCTTTCTTTACCGAGGAACTCATGTACCGTTGATTCGAGGATAAAGTCGATTTTGGGGTTTGCCCTGGCCGCTTCGATGGCGTGGGCGTAACCCTGGAAATGATCGAATTGATGGACGATGGTTACCTTGTCGGCGTAACGGGTCAGGCTTACCGCCTCTTCCAGCGCGGAGTTTCCTCCCCCGACAACCATGATCTTCTGACCGGTAAAAAAGTCGCCGTCGCAGGTTGCACAGTAGCTGATTCCAAGCCCTTTGAGCCGATCTTCCGATTCGATACCAAGATTTCTCGGCCGTCCTCCCATGGCGAGGATCATGATCGGAGCTCCATACTCCTTATCGTCGGTTTGAACCCGTTTTACCGTATCTTTCAATGTAATACCGGTAACATTGGTATTGGAGATCAAGGTACAGCCGAACCCTTCGGCCTGTGTCTTCATGGTGGATGCGAGTTGATAGCCGGAGAGCTCGGGAAGGCCTGGGTAGTTTGCAACGGCATGGGTCAAAAGAACCTGCCCTCCGACGGTTCCCTGATCGAGGATTACCACGTTTTGTTTTGCCCGGGCAAGGTAGATACCGGCAGAGAGACCCGCCGGACCTGCCCCCAGGACAATGGCATCGTAGTGTTCCATGACTATTCCTTTTTCCCGAATTGTTCGTCAAGAATTTCGGTGACCTGTGCCTTATTTTGTATAGAACTCGTTGCCTTCACCACCTTACCTGCCTGCCAGTAGACGGTGAAGGGCAGACCCCTAAAGGAAGAGCATTCCGGGAGCCTTTTGATATAGGCCGCCTCGGGGGAGTCAAAGGCCATATCGCGAAAGCGAACATGATCATAGGATCCCGATTTCTGAAGGTCCTCCATAACTCCGTATACGGGAACGCACATTGGGCCCATTCTGCCGCAGCAGACCATCAGCGGGTCGCCGCTGTCGATGAGCTTCTTCAAGGTTTCTTCGTTTTCAACATGTTCAAGGTTTGTCGGTAGTGTCATGCAATATCCTCCTATATTTATATAATAAATATTATATATAAAAATCAATATGTCAACTATTATTTAGTGTTACGAATATTGGTGGTCGGCAGCATACAATTCTTTTTCTTATCGTCGATTACAAAGATGCATGTATAAAAATTAAGCAAAAAGGAAAAAGTAAGGGTATTTCCTGCGAAAAGAACAAATTACCACCAGGATTCGGAACACTACCCAATTACCATCCTATTGACAGAAAAAGCGGGGATGCCTAGGCTTTTGAATATGCAACATTATCCCTTTTCCGCCATTTTAGGCCAAAAGCGGCTGAAGGCCGCATTACTTGCTTGCGCTGTCGATCCTTCCATTGGCGGAGTTCTTATTCGGGGAGAGAAGGGAACCGCAAAGACCACGGCGGTCCGGGCTCTTGCTCCCCTGCTACCTGAAATCGAAGTGGTAGAAGACTGCCCTTATTCCTGTGATCCGACTGACGGGGATACCATTCACGAATCCTGTGCAGCACGAATCCGTGCAGGAGAGGAGATAGAGCATTTCCGAAGACCGGTCAGGTTGGTGGAACTTCCGCTCAATGCGACCGAGGATCGCCTTGCCGGTACGATCCATATCGAAAAAACCCTCCAGCGTGGGGAACGGAGCTTTGAGCCGGGGCTGCTTGCTGCTGCCAACCGGGGAATCCTCTATATCGACGAGGTGAATCTTCTGGAGGATCACTTAGTCGATCTCGTTCTCGATGCCGCGGCAAGCGGTGTCTGCCGGGTCGCCCGTGAGGGCTTCAATCTGGAGCACCCCGCACGTTTTCTTCTTATTGGGACCATGAATCCCGAGGAGGGGGAGCTTCGTCCCCAGTTCCTTGATCGCTTTGCCCTATCGGTGACGGTCCATGGCGAGGATACGCCAGAGATGCGGAAGTCGATTGCCCGCCGACGGATCGCATTTGAGAATGATCCCAAGGCCTTTATGAAGGAGTGGGATGATGAAGAGCGGCGCCTTCGCGAGCTTGTCCGCTCCGCACGCAGGCTGCTTCCCCTTGTTGAACTTCGGGAGGAGATCTGGGACCTTTTGGTCGGCTTTTCTTCCAAGGCAGGGGTCCAGGGCCATCGGTCTGATATCGTCATGGCAAAGTGTGCATCTGCCCTCGCTGCGCTTCGAGGAAAGGCGTCGGTGGATCGTGAAGAGCTTTTGGAAGCGGCCCGTTTCGCCCTGCCTCACCGCATTGCCGGAACCATTGAAGAGACACCGGAAACGATAAAGGGGCGGCTGGAAACGATTCTTGCCGAAGAGCAGGAAGAGAAGGATCAGAAGGAAACGATAGAAAGCCCTTCGCTGCGCAAGGCCGGTCTGGAGTACGGAATGGTCCCTGAAGAGGACTTCTTCGATTACCCGGAGGATTTTCAGGTTCCTGGTGCAGCCGCTGCCGGAAGTCTCGTCTTCGATTTTCTCGAAAAAAAAAAGCGTCCATCGATGAAGTAGAAGCGGCTGCCAGTCTATCCTCTCTCGATATTACGGCCGCCGACCTTCGTCGTTTCGGCAAGGCGGGAATACGCCGTCACGGACGTCAGAGGGGAGAGACAGGGGAAAGGGGCAGGGTGATCGGCAGCAGGGCTCCAGGTCCCGGAGAGGCGTTAAGCGATCCCGATCTTGCCGCGAGTTTTATCGCAGCTCTCAATCGGGGCGCGGGTAATGACCGCTTGAGAATCGAACCACAGGATATCAGGCTTCATGTCCGTCGTGAGGAACCGGGAACCTTCGTCCTTTTCCTCCTTGATACCAGTGATTCGATGGGGGCACTCGAGCGGATGGCTGTGACCAAGGGAGCTGTCCTTGCCCTGCTGCAGCGATCCTACCAGGAGCGGCATGTTGTTGCCCTTACAACCTTCGGCGGAGGCGGGGCCAAAACCACCCTTGCTCCGACGAAGAGTGTTCTCTTGGCAAAAAAAGCCCTTAACGCGCTCAGGCCTGACGGCGGTACTCCCCTTGCCGCCGGTATCGAGGCTTGTGGCGAGCTCTTTTCTTCAGCAGGCAGACGCTACCCCGGTATGCGTAAAATCTTAGTGATTATTTCCGATGGCGAAGCAAACATTGCCCGGGAAAGAGGGGTACCACCCTTGCGGGATGCCCTGGAGGCGGCAAACAGGCTGCGTCGAAGTGATATCCATGCGGTACTAATCGATACGAAATTACCGAAGGTCGGCAAGGAGAATGAGATGAAAAGCCTTCACCGGGTTATTGGCGGCCGTTATATCAACGCCTCGGCTCCGGGGCTGGAAGCGATTCTCGAGGCGGTGGATGCTTCCTGAATATTGCGGTACGAATCATGGTGCGATCGTACTGATTATCTACTGTTCCGAATCCTGGTGATTGAAGGAACATAATTCCATTTCCTATAATCAACTGAGAGTTGAACTATGGGAAAAAGCAAGCACTGACATAAAAGCAAGGATTTTACCGGCAAAGTGGCTCGCACACCACCAGGATTCGGAACACTACATACAGATTCCAGATCCGCTACACCTTATCGGGAATTCCCAGCTTGGCCCTGATCTTTTCAAAATAATCCATTGCCTCTCCCGATTCCACCTCCTCTTCGGGCTGATGATATTCGATCAAGTGATCGGGAATTTCCTCGAGAAAACGGCTGGGACTTGAGTCTATCACCTCTCTGGATACCCTTCTGGTTTTGCAGCTTGTGAGATAGAGCTTCTGCTTGGCTCGTGTGATGGCGACGTAAAAGAGCCTTCGCTCTTCTTCGATGTTGTCAGGGTCCTCTTCCAGAGAGCGGGCATGGGGCATGATCGTATCTTCCACCCCTGCAAGAAAAACGATCTCGAACTCGAGCCCCTTTGATGCGTGGACCGTCATCAAATTGACCATATCGTTGTTCTCTTCCTGATCGTCATCCCTGGTGATCAGGGTGATACGGTTGAGGTAGTTGTAGATATTGGGGTCGTCGTTGTCCGGATCTTTCTCCCATCGTTCGAAAAGATCGAGGAAGATACCGATGTTTTTGTATTTCCACCGGGCCGCACGCTCGTTTTTTTGGTTTTCCATGATGAGATATCCCCAATAGTCGACCTTATCGACAAGGGATCGTGTGGTATCCGCCATCTTTTTGCCGGTAAGAATCTGTTCGCGATAATATTCGATGAAGGTGACGAATTCCCCGAGGGCGGCCTTGACCTTATCACTCACCGGTGCGTCCTCGGCATAACGGATAGCACTTGCGGCGGAATAGAGGCTCCATTCCTTTTCATCCGCCAATTCGCGAAGTTTTTCGAGACTGACTCTGCCTATTCCCCGTCTCGGGGTGTTGATGATGCGTAGGAAATTGACATCGTCGTCGGGATTGGAGAGAACCCTGAGGTAGGCAATGATGTCCTTAATCTCCTTACGTTGGAAAAAGCTTTGACCGCCGCTGACCTTATAGGGGATATTTTCGGCCAAAAAGGCATTTTCTATGGTGGCGGCGAGGCTGTTTGTTCGTACCAGAACACCAAAATCGTGGTATTTATATCCCTCCCTCATGGAGAGGGTTGCAATCAGCTGGGCAATGAACTCCGCCTCTTTCAGGTCGTCGTCGGGATAGAAGATCTCAATCGACCTTCCGTTGTCCAGACCTGTCCAGAGCTCCTTGCTTTTTCGATTTTTGTTATTTGCGATTACCTGGTTGGCGGCTGCAAGGATGTTTCCGGTTGAACGGTAATTCTGTTCAAGTTTGATCTCCAGCAGCTCGGGAAAGTCTTTCTCAAAGTTGACGATATTCTGGTAGTTTGCTCCCCGCCATGAGTATATCGATTGATCATCATCACCCACGACACAGATATTTCGTTCTTTTTTCGCCAAAAGCTTCATCAAATGGTATTGAGCCAGGCTTGTATCCTGGAATTCGTCAACCATGATATAGCGATAGCGTCGACGATATGCATCCAACACCTCGGGGAACTCTTCGAAGAGGCGTATCGGCAGCATGATCAAATCGTCGAAATCGACGGCATTGTAGGCATGCAGATTTGCAAGGTACTCCTCAAAGAGCGGCTTATAAAGCTTGTTCTCTCTGTTCCACTTTTCCCGTCCCGTTTTTACCGAAGAGAAGAGGTTTGCGATTTCCCAGGTATCGAGGTCTTCGGGAATCATACCGATTCCTCTGGCACTTTCCTTTATAAGAGCGGTTTTGTCGACCTGATCGTAGATCGAAAAGTTTGATTTGTAATCAAGGTACTCGATACTTTTACGTAACACCTTTACACCAAAGGCGTGAAAGGTGCTCACCGTCAGGTTCGAAAGCCGTTTCCCGGTGAGGGAACGGATTCGGTCCGACATCTCCCGTGCGGCCTTATTGGTAAAGGTAAGGGCAAGAATCGAGGATTGGGGGATCCCTTCTTCCAGCATGTGGGCTATCCTGAAGGTGATCATCCGGGTCTTTCCGGATCCCGCACCCGCTATAATAAGGAGAGGGCCGTCTATAGTGCTGGCGGCGATGAATTGTTCCTTGTTGAGTTCTTTTGCCAGATCTATTGCCATTGAAGTTTTATACCTGTTTTGTGAAGATTGAGAAGGCCTCGATTCCCAGGAGAGAAACGGTGATCACAATGGCACCGGAAATAGCGACACCGAAAAGAACATGAAGAATGGTCCTTTTTCGTCCCAATCCTAAAAGCCAGGCCCCGAGGGTCCCGGTCCATGCCCCGGTAACGGGCAGGGGAATGGCGACGAAGAGGGTTATCCCGAGATATTCAAAACGGGAAACCTTTGCTTCGATCTTTTTTCTTGTTCGTTCGACGACTCGCTCGAAAAGGGAGGAGTACCACGCCATCCTGAGAAAGAGTTTGTGCAGGGTGGAAAGAAAGAGATACACCACCGGGGCCACCAGCGCGTTGAAGGCCACACAGTAGAGATAGGCTATAAGGGGTTCGGCTCCCTTTGCAAGGGCAAAGGGGATGGCACCTCGCAGTTCCGATATCGGAGCGAGGCTCAAAAGTGCAGTAACCACGTAATGATGAAAGGTCATGGGCGAAGTATAGAGTGTTAGAACTGCTTTGAAAAGCGCTTTAGACCATACGCTTTCGCAGAAGTGCTGCGTACATCGGTCCTTTCCCCGCCTCGCGGTCGGGAAGAACAATCATTCCGAAACGGGTCGCCTCACCGTAAGGAAGAGATAGTTCCGCCTTTTCCATGAAATCCCCCCTTCGTTTCAGGAGCTTTTCTATGACCCCGTCGTTTTCAAAGGGGCTGATGGTGCATGTGCTGTAGAGCAAAACCCCTCCGGGTCGTAAAGCATCGGCGGCTGCCGCAGCCATGGCAAAGGCCTGGACCGCCAATCTCCTGGTTCTGGAGGGTGACCATCGCTCCAGATGGACGGGATCCAAGAGCACATGCCGTTCGGATGAGCAGGGTGCATCCAAAAGGATGCGATCGTAACGGTTCTGCTCGTACAGCCCCCATTTCGAAGCGTCGTGAGAGGTTATCTCTACAATCGAGGCGTAGTCCGGTATCAGGTGCTCGGCAATGACCCGCTTGAGGCGCGCTCTTCGTGAGGCTGAGCGGTCGTTGGCGATCAGCGATCCCTTTCCCCTCATCGCGGCGGCGATGACCAGACTCTTTCCCCCCGGGGCTGCACACATATCGAGCACCTCTTCTTCCGGAAGTGCACCAAGGGCCTTAGCGGTATCGATAGAGGCCTGATCGAGGTAGTAACTCTTGCCGAGGCCCTCTGAAAAGGGAACAGGACGAGGTTCTCTTTTCAGGGCTTCGGCCAGGGAGGGCCAACGCTCTCCGTATAGTTCCCGATAGAAGCGGAAAAAGGCCTCTTTTCCCTTTGTTGCTTTCTTTTTCAAACTGTTCTTCTCCACATGGGGTCCAAGTGTATGCGAAAAGTATACTCCGACGACTTGTCCGGCTTCAATTGGGTTTGGATAGGGACTATAGGTATTGGGGAGCGTCAATATTTGCCGGCCTCAATCTTGACTTAGTTCCTATCCTTGCGTAGCCTAATCGTAGATGAATATACGAGCAATTTTCTTTGATTTGGACGGAACGCTGCTGGATACCATGCCCGATATTGTAAGCGCCCTTGATGGGGCCCTGGCACGAAACGGGTTTCCCCGACATCCTACGGAGGCTTATCCGGGCTTTGTCGGAAGCGGGCTGAGGGAGGCGGGCCGCAGGGCCATGCCTGCGGAAAAACGTGGTGACGGGCGGTTGGTCGAGAGGCTCTACCATGATATTCTGGATATCTATCGTGAACATCCTGTGGAAAAGACCCGAATGTATCCCGGTATCGAACGGCTTTTGCGGCAGCTTTCTCAAAGCAAGCTGAAATTGGCTATCATCACCAACAAGGATCTGGAAATCGCCTCTTCGGTCATCGATCAGCGGCTTCCCTCCGAACTCTTCGATGCCGTTGTCGGTGTGGATCGAAATACGCCGCCGAAGCCCGATCCTTCTGGATCCTTATCTGCTAGTAAGCGCTTATCGGTAGTTCCCGAGCAGGTCCTCCTGGTCGGGGACAGCGATGTTGATATGGCAACCGCCCGTGCCGCCGGTTTCGACGCATTGGCGGTCTCCTGGGGCTATCGGTCGCTTGGGCAGCTACAGGCTGCCGGCGCTCCCCGTATTGTCTTCAGTCCCGAAGAAATTCTGAAGATTGTGGAGGTGGTATCATGAGTGGTGAAGCACAGGCAGCTGCCGAGTATCGGAATCTTGCCCGGGAATACCTTTCACGGGAAGAGCATCCTGTTTTCAGAAAAGAATTGGAGGAGCTCCTTGCATCGGGGGATGAAAAGGATCTTGCTGATCGTTTCTATACCCGTCTTGCCTTCGGCACCGGAGGCATGAGGGGCGTGATCGGGGCAGGATACAACCGGATGAACCCCTTCACGGTTAGCCAGGCGACCCAGGGGCTTGCCAACTATATACGAAAGGCAGTGGGGCTTGAGGCAAAACCCGTGGTGGTCATCGCCTACGACTCCAGACGCTATTCCCGGCTTTTTGCCGAAGAGGCTGCAAAAGTGCTCTGCGGCAACGGCATTATTGTGAGGCTTTTCCCTTCTTTGCGGCCGACCCCCGAACTCAGCTATGCCGTTCGCTACTTTGAAGCAACCTCGGGAATCGTCGTTACGGCGAGCCACAATCCCCCGGAGTATAATGGTTACAAGGTGTACTGGAGCGATGGAGGACAGATTATTGCTCCCCACGATAGTGGCATCATCGAAGAGGTTCGAAACGTGACAGGTTCGATATCCCGTATTCCCCTTGAATCTGCCATGGCCAGGGGGCTTTTCTTCGAAATCGGGGATGCTGTGGACGAGGCGTATCTCTCCATGGTTGCGGGGTGCTCGCTCCGTCCGAAACTTATGGAGGAGAAGGGTAAGGATCTGAAGGTGGTGTATACCCCGCTTCACGGTAGCGGGCTCGTCCCTGTGGAAAAGAGTCTTTCGTCCATGGGGATAGACGTGATCACCGTGCCCGAGCAGCGGGAGCCAGATGGCAATTTCCCCACCGTCGAATATCCCAATCCCGAGGAGGCTTCGGCTCTGAAACTTGCCATCGAGCTTGCCCAAAAGGAACATGCCGATCTTGTTATGGCCACCGATCCCGATTCTGACAGGCTTGGGCTTGCGGTTCCCGAAGATGCCGAGTGTTCTTCATACCGCTTGCTCACGGGAAATCAGACCGGCTGTCTGCTTGCGGACTATATCTTTTCGACACGAAGCGAACTGGGACGGCTTCCTTCTGACGGGGCATTTGTCAAGACCATCGTCACCACGGATCTTCAGCGCCGTATAGCAGAGAGTTACGGTATTACCACCTATGACGTTCTTACCGGTTTCAAGTATATCGCCGCAAAGATTGCCGCATTCGAAGAGGGGGGCAGGGAGCGATTCCTCTTCGGTGGTGAGGAAAGCTACGGCTATCTGGTAACCGATAAGGTTCGGGACAAGGATGCGGTTTCCGCTGCATTTATGGTTGCGGAAATGACCCTTTATCATCGAAGTCGGGGGACCTCACTGCTCAAGCGACTTGAAGAGATCTGGGAGCGCTACGGATATTTCCAGGAGCTTTTGGTCAGCCGTAGGTTTTCCGGTGCCGAAGGGGTCCGGAAGATGGCGGATCTGATGGACTCTCTTCGATCTCGTCCCATGCAGCAGATCGCCGGTTTACAAGTGGTAGAAGTGGCCGATTTCCTGAAAGGAACGAGGTGTGACGTAGAGGGCCACGGTTTAGGGAAGCTGGAGCTGCCCTCGTCGAATGTTCTCCAGTTCTTTTTGGAAGGGGGAAGCAAGGTGACCGTCAGGCCCAGTGGTACCGAACCGAAAATCAAATTCTACGCTTCCGTGGCATGTGAACCGGAACTCGGCCTTGATGAGGCGAAAAAGCTCGCCGGCAAGAGGCTGGCAGCGGTAGAAGAGACCATCGATACCCTTATCGGCTCCTGACGGAGCCGTTTTTTATTTACAGCCTAAGGAGAAATCAAACATGGAACAACGATCGATCTTTGCATCCCTTTCGCCCCTGGACCACCGTTATTATTTGGCGAACAGGGAGCTTTTTGAGAAGCTGGGCGGTTTCCTCAGTGAGGAGGCCAATGTCGCCTTCTGTTTGGAGGCGGAGATTGCCCTGCTGACGGTTCATGCCAGACGTCTATATGGTCAGGATGCAAAGACATTGGTTGATGCCGAGGCCCTCCGGCAAAAGGTTACTGCCGAATTGGTATACGAGGAGGAAGAGCGGACGCATCATAATATTCGGGCACTGGTCAACGTCATGAAGCGCTTTGTTCCCGAAAAGATTAATCCCTATGTCCACTTGGGAGCGACCTCTGTCGATATTTTGGATACCGCCATGAGCCTTCGGGTCGGCGGGGCCGTTCGGGAGGTGGTTCTTCCCCTCCTGTGGGAACTTGAAGAGCGTCTCGCCGTTCTTGCAGAGAAAGAGGCGAAAACTCCTCAGGTAGGAAGAACCCATGGACAGCATGCGGTGCCCGTTACCTTCGGTTTTGCCATGGCGGAATACGCGGCCCGTTTGGGCAAATCCCTGCTTGAAATGGAGAAACGCTGTGGTGATCTTCGCGGTAAGCTTGCCGGTGCCGTGGGTGCCTACAACGCAACATCTCTTCTTGTGGACGATCCCCAGGGCCTGGAGCGGGAATATCTTCAGGAGCTGGGTTTGGAGCCTGCTGAGTACGCGACACAGATGGTTGAACCGGAATATATGCTGCGGCTGCTCCTTGAGATCAATACCGCTTTCGGCATTATTGCAAACCTTGCCGACGATCTGCGCCACCTTCAGCGAAGCGAAATCGACGAGGTACGGGAATTCTTTTCTTCGACCCAGGTTGGCTCTTCCACCATGCCGCAAAAGCGGAATCCATGGAACAGCGAACATGTCAAGAGCCTCTGGAAGGCCTTTGCTCCCCGGGTGGTCACGTTTTTTATGGATCAGATATCCGAACATCAGCGTGATCTTTCGAACTCTGCCTCCAGCCGTTTTGTCGCCGACTATATTGCCGGATTTTCCGCCGCTGTTGAACGGATGAACCGGATTGTAGAGAGTCTCTATGTGGATCGCCAACAGATGCGAAAAAATCTGGACATGGGAGGGGATATGGTTCTCGCCGAGGCTGCCTATGTTCTGCTTGCCTTGGAGGGGGACAGCGATGCCCATGAGGCGATCCGTAAGGCAACACTGCTCTGCGAAAAAGAGAAAATATCCCTGAAAGAGGCGCTTGCCCGCAATGAAAAGCTTTGGGATCTGCTCGACCAGGGCTTGCGTGACAGCTTGGGCCTTGATGCAGATACCTTTTTCTCCGATTCGGCCAGATATCGGGGGAAGGCTGCTGAGAAGGCAATCACGATCGGGCGAAAGTACAAAGAGCTCGCCGAAGAAAGGAGAAGAAAATGAGAGCACGGGAGGGAAGCAGCATGAACCGGGCCCTGATCAGTGTCTGGAATAAGGAGGGGGTTGAGCAGTTTGCCCGATCCCTGTGGGAGGCAGGAGTCCAGATTATCTCTTCCGGCGGTACGGCGATGTTTTTGTCAAAGGCCTCTATTCCCGTCATCCCGGTGGAGGATGTTACCGGTTTTCCCGAGATGCTCGACGGACGGGTAAAAACCCTTCATCCAAAGATCCACGGGGCAATTCTCGCACGAAGGGCCAATCCCTCGGATATGGAAACCGTGAAGGTCCATGGTATTGTTCCTATCGATGTGGTTGCCGTTAATCTTTACCCCTTTGTTCGTATGCTTGAGGACGGGGTGGTCGGAGACGATTTGCTTGAGTATATCGATATCGGCGGGCCGACGCTTTTGCGCGCTGCGGCAAAAAACTATAAAGATGTGCTTGTGGTTTGTGATCCTGCCGACTACGATGAGGTTGCACAACATGTTGCTGCGGGAGGGAATGTTGATATGAAGCTTCGGCAGAGATTGGCTACCAAAGTTTTTGATGTGATAAGCGATTACGATCGTTCGATCGCAAGTTGGCTTGCTTCTGCACAGCCTTCTTAAAATAACTTTTTTTGTTTGACAGTCATAGGCCAGCTTCCTACTATACTTATTATGATGAAAGCGATCTACAAAAACCTTGCCAAGATGCTTGTTTCAGATGCCGGCAGTGGAGAAATGCTGCCGGATATTCCTGTTTTCCCCTTCGGTATGCCGCCCTTGCCTCTGTCGGCTATTGGAGATGAGAGGAATGGAGACCGTTTATCCCATTCCTCTTCCAATGCTCCCTTTGCTGCAGAAACGTGGCAAGGGGCCTCCTTCGTTGTTATAGACGGAGCTCCAAAGGACTCTCCGGATGTTGATAGGCCTATTATTGAATCACTAAAAGCCCGGGGATTTACCGGCAAGATCAACAGAGAGAGTGCGTATCTCCTGCGGGCCATTGAATCGCTTGTCGAAGGAGGGATCCTCATAGATTCCTTTAGTCCTCATCTTCTCTATGGTTCCAGTACCCTCGACAGGGCTCTGCGTGAGATATTGTCTACCAAGGTTGCGCTCCTCTCCGTTACCAGCTTTGAGGCGCCAGGCGATGGAAAGGACGACCGGGAACCCAGAGTGATTATTGTCCTTCGCCGTGAGGCTCCTTTTAAGGATCATACAATTTTATTCAGACGCCTTGGACATAACGCGGAGTTGCTGATGGAGCGGAAGGTTCCCATTGAGGAGATGCAAAACGCCTCGGTCTGGATTCCCGACCGTTTTTTCATCCGGCAAAAACAGTATCTCAATGAAAAAATTCATACGGTCCAACTCGGGTCGCTTTGCCGGGATATCTTTCGTGGGGCCCCAGGACGTTTTTTTTCCAAAGAAGGGAAAGAAGAGGTCCGTTATCTCAGTCTGAAACACGTAGGTGCGGGACTCCTCGATGTAAACGACCTTTCGACCATGCGAATCGAATCGGTTTCCAGAATCAAACGCTACTTGTTGCGACAGGGTGATGTCATCGTCAGCTGCCGCGGAGAGTTTTTTCGGCCACTACTGCTTACCGGGAAGAGTACGATACCCGTCACCGGCGGCGATAACTATGTCATCATTCGTCCCGATCTCAATCTTGTGGATCCCGGCTTTCTTTTCAGATACCTTCGCAGTAGGGCCGGACAAGCTTTCCTTTTCGGCATGTCAACGGGAAAGCGCATTCGTGTATTGAATGTACGAGCCATGGCGGAAATCCCGGTCCCGTTGCCGCCAATGGAGATGCAGCAACGGGTTGCCGTCGAATTCACCAATGCCGAGCGCCTTTTAGAGGAAGAACGCAACCGCATTGAAGAGGAATACCGCAACAGCGCCGATGTTCTGTTTCAAGGGATGGGGCTGCTTCCGGCCGGGGCCGAAAACGACTCCTGATCCCTACCCCAATGCGACGTCGAGTACCATCATCACGGTAAATCCGAGCATGGTTCCGAGGGTTGCAATATCCGAATGGGCGGCTTCGCTTTGTCCCTCGGGAACCAATTCTTCGACTACCACGTAGATCATGGCTCCCGCCGCAAAGGCAAGGGCGTAGGGCAGTATCGGACGCATGATAATGACCAAAAGCGCTCCGATAACCCCTGCGATAGGCTCAACAATGCCCGATAGCTGGCCATACCAGAAACTTTTCGCCCTGCTAAGCCTCTCTCTTCTCAGGGGAATGGAAACGGCCGCTCCCTCGGGAAAATTCTGCAGACCGATACCGAGGGCAAGGGCTATGGCCCCTGCTTCACTTGCACTCGGCAGGTTTGCAGCGATGGCCCCGAATGCCACTCCGACGGCAAGGCCTTCAGGAATATTGTGAAGGGTTATGGCAAGAACCAGCAGGATACTGCGTTGCCAGCTCGTCGATATCCCCTCTGCATGTTCGATCGGCTCACCCTGGTGAAGGTGAGGGAGGATCTTATCCACAAGAAAGAGAAATGCCCCTCCGCAGAGAAAGCCGACGGCCGCCGGAATCCAGGGCGTTTTATTACCGGCGTTCTCTGCCATTTCCAAAGCCGGTGCGAGAAGCGACCAGAAACTTGCGGCGATCATCACTCCGGCGGCAAAGCCGAGCATCGCATTCAGCACCTTTTTATTAATGTTCTTAAAGAAAAAGACCATAGAAGCACCCAGTGCGGTCATCAACCAGGTAAAGCAGGTGGCAATGGCGGCCTGGGCTATCGGTGATAGGGAAGTAAAGTAGCTCATAAAAAAAGTATAGTATAATCTTGGCGGTGATGGAAGGAGGAAAAATCTTGGTGGTGTAACGCCCCCTATCTCTGTTATAGTGTTTTCGGCTACTGTTTTCGACTACAGGAGGTTACCATGAAGAGTTTTCGAAAAGAGTTGTGGTTCAATACGGAAAAGCGATATCAGTTTGTCCATATTACGGACGATGTCAAACAAGCATTACAGGAGAGCGGAGTACGCGAGGGGTTCTGTCTTGTCAATGCAATGCACATTACCGCGAGTGTTTTCATAAATGACAATGAGTCGGGACTTCATCAGGATTATCTTGAGTGGCTCGAGAAACTCGCTCCCTATAGTCGGAAGGGATACCATCACAATGTCGGTGAGGACAACGGTGATGCGCACCTCAAGAGACAGGTTATGGGACGTGAGGTCGTCGTTGCCATCACCGATGGGAAGCTTGATCTCGGTCCGTGGGAAGAGATTTTCTACGGCGAGTTCGACGGTCGCCGTAGAAAGCGGGTTTTGATCAAAATTATCGGCGAGTAGCTTCTACCCTTTGACGCCGGGGAGGTTTTCGCATGGAGAGAATCGGATATTTTCAGTTTCTCCGCACCATCTACTTTTTTAAGGATCTTGACGATACCGATATTCGGGACATCATGGCTTATTGCCATGAAACCAGTTTTTCTGCCGGAGAGGTTGTGTTCTGGGAGAATGATGAGGCAGATCGCTTCTATATTATCATGTCGGGAGAGGTCGAAGTCTGGAAAGGCTACGGAAGCGATCAGGCCGATATGCTGGCTGTCCACGGCCCCGGTCATCTGTTTGGCGAGATGGCTCTTGTGGACGAGCTTCCCCGAAGTGCAACGGTGAAGAGCAGGGGAAATACTCGGGTTCTCTATATCGGCCAGGATGAATTTCAAAAGATCCTTCAAGAAAAGCCAATGGTTGCCTTTGCCATTGTAAAAAGCCTCTCCGCCATGGTGAGGAAAAGCAACGACACCTTCCTTGAAGACCTTCGGGAACGAAACAAGCGTCTTGAGATTGCAAACAGGGATCTTCAGACGGCACAGTCGGAATTATTGAAGAGTGAACGTCTTTCGACCCTGGGAAAATTCTCATCCATGATCCTTCATGATATTCGAAACCCAATTTCGGTGGTGAAGGCGTATACCGATCTTCTGCTGATCAGCGAAGGTATTCCACAGAAAAATATG
Organism: Sediminispirochaeta smaragdinae DSM 11293; assembly: GCF_000143985.1. GTDB lineage: Bacteria > Spirochaetota > Spirochaetia > DSM-16054 > Sediminispirochaetaceae > Sediminispirochaeta > Sediminispirochaeta smaragdinae. Next base: position 2,548,054 of record NC_014364.1, on the reverse strand, counting down.
GACTATATTCGCAATATCCGTTTCGAGGCGGAGCGGCTCAATCAGCTCGCCAACGAGCTTCTCGATTATTCGCGGGGGGAGATACGTCTGGATATGGGATCGGTTGACCTTGATGGCTTTTTCCTTCGTCTTGAGGAATGGGTCCGTCGGCGTTTTGCCTCCCGCCGCTGTGAGATAACCTTGCGAAACGGACACCAGGGACCGGTCATTTTCGATCAGGAGCGTATGTTCAGGGCCTTGACGAACCTTTCCGACAATGCCAGAAAGGCGATGACAATGGGGGGCTCTTTTTCCTTGACGGCGGAAGATAATGATGGATGGCTCCTGTTTACGGTGTCGGATACCGGAGAAGGGATGAATAAGGAGGTCCTTGAGAGGGTTTTCGAACCCTTCTACAGCTCGTCAAAGGGAGGGGGCACAGGGCTCGGAATGGCGATTGTAAAAAGTACCGTAGAGGCTCATGGAGGAAATATTGAGATCGATTCCGCCCCAGGCAAGGGCACACGTATTTTTTTGAGAATTCCTCTGCACGGATAACTTTTCAAATGCCCATTGTCGGTGTAAAATAATATGAACAAAATCTTCGTTTAATCAAGTTCTGATTGAGTGGGGGTAGGATTGCATCATGAAGTCGGCTGAAACTGCAATGAAGAAGATCCGTTACGCCCTTGCTCACAACAAACAGCTTGAAGTCAAGTTGTCTGCCTACGGAATGCCCCAGCGCCGCTATATCGATCTTCTCCTTTCCCTCTATCTTGAAGAATGCGGCTTGATTGAATTAAAAGATCGCTTGTTGTATTGCATGCACGAGCTTGCGGGAAATGCCCACAAGGCCAATGCCAAACGTCTTTTTTTCGAACGCAGCGGCTTTGATATTTTCGATACGGCAGAGTATGAAGAGGGCATGAGTCGCTTTAAGCAGACCGTTTCACATGATCTTTCCTCCTACAACAGGATTCTTACCGAGCAGGGGTATTATGTCTGTTTTCGTTTTCATCTAAAAGGAGGCACCTTGGCCCTTCAGGTAGTCAATAGTGCCCGGTTGCTGCAAACCGAACGTGAACGGATAGCCTCTAAAATTGAGATTGCGCGCTGCTATACCACCCTTACCGATGCCTATACCGTAGCGGAGGATTTTTCCGAAGGCGCCGGTCTCGGCATCGTCATGATCCACATCATGCTGAAGGCCATCGGCTTTCGCAACTTCTCTTTTTCGGTCGATGGTGATGAGCGTAAGACGATCAGTAGCCTTCTCCTCGATGTTAGCACCTGTCGGCCTGTTTTGCCTGCCGGCGAGACTGCCGTTTCGAGTTCCATATAGCCTTACGCTTTTCCCCTTTTGCCCCGGCCTGTTTTGGTGTACATTGGGACCATGAACATGATCCCCGAGTTGCTTGCCCCGGCTGGAAATCTTTCCTGTGCCGTTACCGCCATCGACAGCGGTGCCGATGCCGTCTATGCAGGCCTTTCCAGTTTCAATGCCCGGGAAGGAGCAGACAATTTTAGTTTTGATGACCTTTCCCGCCTTGCCGAATATGCAAAAGAACGAGATCGTCGCTATTATATTACCTTGAATACCCTGCTGAAAGAGTCTGAACTCGACTCTGCTATACGGCTTGTCTCTCAGATAGAACGTCTCGAGCCGGATGCCCTCATCATGCAGGATATAGGGGCCATCTCCGCAGTGAGAGAGATCTTCCCACATATAGCGGTGCATGCTTCGACCCAAATGGGGTTTCATAACCTTGCGGGAGTCAAGATTGCGCAGGATATGGGAATATCCCGTGTCATCCTTGAGCGTCAGCTCGATATTGAAGAGATTGCCGCCATTGCCGCGGCTTCCCCACTCGAGATCGAGCTCTTTATTCACGGTGCCCTCTGCTGTTCTTTATCGGGTATGTGTCTTTTTTCAAGCTGGATGGGTGGATGGAGCGGTAACCGCGGACGTTGCAAGCAGCCCTGTCGTCGTCGGTTCCACAGCTTGGATAGGCGTGAAAAAGAGAGCGGTTTCTTTTTCTCCACAAGAGATCTCTATGCCCTTGATCTTATTCCCCGTTATCGGGATATGGGCATTGCAAGCCTGAAGATTGAGGGACGCCTGAAAAAAGAGGCATATGTCGAACAGGTGGTTCGCGCCTATCGGCTCATGCTTGATGCTCCTCCAGGGGAAGAAGAACGCTATCTCGGAGAGGCTCGCCGTATCCTCGCCCGTTCCTTTGGCCGGCATTGGTCCCACGGCTTTTCCACGGCGGAGGATCGGGCCTCTGTCGTTTACCCCGCCTCCCCCGGAATTTCCGGCCTCCTTGTGGGAGAGGTTGTTGCGGTTCGGGGAAAACAGATTACCGCCCGCATCAGCAGAAGAGTACATAGGGGGGATCGTCTTCGCCTTCAAGATGCATCCGGCGGCCAGGCCTCGGCTTTCACCCTTACCGAGATGCGTATCGGCCGCCGGCCCGTGGCCAAGGCCGATGCCTCCTCTACGGTAACGATCACCCTTCCGGTTGAGACCACGGCCGGTATGAAGATCTACAAGGTCGGAGAGTCCAGACGCGGAGGGCACTCCAATGTGGATGCTTTGCCGCTCTTTCGAGCTTCTCAGCCCGTCGATCTCTTTATCCTGCTCGAGGAAAAAGGGCTTTCCATTCGTTCCTGTGGCCGCCAGTGGCGATACCAGACAGATTTCAAACCTGCAAAAAATCGCCCCATCGATGAAGATATCCTGCGTGATCTATTTCGTGCAACTCGGGATGAACGCTACCGTTTAGGGAACCTTGAGGCCGATATCAGAGGATCATTCTTTCTTCCTCCCGGGGAGTTGAAACAGCTGCGAAGAGCGTTCTGGTCCTTCATAATCGATGCATTGGAGTCCGAGCCGGGAAAGACGCCGGATGATCCCGGGGCCCGGGCTTGCGAAAGGCTCTGTGCTTTTCGAGCGAAAGCAATCTCTTCCTATACGTCGAGGGAGTGCGCCGGGCCACCGAAGAGCGGCAGACGGTTGGTCCCTTTTCGTGAGGCAAAGAAAGAGGATGAGGCCTTTCTTCCTTTTTTTGTACCCGAAGGCCACGTTGCCTCCTTCACGGCAAGCATACGAGAGGCCATGGAACGGGCGGTGCGTTTCTTTCGGGTCACCTCGCTCTTTCATGTTCCTCTCTTGCAACAGGCCGCAGAACTTGCGGGAATTGATGCTTGTGATCTTTTTCTTACCAGCTCATGGCCTCTTCCAGCCTCCAATACCCTTAGTGCCCTGGTACTTGCACGTTTGGGGGTTCGCCTTGTACAATCGTGGCCCGAGCTTGATGCCGAGGCGTTCCGTCTCTTTTCATCGGCTTCGCCGGTGCCGCTGGAACACTTTGCAGAAGGAAGAGTTCCCTTGCTGGTAACCAGGGCTATTTTGCCCCTTTCGGGTGCCATCGTTGACGGCAGGGGGGGGGAATTCCATGTTGCCGCAGGCGGTGAAGAGGGCCTTACCGTTCTATGGAGTGGAGAGGAGTTCCAAACTACGCTTTCTTCATCCAATGGGGTTATATTCAAGGGGGATCTGCTGCCCGGTTACGGAAATCCGGGGCGGCAGTCGGATGGCGAGCAGTTATTCTCCCATTTTAATGAAGATAGGGAGTGGAAATAGTTCGCTTTCCTTGCTTTTTCTATTATCCTTATAAGAAGGAGTGGCTGAGAATGTTCTTCTTTTTCGGACCTTTCGAGTATTTGCTTCCCTTTCTTATCGTCTATTTTGTGATAAGATCGGTTACTCGTAATCATACTATCGACAGATCCCGTCGTGGGAGATTCCCTGAATTTTATGATGAAGACCCCTTCGACGATGATGATTCCCGTGCGATCGATCGTAATTTACGGGCATCCCTTTACAGGCTCGCGGACCGGCAAAAGGGAAAACTTACCGTCTCCGATGTGGTTATTGAAACGGGAATAGCTGTGCAGGAGGCCGAAAAGATACTCCAGGCAATGGTCGATAATCAACATGTGAGAATGGAGGTCCGTGACGACGGTATCATCTATTATGAATTTCCGGAAATCATGGATAAATATACGAGAGGCGAAAACTGATGCGGGATGTTCAATTTCAAACATCCTATCTGATTCACCCAGCCGGTTCCTGCCTCGCATCCTACGGTGATACAAAGGTTATCTGTACCGTCTCCCTTGAAGATCGTGTTCCTTCCTTTTTAGAGGGAAGGGGCTGCGGCTGGCTTACCGCCGAGTATGGTATGCTGCCTGGCAGTACCGGGGGCGGAAGAAAGCAGCGGGAGATCGGTAAACGGGACGGCAGAAGTACCGAGATTCAGCGTCTCATCGGACGGAGCCTCCGTGCATCCGTTGATATGGAGAAACTTGGCGAACGGACCCTGACCGTCGACTGCGATGTCATTCAGGCCGATGGTGGCACAAGAACTGCATCGGTTTCCGGGGGATGGGTAGCGCTCTATGAGGCGCTTAGTGCGCTTGCCGAACGGGAAGGGCGGGGTGGTGCCGACTATTATCTCAAGGGACAACTCGCCGCCGTGAGTGTCGGTATTGTGGACGGACAGGTCGTCTGTGACCTCGACTATGCGCACGATAGTCGGGCCGAGGTTGATATGAACATTGTGAAACTGGAAGAGGCCTTTGTAGAACTCCAGGGAACGGGAGAGAAGGGAACCTTTTCCTCCGAACAACTTGCTTCGCTTATCGCCGCTGCCGACGAAGGGCTTACGTTCATTTTTCAAAAACAGCGTGATGCCCTCAAAATCGATTCCGGCTTTACTTTCCGACAATAAAGGGGTACTCTACTCACTATGGATCTTGAGAAGCTGTTGGATACTATTGATTTTGAAGATATTCGTCCCTATCGGGATGATGAAGTAGAAGAGGTCCTCTCCCGTTTGGGAAAAAGCGAATGGTTGGTATCGGGAATCCGAACCGCCTTTTTACCTCATCTACCGAAATTTGCCAAACCCCTTGTCGATTTTGCCCTCCGTTCTTATATGCGGAGGAAATTCCGTTCCGTAAAGAGTGTTTTTGATTTTCAGCGCAAGGTGAGTGTCGATACCTTTCTCACAAAGTTTGTGGTTAAGAAGTCGATCAGCGGAATCAGCTATTCGGGGGGGGAATTCCTCGATAAAAAGCTTTCCTATCTCTTTATAACCAACCACAGGGATATTGTTCTTGATCCGGCTTTGCTAAACTATGTCCTGACACGATATGGTATGCCTTTGACGCAAATTGCCTTCGGAGACAATTTGATGATCAATCAGACGGTCGCCGATGTCATCAGGATAAATCGTTCTTTTATCGTAAAGCGGAATCTTCCGATACGGGAACAGCTTGTGGCAAGTTTGCAATTGTCGGCCTATATTCGCCATGTGCTTCAAGATACGGATGAATCGATATGGATCGCACAGGGACCCGGCCGGTCCAAGGATGGGAAGGATCATACCAACGCCGCGGTTGTCAAAATGCTCCAGCTGGTCGATCGTGCACGAAAGATTCCTTTTGAGGAGTTCACCCGTTCCTGCCGTATTGTGCCTGTTGCCATCAGCTATGAATATGACCCCTGTGATCGTATGAAGGCATGGGAATTGTACCACAAGAAGGTACGCGGAGAACACAAAAAAGGGAAATACGAGGATCTTGTCTCAATGATGGCCGGTATGAAAGGTTTCAAAGGGCGTGTCCATTACGCTTTTTCCAAGCCGATAGAGGGAACTTTCAAGAACGACCGTGAACTGGCTGAAGAGATTGATCGAAAGATTCAGTCTTCATACCGTCTTTGGGCAACTAACTATCTTGCCTATGACATGGTGAAGGGAAGTACACTTTTCAGTGATCGATACGATGATCATGATCGTGAGCAGTTGATGAAGCGGTTTAAACACCTGCCCGACGAGGTCCGTGAAATACTTCTTGAAACCTATGCAAATCCGGTCGTTACCAAAATGTCTTATGTCGAAAGCATCTGAGCTCGTCTCGGTTTTATTCTTTTTTTTTGTCATCCTCTCATTTTCATCCTGTAGTGCGTATAGCCCGGAAATAGCCTCTCTGTTCTGGCGTCTTGAAATCTCAGTCCCAGACGGGGGAGAGTATACCGAGGGACTTCGACTTTTTGTTCTTGCCGACGACAGAGACGGTATTGAGGATGTGGGCTCCCTTCGCCTCGATTGTACAGAACGTGAACTTTCCTGGACGGTAGAAGAGGATAAGCTTATCATCATCGACCGAAACGGAGAGGCGTGGTATGGTTATCCACGTTTTGAAATGCCGAATGAGGACCGTTTTCCCAGGGCCTCATATGAGGTTACGCTCATCGACAAGGGAGGAAGGGAAAGTTCGGTGCGTTTTTCGATCGATGACTCGATTTCCTTTAACGATGCCATTCTTCCATTCCGTTCTGAAACCGATGCCCTTGCTCTTGTTTTGCCGGGAGAGCAGGCCAATTGGCTCGATACCGAATTCCGGCTCTATAACGAAATGGATGATTCCGTTCTTTCGGAAAAGGCCACTGTCGGCGATGATGGAGTGCTTCACTTTCCGAAAAAGCTCTTGGCGCGCGGCAGGGGAAAAGATGCCACCCAGTGGCGAGCATACGCCTATGATAGAAGCAGCGGGATCGCCGTTCTTTTCGGTCCCTGTGATCTATCGCAGGAAGAAGGAGCGCAGTAGTTTGCCTATCTTTCGGAGCTTCTCGGTAAAACGCTCTCTTCTGCTTTTCCCATATCGATTTGCATAGTCGATGGCGGCCTTGTTTAAAGAGAAGTCGTTTCCATATTTGTGTTTTAAACCGTCCCAATGTTTGATAATCCACATATAAAGGTCTCCGAAACTTCGTCCGGGAAAGCGGGCAAGAATGTTCTCCCGAAAGATTACATCGACAATGGGAAGATAGACATTTTCGTACCACGACTTCGCCGCTTCGAGAAAGGGAATTTCATCTTCCCTGTCCTGATTGATATAATACTTGTGGCCCTGTATATGACGGAGTAGCTCTATCCAGCGGCCGGTCTCGGTAAAGTGGATCTCACGTTTGTCAATGACCGTTCCGAGGCCTGTTTCCTCGAAGACCCTCTCCTTTTCATAGTTGATGACCAGCCATTTCAGATCGTTTTGCGTCATCCCCGGTTCGAGTTTCAGTTCCGTATCCAACTCGATTACTTCGGCATCGATGGCCCTGCCACCCTGGCTTTTTGCCACCGAGACGCGATGGTTACCGTCTCGTACAAAATAGACACCGCCGATCTCATAGAGCTTTATGGGCGGCAGGGTGACATCCATGAGATGGGCACGGTCGACACTTTCCCAGCGTCCCCGAATAAAATCACGTTTGGGCAAAAAGGCGGAAGTAAAATCCTTATATCGTCCTTCACTTCCTACTATCAAATCGATATCAACCGCCTGCATACCCTTGTAGGTTTGCGATTTCGGCTTCAGAAGATTCTTTACATCTTCCAGGGAAAGCAGGCGCTGCTTTTCCGGTGAAAGCGCGTTCAGAATTCTTGAGAAGGCGGCTTTCGTTCTTGCTTTATTAAAATCTTCTCGTGCTTGATTTTGCACAAGAGCCGAGTTTTCACTCATCTGGGGACCTCTACCTCGATTACAATATGTTCATAGGCGTTTACCACCGTTGTTGTACGGTATGTAGACTTCCGTGTTGCGTTGAGATCATACAAATGTACATGTCCATGAACCAAGTATGCCGGTTTAAATAGCTTCATGAAGAGGAGAAACACCTTGAAGCCCCGGTGACATTGGTCTTCCCTGTCGTGGATTCCTGCAGGGGGTGCATGAGTCAACAGGATGTCGAGCCATCTGCCTCGAAAGATCCGATTGACCAAAAGGCCGGGAAGAAGTTTCAATATCTTCATAGCCATCTGAAATTCGGAAAACTGATTCATACCCTTATTATAGCGCATACTTCCGCCGAGCCCTGCAAGTAAAAGCCCCGACATCTTTGCTGTTCTATCCCCAAGATAGGTACTCCCGAAGCTGCGTTCGAGAAAGGACGTGTTACTTACATCGGCTTGAAAGGATTTATACTCTTTGCGGTAGAAACTGATTCTCTTTAGATTATGGTTACCAAAAACAAAACCGAGAGGCTTATTGAGACTGGAAACAATATATCCGTAGTAGGGGAGCTCCAAATCCCCGGCACCTAGAACCAGACCAACGGACTTGAAACGCTCTTTGATCCCATTGGAATAGATAAGCGGATCAATATGATCGGAGACGCAGAGAACCTTTACTGTTTTTGGGGGGTGAGACTTGTGTTTGCGCATAGACTTCTCAATTCAATTTTACCTTGCGGAGTATGTTTTGAAGTGCATCCTTATCGATAAGCTCGACGGGTCTGCTTTCACTGAATTCGGCCGCTCGCCTGGAGAAATTCGAACTGGTAAAAATAACACCTCTGGTAACCGACATCTTCTTCATTTCGTCGAGAATCGACCTGACCGTCGACTCGGTTATCATTTCGGGAACCCTGAGAAACCAGAGGAGTTTCGGCATCTTTTTGGCATTCCTCCACCGTGAATCGCTTTCCACGGCAATGATTTGGCAGCCGTTTTTGATGTCGGTCACATCCCGGATATTGAGCTCCATTGAAAGGGCTATGCCCTTGCAAATTTCAAGAAATTCGACAGGTCCTGCGGTTAGATAATCCTTGATACGATCATCCGTCCGCAGTTCCTGGTACTGGCTCAGCTTTTCGGCGACGTCGCGGAACGATGGCTTCTTCTTGTAGATTGCTTCCCACTGTTCTATTGCCTTTTCAAAGTCTCTGCTTTTTTCGTAACAAAGTGCCAGGAAATACCGGGCGTACAGTACCTCCTGTGAACTATCGTTAACGGAAAGCTTGATGGCCCGTTCCAGTTCCGTCACCGCTTTGTCGAAGCTGTTCATGTGCATGTAACAGCTCCCCCGTTCCACAAGAGCCCGTATTTTGATCTCCGGATCCCGTTGTGCCTTCTCAAAGTTCAAAAGCGCCGCAACGTAGTCGTGGTTCTCTTTCAACAGCTTTCCGAGATAGAAATGCGCCTTGTAGTTATTCGGGTTGTGTTTGAGAGCCTCTTCAAGCTCGATCTTCGCCTCCACCACTTTTTTCCCTCTAAACAGCGCATAACCAAGGCTGTAATGGGCATCGGAATGGCGGGGATCAAGTTCTATTGCTTTTCGATAGTAGTTAAGAGCCTTTTCACTTCTTTGCCGAGCTTCGAAAAGGGAACCTGCTTTATAATAGTGATTGGCGCTCTGTGGTTCCAGTTTGATAAGCAGAAGGTATTCTTTAAGGGCTTCTTCTTCCTGGTTGAATCGTTCAAAAAGATCGGCTATTCTTTTCCGAAAGGCCACTTCGGAGAGTCCCGGACCGAAGGTTCCGATTTGATTGACGGTCTTCAGTTCCATAAGGGCCAGTTCCGGTTTTTCTTGGGCCAGATAGGCAAGGCCAAGATAATAATGGGCCTCGGCATTGCGAGGGTTTTTTGCGATGATCTGTTTGGCTATCCTGACAACGGTATTCGGCTTTCCCTGCTTCAGTGCGTTTTCAAGGGAAGCAACCTGTTTCGGTGCTATAATTGACCGAACAAGAAAAAAGGTAAACAGTCCGATTCCTATGCCGAGTATGATAATGAGGGCGATGACTAATGGCATTTTATATCGTCTCCTCAGATAAGGTTAAGTGAGAAAGATGATTCATGTCAAACGAACTAAACATGATATAATAATACGGAGAATGAAACGACATGTCCATATGAGGCTTCTTTCTCTTGTTTTTCTTTGGGCTGCCTTTTTCTCTGTTGTTTTCCCGATTGGCGCCGAGACTCTTTTCGAACAGGGAGAAAAGCTCTTTGTAAATAATGAGCCGGCTCGTGCCGTCTTGGTTCTCGAAAATGCCGTGAAAGAGGACCCAGCCAACGCAAAGACCTATCAATATCTCGGAATCGCCTATGAGCAGCTTGAGCAGTACGAAAATGCGATTTCTGCATATGAAAGGGGACTGGCCTCCTCTTCTGCTTTGAAGGATACCTTCTATTTTAATATGGCAAACAACTATCTGCGTCTCGGACAAACGGATAAGGCCCTAGAGTATTACGGAAAAAGTGTCACGGTAAATGGCTCTTTTGCCCCCTCGTATCTCAATCGCGGAAATCTTCGGGTAAAGAAGGGATCGTATCGGGAAGCGGTAAGCGATTATCAGACGTACCTTGTACTCAAGCCGAACGATCCCCAGAAGGGGGCCATCGACAAGATGATTTCTCTGCTCAGCGGGGCGGTACAGGAAGAGGAGCGTAAGAAACTCGAAGAACAACGAAGACAGAAGGAGGAGGCTGCACGACAGCAGGCTCTCTTGGATCAGGTCCTTGGTTCTCTGGAAAATGCGGGGAGCGACACTACCAATCTCTCGGCAGGAACCGAAAAGACCGAGGATTATGAAGGATCCTTTGATATTATTGATTAAGACAGATATGGAGCGGCTATGGATAAGCGTAAAGGATTAATCATCGGAGGGGCCGCCTTGGCGCTCCTTCTTCTTCTCGGCGGAGGGGCTCTGCTGATAGGCAGAGGACGTCAGGCAACGGGAACGGCCGACAGCGGTGAAGGCAGCAGTTCTGCCGTTGTCAGTGATGCTGCCAAGCGGAGGGAAAACACCCTGCGTCTTGCCCAAGATTATTTCAAAGAGGGGGAGTATCAACGCGCCCTCGATTTGCTGGACGGCCTTTTGATTGAGAATGGCGACGACCAGGATGCCAAGGATCTGCGTGATCAAATCATCGCGGAGCGGAAGCAGGCTGAGAAAAAGGCGGCTGATGCCGAGCGACAGAGTCAGGAGGCGCTGAAAGACACCCTTTCCGATCTTGGTCAAAGTCTGAAAAGTAGTGAAACCAGCGCCGCCGAACAGGAACGGGATAGGCAACTTGAGGCCAAACGCCAGGAGGAGCTTCGCAAGCTGGAAGATCAGCGCAAGGCGGCTGAAGAACGCCAGCGTCAGGAAGCCGATCGCCTTGCGGCCCTTGATAAGGCGGAGCGGGAAAAGGCTGAGAAGCTCAAGAATCTTGTGCGCCAGGGTGAAGAAGCTATGGATCAAAAAGACTATATCGGTGCTCGCGGCTTCTTCTCTGAGGCCCTCGATATCGATCCCTCTTCGGCTCCTGCTTTGGCAAATACCGGTGAAACCTTTTTTCGGGAAGATGAAAATAGTGATTCGAATATTAAAAAGGCCGTTGATTATGCAAATCGTGCTATTCAAAGCGATCCCAATTTGTGGGTACCATATAACACCCTCGGAAAGGTGTACAGCAAGCAGCGGCAATGGAACAATGCCATCGATTCCTACAAACAGGCTGCACGGCTCAATCCCGAAAACGCCGATCTGCTCTTTGAACTGGGAAAGGCGCAGTATCGTGCCGGAAAATATGACGATGCACGGCAATCCTTTGAGGCTGCCATCCATATCGATCCCCAGCATGAAAAGGCGTATCTCAATCTCGGCGTAACCCAGCGTCGACTTGGCAATGTCAACGCGGCAATCAATGCTTTCGGCAAGGCTGCACAGATCAATAAAGAGAGTGACGTCGCATTTTATCAGCTCGGTGAATTGTATAAGCAGAAAGGCGATATGAAACAAGCCTCGGAAAACTATCAGAAGGCTGCCGCTCTTCAGCCCGACAGAAATATCTACCAGGGCTCCTATGCCGTAGCTTTGACCGCCCTCGGTAAGTATCAGGAGGCAGAGGCTGCATATAAGCGCGCCATTGCGGCCGACTCTGAGGACCCTGTCGCCCGTTATAATATCGCACTGGTCCAGTTGCAGCTTGGCAAAGATAATGATGCCTTTGAGAATGCGGCAAAGGCGGTTCAGCTTGATTCCTCTTCTGCCGTCTACCTCTACACCCTCGGTCTTACGAGTGAGGCAGTCGGCAACAGCGACGGGGCGGTAAGCGCCTATCGGGCCTCCATTGCCAAGGACCGCGGCTACCTTCCTCCAAAAATCAACCTCGGTAAACTCTACGATGATCAGGGAAAATACGATGAAGCCCTTGATCAGTTACTTGCCGCCTATGCAATCGACCCGAAGTCTCTCGAGGTGAACAACAATCTGGGAAATGTCTACCTTCACAAGGAGCTCTACCAGGACAGCATTAAACACTATAAGGCGGCAATCGAAAAGAAACCGAATGCTACCCTCATGCGCTATAATCTTTCCCTTGCGTACATCGAAACAGGAGACCAGGATGATGCCATCGCAAGTCTCCAGGAGCTTATAAAGGTCGATCCGAGCTATTGGGATGCCTATTACCAGCTTGGGAAGCTTCTTTTCGCAAAGGGCCAGAACGATTCTGCGAAGAACATCCTCAACAAGCTTTTGGAAAAACAGCCCGATTATCCGAAGAGGCAGGAAATCGAGGAGCTGATTCGATAGTATGAAAAACGGAGGGCGGCCCCACGTTCAAGGCCGCCCTTTCCGGCAAGGCAAGAACACAAGGCCTACGCTAAAAAGTTCTTCCCACGGCCTTGTAGAGTTCCTTTTCGGTAACAGAGAAATAGAGGGGCCTTCCGTGGGGACAGCGGTGCTGTTTTAGGGCGAAGGTTCCGGCAATGATCTTTTTGGCCGTTTCCGGGGGAAGAAATTCCCCCTCTTTTATAGCGGCTTTGCAGGCAAGATTGGCAAAAATTCGTTCGGAAAAGCCGTCGCTTCCCGTTTCCTGGCTTTCGATGAAGGTTGTGATCTCCTTCTCGAGATGAACGCAGCTTTCCGGAAGGGCCGTCAAAAGCAGATTATCTCCCTCCTTTTCTGCCTCGATAACGATTCCCAGTCCGCGATAGTAATCGATTTGACCTTGAAGCAGGGTTTTGCCTTCATCGTCGAGTTGCAGCCGTTTGGGTATGAGAAGTTGCTGTTTGCGTGATGCACCTGCTACAAATTGTTCGTAGAGAATCCGCTCGTGTGCCGCATGCTGGTCGATGAGGTAGAAGGTTCCCTCCTTTTCCGCGGCAAGGAACAGGCCGAAGACCTGTCCGAGGTAGCGAAAGGCGTAGGCCTGCGATTCCTCTGCGGCTTGCTGTTCCTGCTGGCTTCGGGTCTGTTCGAAGCGATCGTAGAACTGGCGATTTTGTTCGGCGTTGCTTTTTACCGGAGCAACAGTCGATGACGGCGGAAAAGAAAAAGAATTTTTCGAGCGAGGGCTCATAGAGGACTTTGAAAACGGGGCCTTGTCGTAGGATGGTTTTGGAAAGCCCGAGGAGCCGAAATCATTTTTCTCCCCTTCGGAAAGGTGTGGACGATCGTCTGCGGCCGGTATCTCATAGGGCAGGGGCGTCGGCCATTTGCTGCGAAGAAAATCACGGATTCCCGAGGAAACCTGATGATGGATCTCTTTGAGGCCGCGAAAGCGTACTTCTTTCTTTGCCGGATGAATGTTGAAATCCACCCGTTCGGGATCAACCTCGAGAAAAAGGAAACAGACAGGAAAGGTTCCCCCGGGCAGGTATTCGCCGTATCCGTAACTGACGGCCTGAACCAGGGAAAATTCATCGATTTTTCGCTTATTGACATAGATGTGGATGTAGCGCCTGTCTTTTCGATAAAGCGAGAGCCCTGAACCAAGGGCTGTGAAGTGAAACCCTTCTCCAGCACCCTGGATTGTATGGATCATCGAGGCATGTACCTGACCGGGATAGGATGCCGTGACTCGATCGATGAGGGACGAGGCGGGAAGAAAGAGTTTCAACTCCCCTTCGGAAAAAAGGCGGAAGCTGATCTCGGGAAAAGCGAGGGCCTTTTCCGCAAAGAGCTTACGGCATGCCGACAATTCTGCCTGATCACTCTTGAGAAAACGCTTTCGGGCAGGTATGGAATAGAAGAGATCTGATGCTTCGACAACAGTTCCCTTTCTCCCCTTCGACGGCTGGAGAGAAAGCAGTTTTCCGTTGTCGACTTCTATGGTAAAAGCCTCTCCTTCGGCAACGGCACTGGTAATCCTCAACCTGCTGCAGGCGGCTATGGAAGAAAGTGCTTCCCCCCTGAATCCCAGGCTCGTTATCCTGTCGAGATCTTCGACCTCGGAAATCTTACTGGTGGCATGGGGTAGAAAGCAGAGTTCAAGGTCTTCCCGTTCCATTCCGCAACCATTGTCGACTACTCGAACACTTCTGGTGCCTCCGCCTGCAAGGTGGACGTCAATGGTATCTGCTCCGGCATCCACGGCATTGTCCATCAGCTCACGAAGCAAAGAAAAAGGCCGGTCGATAACCTCGCCGGCCGCTATTTTTCGGGCGACCTGATCCCGAAGCAGATGAATGCTTCGGGATCGGTCCTGTTGTGTTCTCTCCATACTCAGAACATACTAAAAGTGTATGCGTGTTTCAAGGGTAAAACTCGGAGCCATATCAGGAGTCCCGTCATCATTATAGACAGGGTCCTGACCGTCATACTTCATTGCGGTTCCCACTGAAAGCGCGATATCAAGGGTTGGGGCAGCGGGATAGACGATTTCTCCGCTGAAGGCTGCGTATGCATCGAAGAGGGAAAGATCCTCATCGCTACTTCCTGCAAGAAGCGGGAAGAATTTCGTTCTCGAATAGGTAACCGAGCCGTAGATACCGAGAACGGGAATCACCTCCGGTAGTATGCTGAGAGTCAGGCTCATTTCATCTTCTTCAACTTCCCCTCCGTCGGGGCTCCATGGCCCGAAATAGCTTGCCTCTATCCTAAACGCCTGAAAAAGGGTTGCTCCGGCCTCTCCGTATATTCCCATGACGCTCCTGTCATAGTCGGAAGAGGATGGATCCTGGAGGTAGTTGTATGCCTCGACGGCATAGATACCACGAAGCCTTTCGTAATTCGGTCCGAAGAGTGTCGGGTGGAATACTCCGTCGTAATAACGGTAGGAGAGACGATAATCGAGGAAGATAATGTTACCGAAGAGACCGCTGTCCACTCCGTAATTCCGAAGGCCGCTGATCGAAGAGGCTCCATCCTCCCATACAGCATCAAATTCGAAATTTCCGTCGATGATAGGTACCATCGCTGCCATATCGCCGTAAAGAACAATGGACAAAGCACTCTTTTGGATAACCGGTAATTCCAGATCGACAGCCGCGGCAGAGATCATGATATCGCTCGGCATATCCGTCGGGGCCGTAAGGGGATCGGTTATGCTGTCGGGATCGACATCGATGATCCCGGAAAAACCGAAGCCGAGGGGGAAGGCCTTTCCAAAGGGACGCAATACCAGTCTGCCTCCGAAGATTTCCGGCTTGCTAAGATCGTTGACGACCGCTTCGAGACCAATCTTATTTCCTTGAATGCCTGTATTGAAGCCGATTCTCCGAATGGCGGGAAAGTCGAAATCGTTGGCATAATCCTTCATGAGTATGCCGTGTCCGATGGTCATGGTACGTAGGTTGCCGAGTCTCAGATAGAAGGGGTCCCTGTTATCTCCGTATTCGACATAACGGATTTTCAGGAAGATGTCGGAAAAAAGATCACCCGCGGCATCGAGGGGATCATCCTCCCAATCCTGATCGGTACCGAAAGACCATTCGTTGTTTCCTCTGGGGCGATACCAGTCATCGGAATCGAAGAGATCGTTGGTGTAGATGATGGGAAGGTAGAGGGCCGCTTTCAGCTTTCCAAGCTCGAAGACTGGCTGCAGCACGGCCTTCGAATAGGTCAGGCCATCGATGGTTACGGTGCCGATCTGAAGTCCGAGGATGTTTCCCAGTTTTCCAAGGGCCCCATCTCCTTTCGCCTTGCCCGATTCTGCGGCAGTGGCTGTTTCAGGCAGCACCGGTGCCTCTTTTACCGCTTCTTCGGCCAGAGGGGGGGACTCGGCCTCTTCGGGGGGCGTGGACTGTGCCTGAGGCTCTTCGGCAGGTGCTTCTGTCTGCTGTTCCTCTTCTGCCGGAGGCTGTTCTTCGACCTGGGGAGTATGTCCCGGAACGAGGTTCGGATCGAGCTGTTCGAAAACCATATCGCTGAGCAAATCCTGCATCTGCTGCTGAGAGGCTTGAATCGCTTCGAAGGTGGCGGCAAGGGCGTCCGCAATCTCTCCTGAAGCGAGGCTGATGGTTTGCCCCACGTTATTGGTATAATCGATCAATCCGTCGACGACGAAGGCTCTTTCTTCTGATCCCGGAACCGAGATTAGCCCAAAGTCGGTCCCTCTGACACCGCAGACGGCGGAGGGTGTGCTGAGCCTGTATCGATTGGTAAGCGAACCCCGGGCAGCAATTGTTCTCAGCTTTCCTGCCACCATATGAAAATCATTTACAGTATCATCCGAGCGTTGGAACTGTTTAATAGTAAATACCGTATTGGGAGCAAGCTTGATAATGGATCCGTTGGGATCGAGGGAAAGCTCCGCCACCGTTCCATTGGTCCTTATGGTGTCTCCCTCTGAAAGCTGAGTACCGATAGTGACATTGGTAAGGATATTTCCGCCGGCATCGACGACTTCAAGTTCGAATTCGTCGGCAGCATACGCAATAATTGCTTTAGGCTCTCCGTACTGACCGAAAGCCGTGGATGAAAGAAATAGTAAAAGTAGGATTACCGGTATGATCCGGATCGCGACAGCTTTTCGCATAGTTACCTCCTTACCTAAAAACTGATGGAACTCGTCAGACTGCTGCTGGTCTCCCAGGATCCGTCTTCAGGTACGTATCGTAGATTGTAACCGAGGGTAATAACCGCCGGTCCCGTTTTATAGTTGACCTCGGCACCTATAGTGGCGTTTTCCGGATCGCCAAAATCATCAAAACTGTTGATATACCGCTTGTCGTAAAAGGCGTCGAAAAAGAAGCCGGGTAGTAATCCCTCTCCCACACTTAGCGTCCCGCGGAGATGGGGATAGGTAAGGAGTTTAGTATCTTCGGTGCTGTTGTCGGGGGCGAATGAGCCGTCGACGGTGGTGGAAAATGCCAGCATATCGCCAAGAAAAGAGAAACCGACGACGGTCATCCAGCCATTATAGCCGTCGCTCTCTAACTCTCCCGAATAGATCGCATATTTTGCTTCTCGGTAGAGATCATAGGTGGCGTCGAAATAGAAGGGCACGAAGTTGTCTCCGAGGAAAAGCAGGCTGAAACCATATTGGAGAAAGCCCCAAAGCGTACCTCCGAAACCTGTCATTGCACCGCTATGAGGATCGTCGTCTCCCGTCTGGAGGGCTACATCGCCAAACAAGACAAGGGTCGCGAGATCACCGGTAAGCAGCGGCTGCTGAAAATCGACATCGAACATGGAAACCGTATCGCTGTCGGTATAGACGGTAAAGTCATAGTTTGCTTCGGGATCGAAATCTGCGGCATAGCTCACTCCGATCTGCAGGTTATTGAGAAGCGGCAGTTCCGTGGCTGCAAGGGGCCGTGCATAGAGGCGGGTACCGAAAACATCGAAACGGGCAAGGTTACCGGTAAAGGTTTCCAGACCGATGTAGGGAAAATTGAAGAGCCGCCCGTCAATGTCGAGAGCAAGACCTACGATCCGCTGCTCGGGAAGGAAGAGGGCGTTGGAGTAGTTGCGCATGATAAAGCCGTTGCCAAGGGTCCCGTCTTCGATGGTTCCGATTTTCGCATAAAGATCATCCCCTTTCTCTCCGTAGCGGACATAACGAAAGATGGGGAGGTACAGATCGAGGAAGCTCTTTCCATCTTTTGGGACCCAATCTTCTTCCCGTACCTCAAAGCCGTCGGCACTCTGATAATGCAGGGTGAGGTCCAAACCGATGCCTACTTTACCGAAGGAGAGGTCTGGAGTAAAACTGATCATGCTGTAGGTAACTTCGCCGTCCTCTTCGTTAAAGGTTTTAGCCCCCAGCGCTATGGTGGTCTGGAAATGAAACGCCGGATGTTCCCCTTCTTGTATTGTAGCTTGGTTTTCATCGCTCTGCGCGGCAAGAGGAAAAACGGCTAAGAGTGCAAAGCCTATAATTACATAGGGAAGTGGTTTGCGCATACGCCCCTCCTTTTACAAACTTAATATTTTTTACATCCTTTACCTTTTATAGTATATCCCTCATACCCATAAAACAACAGCGTGTCTGTAATCTATGATCTATTAAAAGGAGAGAGTGAAGCCGAGGCCTGCTTCGAAACCTATGGTATAGTATGTGACGGAATCACTTCCGGATGCATAGGCCTCACGCATGAAAAGCCCGGTAAGATGTGCATTGATCTCTCCCCGGGAGGAGAGATCGAGGGTTGTTTCATGAGAAAGTGAAAGGGTAAGATCTTGTTCATTCTCTTCATTATCGAAGAGAAGATCGTTGCCAAAGGAAAGCTCATGGATGAGGCGGACCGGGCCGTCCCCTCTGAGGTAATGGGGAATCGGCAAGCGCCTCGGTTCTCCCTTTCTACTAATCAGCGTCACCGTCGTTTCATTTTCCAGGGTATCCAGAGAGGCTCCCTCGTCGAAGCTTGCGCTAAAGTCGTTTTCTCCCTTAAGCGAATACTTCTCAGTGATCTGAAGAAGAAATGACGCAATATGAAGGGCGTCGAGGGCCCCGCTATCCTCAATGTCGAACCTGGCGGAGGAGGCAAATGCATCGGTCCTGTACCAATCGGCAAGAGGGTAGCTGCCTAAACGGCCGAAGAGATTAATCGCAGAGCTTGTCCACGAAATCGATGTTACTCCGCTTCTGCCGATCTCATCATAGCTTTTTTCATAGGTGGTGGAGCGGGTGATGTCGAATGTTGCCGGGACAATGAGGTCGCTGAGGGCGCTCCCCGGATTGCGGCTAAAGGAACATGAGGCTGCCGGGGTATAGGATGCGGTTAAAAGCTTTTCTTCATCTCCCGTAAAAGGCCCCGTTCCAAACACCGATAAGGGGTCTGAGGAGAGCAGGGCATAGATGGAACCGATACCGGTGGAAAAGCCCTCTGCATCGAGAATCAGCGAATGTAGCGGTGTGGCCGGAGTGGATGTTATATCCTCTATGCTTACTTTTGCCTCCAATGCATGGTAGAGACGAAATCGCAGGTTTCTTTTTTTCTCCATAGGCAGATCCCAGGTCGTACTTAGCAGATGGTCGGCATCAAGCCGCTCGGATGAGGAACTGCGCGCGGTGGTGCTCCCGTCCGCTTCCACCGTGAGAAAACCAAGGGGCAGGGGGAACATCTGCATAAGATCCAATTCCGAGTTTCGGCGTGTAACCTGGTCCATTTGGGGAAGCAACAGGCCTTCGGTACTTTCCGACATCCGCTCTGAAAAGGTTTCATCTTCCTCTTCGTCGCTCCCTGTAAGTGCGTTTGAGAGCGAAAGGGAAAAGGCGTTATGGGCCTCACTTCTGCCGGCTCCCATGCCTATGGCCCACTGTTGTTTGACCTTTGTCTTCGGCTTTGAGAAACTGCTCTCCAGAGAAAGTATGCGTTCCGGGTTTGCAATCCAGGGAGCAAAGGTAATTTCGGCCGAATGGCTGAAGGTGATCCCCTCTGCGGCGTGGTCTTCGGCATACTCTTCGGCTGCCTTGATCCTTCCCGATGCAACGGGCATGGCGTAGCCTGCGGTAAAGGAGGGAAGAAATTCGTAGGCTTCGGCCGAGAAGGCGAAATCACCATAGACATTTCCGTTAAAAAGAGCGCTGCTGAGTGCAGATGATGAATAAAAGGAGTGGGTGGAATCACTACCTGCGGCGGTCCCGTAATCACCGTTCCAGGTTGATTCGGAGGCGAAATCAAACTCGGATAATACCGGTTTCCCTTTTAAAGAAAAATAGGTCCCCGGCTTGTGGTAGGCAACGGAGCTCTTAACCGTGGATTCCAGGGACATGAGGGCATCTGTCAGATGCAGCTCATCGAGCCACAGCTCTCCGGAAGTGTCTTCGGAAGAAGTCTCGACCTCCATCTTGAAATAGGATACGGCGGCGTCCCGATCGTTAACGGAAACCTCTTGATCCGATATGGTTCCTTCGCTGCTTTTTATCCTTTTTTTGTCGAGATTGATGGTGATAAGCTGCCATGCATCGCTTTCGATCGGAACAAAGGTTGCGGTAACGCCTTTCCCTTCGGTGGAGCTTAGAGAGACCATTATGTTATCAGGGGCAGGATCGGGGGTTCTGAGAAAAAATCGCAGGGCCTGGTAGTTTCCAAGATCGGCAGTGGGGGTGAGGGTGGATGCGCTCCATGTGCCGCCGGCGATGCCGGCATCCCAGGTAAAAAGGGCGCAGCGCTGGGTCTCGCCGTCGGTGAAGATCTCGGCCTCATCGGGGAAGGCCTCGGCAAGGCTTGTAGATGCCGAACTTGCCCCGGCCCGTGTTTCAAGGGCCTCGCTTGCCGTTACCGTCTGGCTTGTGGAATCATCCGGGCTCACGGAGAAGCTGGTGCCGACAAAGATGGGGTCGGCAACCAGGATGGTTCCTGTCGCCGCTGATCCTTCATTGACGATCATGATGTCCATAGCGGTAACCGATTGGAGCTTGGCCCGCTCTGCCGCCGAGAGGTCGATGCTGATCCGCTGCCAGCTGTTGCTGCCAGGTTTAAATTCTGAAGATGTGTCGGAATGGTCAATTATTACTTCTTCCCACACCAGATCGTCATCCTCACCACCTGTCCAGCTTAGCTCGCCGTCGCCGTTGAGGTCCTCGCTGTCGGTCTTGCCGTTGTCGCCTCCGACAGGACGGTCGATACCGTCGGGATCGAAGGAGAAACCGGAAGAGAGGGAACCCGATTCCTCATCGAGCAGGCCGTCCCCGTCAAGATCTTCGATGAGGTCTCCGACTCGGAGATAGATGTTTAGGTCGCTGATATCCTGGCGGGGACGGACCAACAGATCGATTCTGGTAGCAGAAGAGAGATCCAGGGCGTTCCCGCCGGTGCTCAAGGGGATGCGGCCGCCGACCCACTCTCCGGCGTCAAGCTCGTAGGTAAAGACCAGGGCGTTGCCGTCGGTCTCGCTACCCGTCGCCGCTATGGAAGGTCCCACGCGGTCTTCCCCCTCATCTTCATCGTAAGGGTATCTCTGGTCCGAGGGGACGTTCCAGTCGTAGCGTTTGAGAACGGCAGTGCCCACCGTGGGGTAACTGTAGAAGTCGTAGTAAAAGAGTTTTCCGCGATCATCCTGAAGAAACTGTGCCTCAATTTCGTTTACAGGATCTTCGTTTGCATCGTCGGCGGCGGCTGGAAAAAGGCGCTTGTTGCTGATGGGAACATCGACTCCCGCATCGTTCATGCCCAGAAGTCGAAAAATTCCGGTGGTGTCGGGATTATTCAGCGAGAGCCCCGCTTCCACGCTGAAGCTCAGGGCGTAATCTTCCTCATCCTTGTTATCGTAAAAAAGGCTCGTACCGGCGGCAATGAATCCCGGGGCCTGATCGGATTCGGTGGTGTAGGATTGACCGGCAATATTCCAGCGAAACCCCGCATCCAGGCCCAGGCTCAGCCTGTCGGTAAGGGTAAAGCTGTTTTGGGTGGCGAAGATCAGGTCTCCAAGATCCCCTCCGCTTCTTGTACGGTAGGTAACAACGATCAGATCGTCATCGTTTACGGTAAAAAGCGGAGTAAGAACTCCTGTGTCGTAGTCTACGGTAAAGCGGGACTGTTCTCTACCGTTTTTTGTCACCGATACCGAATCCCCAAGCACCCCCTCTTCGAGTTGAAAGGCAGAAACCTCCGAAAGGTGTTCGATTTGAAGCAACCAGGGGGCTGCATCTCCGCTTATTCCCCGCTTCGGGCCGTAGATATCGCTATTGTAGCCTGCCTCGATGATAGCCCGTGCCAGAGGATAACGACGATACAATGATCGCATATCCGAAAGCTCCCGATCCTCATCCACGATACGTATCAGCTTACCGAAGTCCTCTTCTCCATAGCTAAGCTGCTCGGCCTCAAGGGAAATACCATCGTATTCGTCGCTGCCGCTCATGAGGGCCGCATAGAGTTCATCCTCCTGTGGGGTCGTGGACAGTTCGTAGATGCCGCGGTGGAGAAAGGGGGACCAGAGGCCGGGGCGGTAGAGGAGTAGGGCCGTATTACCGTCGACAGTGGTTTCAAGCTCATCGGAAAAGTCAAAACTATCGAGGCCGTTATATGAGTCAGCGGTCCCGGAATCAAAGAAAAAATCGACCGGCGTTGCCTTGGGATCAAAAAGGCCGTCGGCATTGATACCGCAGAGGGCATCGGTGCCAAGGCCGCTATCTCCCACCTCCTTTCCCCCTTTTTTGTAGTAGACCGCCACCCTGCCGGTGGGGGCCTCTTTCAGGTAGACAATTCCGTTTTCGGTATCCACCACCGCATCATCGGTGCCGGCTTCCTGAAACGCTCCGTCTTCATCCTGGATATAGAGCACCACATCCTCAACATCGTCGTCGGGAAGAACGAAGACCCTGTTTGTCGAATAATCGTCCAGGTCGAACTGCTCCTGTTTTACCTCGTTCATCCCTCTGAAGGTAACACGCTGGTATGCAGCGGGGTCGTAGCGAAGGGCGAAGCTGTGTTCGGAGTGCTCAGGGGTCAGCCGAGCCCAGAGACCGAGGGAATCTATCCCCGCTTCCGGAAGGGTGAAAAAGCTTGATTCGAAGGAACCGATATCGATATTACCGACCCGTACCTCCTGCACAAGCTCTCCCTCTTTCCCCTGATAGCCTGCTACAATAGAATTGACGTCGTTGCCCTCTTTGAAGGAGAGATCGAAAAACCAGCGGTCTCGTATCCATAGAGAAATAATGATATCCGGATACTGGTCGAAACGAAATCCACTGTCGATATCGGAGATCGTTGTTGTTTGCATGACCGGGGAGAGGGTACTCCATGTGAGGGCGAATCCCGCCGAAACTTCGGCCTGCCAGGTTCCTGAGACATAGAGGTCGATATCTTCTTCAGGAATCGATGCAAAGAGGGTGGCGGGAACCTCTTCCGAAGGAAGCGGGACCTCGTCTGCCGCCGCGACGCGGAGAACAACGCAAAAAAACAGCATGCAGATGTGAAGGGTTCTTCGCTGATGCGACATATATCACATTATAGCGCAGCGCTGAGATTTCGTGTACAATAAGAGCCATGGATCAGAAAGCGAGTCAGTTTGTGCGGCATCTGCTGGCCAATCCCTCTTTGAAAGCCTATGCTCCGCTCCAAAAGGAAGAGCAGATTATTTCCTTTCTGCGGATCAATGCCGGGCGGCTCTATCCGACCCTTTCTTCTCCCGACTTTTTTCCTGGACAGTCCTGGAATCAGATCTATAAACTACTTATGCAGGCACTTTATGCTTCTACCTCCGAATCGGTGGTTTCGGGGTTGAAGGAGTTTTTTGCCCGAACCATCAATTTCCATTTTCTCTCCTTTTTTCCCCGGCCCACGGGGCGTTCCGATGATCGGGAAACTCGTCTTTTCTCTTTTATGATGAAGCTGATTGCCCATCCCTTGGCTCGAAAGGCTCTTACAGGCCCCTACAGTGCCATACAGCTTCATCTTGCGCATCGCTATCTCGACCGTATATACGACGGAAGGGGTTATATCCGCTTTGAGCTTGAAAAGGTTCAAAAGCTTGCGATGAGCCAGGAAGAGGTGAAGAATCTCATTCGAACCTCTATCCTTTTACGGCCTGCCGTATTCCTTTTCCAGGTTGCAAGGCTTCCGGGACAACATGAGGTGGCCGGGCTTATTCCCTTTCAATTTGCTCAAAAGGTGATACAGGCCTTGGAAAAAGAGCTTCCTTTTTTACCTGCTGAGCTTCTTGAGAGTGCGGTTTACAGCAATGTCTCTTTCGACGAAAGAAATGATATTCCGGCTACCGCCCGGCTTTCCGCCCTTTTCAGTATGCTGGCATGCGATTTTCATCCCGGACTCAAGATCGATCGCGGGGCGGTGGGGCAGGAACGTAGTTGGTTCGGCATTGCCCGACGAAACCACCGGCTTTTTGGATATGATGTGAAGATGACGGATGAGCTATACCGGCTCGCCGCTGAAAACGGATGGTAACAATGAAAGAAGAGAAACGAGGAGCATTAGATACCTTTCTGACCGTGGCGATTTTTCTTGTACTTATTCAAACCTTTTTTGAAGAGATTGCCCTTATAGCTTACTGGCCTGCCCAGGTGAGGGGTTATCTTGCCTGCGCAGGTTTTGCCTTTGATCTGCTTTTTACCATCGAATTCCTGGTAAGGTGGTTCACTGCGCTTGGTCGAAAAGAGGGGGGCGACTATTTCTTCCGCCGGCGAGGGTGGGTGGACTTTCTTGCTGCCCTTCCTCTTTTGCTTTTCGACAGCGGACCGCGGGTGTATGTGCTAAGCCTCGGCGGATCGCTCTTTCTTGCCGGTGGCGGTGCGCTTAACATGCTGAAAGCGGTGAAAGCCATTCGCCTTGCAAGGGTGTTGCGTTTCCTTCGGGTCTTGAAACTCTTTCGAAACATAAAATATGTCGACAGCTCCATGGCACAGCGTCATCTGACACGGCTGTCGACTCTGGCCGTTTCGACCGTTGTTTTTGCTGCTCTCGTCTATGGTTTTTTTGTTTCTGTTTTGCATATTCCCACACCGACCGGGGTGGCAGAGGCTGAACAGAACCGCTTTCTTGACGCTGTGGATGAAAACGTGAAAGCGGAACGATATTTCAAAGACCTTTTCTCTATGAGGGGGGATCTGCTGCTGGTCCGTGATACCGATAAGGATCTAACCCTCTATACCCGTTTTAACAATGATTACTATCGACGCCATTTCGATGCGGAAGATTACCGGGTTGCAGAAAAGGGCTCTCATGCCTTCTTCTTTGATCTTCGGGATGCAAGAGCCGCCTCTGCTGCCCAGCAATTGCTGGTCTTCTCCATAGTGATTTTGCTGCTTATTGCATTACTCTTTCTTTACGGCCCTCATTTCGCCGTAACGGTGACTGATCCCGTTCATGTCATGCGTCGAGGCTATGAAGAGCCGGATTACAATCTGGAGGTTCGTATTCCATCCCGCTACAGCGGGGATGACCTTTTCATACTATCCCGTCTTTACAATGAAAACTATCTGCCGATGAAGATTCGAGAGCGCACTCCCGAAAGCCGGGAACACAGTGCCCTCACACTGGAATCTCTCGGGGATTTGAATGGACTGAAGTGAGGGAACAATAATGATTGTGACAATGATGCAGTGCCTTTTCGAACTGCCTGAGACAACCAGCCTCAAAGAGAAGCGGCGGGTTATCAAGTCGGTGGTCGCGCGATTAGGGAATAAATTCCGCATATCCGCTGCTGAGGTCGATCTGCACGACAGCCTTCGCTTCGGACAGATCGGAGGGGCCTTTGTGACAAACAGCCGGGAACATGGAGAGCGTGTTATGAATAAGGTAATGCTTTTTCTTGAAGGTGAAATTCCCGGCCGTATTCAGCATTACGGCGTGCATAGTGAGCACTTCGATTAATCTACCGTAACCTCTTATAGGTCTTCGACCCCAAGTTCCCGTTGTTCCTCCTCGCTGGCCTTTGTGAAAAAATAGAGGTTGCCTACCTTCAGGCTCCTTTCCATGGAGAAGGTAGTACAGTAGGCTTGGACGGCAGTGAGTTGAATATCGATAAAGTGTCTGATCGGCTGAAATCCTTCCGCTTCGGCCCTGATTTCGAGATTGACGTTTTTCTTTTCGTTTTCTCGGGACGCCTTGATCGGCCTGGGCCAGAAACTGAAGCTACCTCTTGTGCTCCGGACGATAAAATATGGATTGGGCCAGCTCCTGTCGATCATGGAAACAGGCTTACCGTCCTGGAAAAGAAAGACATTGAGGTTTTCCGCAGGTTCGAAGGTTTTTCCATTGAGGATCGTACCGATGATCGCCGGGAAATTAAAATAAGGGCCCCTGGAGATTCCTTCCTCTTTAGCCGATTCATCTTCATGTGCCTCATAATAAGGGCGCTGATTCTGAGTGATGATCCGTATCCCTTCGTTGACAAGGGATACAATATCCGCCCGTTTTTGAAAATTTTGCCGTAATTCGTTCTGAACGTGGACGACGCCCCTGCCTGAGATGAGGTATTCAGGTTCTATCCGATTGAGAACATAGCATGCTACATCGAGTCTGCATTGTTCACAGTCGACAAGTGGGAAGCCTTTACCTCGCTTTTCCTCGAAAATTTCATGCACCATTTCAAGAACGAGCTCTTCCATCACATTAAATACCTGCATCATCTTCTCCTTTGCCTCAACAGTAACTCTATTGAAGAAGCCTCACCGTTGCAAGCTTTTCATGAGATCGGTGGGGAAATTGAGGGCATTATAGACATGTTCCCTTGCATAGCGGTCGATATGGGATAGTTCCCGTACGATTGGCTTCAAACGTGCACGAATATTCGTTTCATGATACGGACAATCTGGCTTCACCACCGGAAGATCAAGGGCAGAGGTAAGTCTGTGTATGATCGATTCACGCACCTCACACATAGGCCTGATCACGAATAGATCTCCCCCGAAAAAATCCTGAACAGGTTGCATGCTGTCGAACTGTCCCCTGAAAAAAAGATTGATCATCGTGGTTTCCACAATATCGTCAAGGTGATGTCCGAGGGCAATCTTTCGGACACCCAATTCCCTCGCTTTCTCGAAAAAAATGCGACGCCTGTTTCTACTGCAGAGATAACAGTTGAATTTCCCGTCGAAGGATTCGGGAAACATACTCGCACGAACCGTTTCCAGCGGGATTCCAAGCAGATCGAAGTAGCGGCGTAAGGCTGTTAATTTCTGATCGGGAACGGGATACTCCTCCCAGTCGATATGCAGACCATGAAGCTTGTAGCTGATCGGCAGCCATTTTAACCTGAGCGAAAGTGCCAGTGCCAGTGCCAGGGAATCTTTTCCCCCGCTGATTCCAAGGATGACGGTCTCTCCCTCTTGTATCATGGAGTAGCGGTTTATTGCCTTACCTGCAGCCTTTGTAAAACGCATGATCCAGGGAGGGATGTTTCCCCCCATCACCATCTCGACGGAAAGCCTCTCCGCCAATGCCGCAGCGTCGTTTACTCTCATACCTTACAGGAACAACTCCGTAATTTTGTCCTGTCGCATGACCGAAAGCCTTTCGGCGAGGGATGGTTCGGCACATATTCGCAGTTTTCGCAAGCTTCTGGCAAATTGACCGACCACCTCGGTGGTAAAAAGCGTTCCGGAAGAAACAAAGTCGATTTCCCTACCGCCTTGCAGGACATCCATGTCGGTTTCGAAGCTTATCGGCTCCGGAATATCGATGATAATTTGTTCGGGGGAAACATCTCGGCCAAGGAGAGAAGAGAGACGGGAAGAGGCCTGGATCGAGGCTTCGAGCCGCTCTTCAGGAGAGGATGAAAGCGAATCGATGAGAAGCTCTCCTTCTTCCTCGTCAAACTCCGTCACCATCTTATAAAGATGCCGTCGGCGCACCGATGCTACAAGCTCAAGGGGCAGGTAGTCTGTTTCACCTGCCATGCGGCAGAAGGCATCGTCATCGAGTCCGTAGAGAGCCTCAGGTTTTATCTTCCCGTCGGTCAGGGCCATCATGACCGCCTGTTTTATCATGGCGGTGGCGATACGGACCGTCTTGTGCCAATAGACGGTTCTGTACATGAGATATTTTGAAAAGAGTAAATTTTCCACCGCTACGGTTCCGCATGCATCTACTCCGACCTTTCCCGAGGGAAGGATACGGGTACAGTCAAGAATATTGTCCACATCCTGATTGCCGTAGGGAACACCGCAAAAAAAAGCGTCACGGTTGAGATAGTCGAGTTTGTCGGGATCGAGCACTCCGGATAAGAGTCTTCGAAAAAGACCTATCCGCTCTCCTGTTTTTCCTGCCGGAACGGGTAGATCGTGGTCGATGACTGCGGCGACAAGCTCGGGATCGATCCCAAGTTCCCGCCGTATGACCCCGGCAAGGCGGGAAGAGCTGATGATCTCAGCGGTAATCGCCTCATGTTTCTTTAAAGGAAGATCCTTGAAGGAGTGGGCAAAGGGAAAATGGCCGAGGTCATGAAGGAGGGCTGCTGCAAGAAAGATGGTTATTTCATCGCGGTCAAGAATCAACTCCTCCTCACGACCGGCAAAAGTCAGAAGCAGGCGTCTTGCCAGATGAAACACACCGAGGCTGTGAGCAAGCCTGGTATGAACGGCTCCGGGGTAGACAAGATAACTGGGCCCCAGTTGCCTGATTCCTGCAAGATGCTGAAATGCCGCCTCATCGGTCAGCCGCTTAAATTCGGGTGTCAAACCGATATTACCCCAGACCGGATCCCTAACGGGAAGCTCAAAGGCCGAACTAAGGTAGTCTGCCATTATTGCCCACTGCTTTGCCGGGTAAAGTTCAACAGTCCTCCGGCCAGAACTACGCTGAGGAGACGTTCTTCCATATCGTGGAGGAAGACCATGCTTGTGCCGTCGCCGGATCCCCCGACAAGGGTTGCGGTCACCTCTCTGCCTGCTTTCAGCTGGTCCGGGAGGTTCCCGAAAGAAAGGCTTACGCCCTCTTCAAGTTTGTCATAGTCTGCGGGATCGGAAAATGTTAGGGGCAAAATACCGAAATTGATGAGATTTGCCTTATGAATTCGTGCGAAGCTTTTGACAATAACTGCTTTGATCCCGAGATACATGGGGGCAAGGGCCGCATGCTCCCGGCTGGAGCCCTGACCGTAGTTTTCTCCACCAATGATGATTCCCTCACCGGCGGCAAGGGCCTTTTGCGGGAAGTCGGGATCGACTGCTTCAAACACATGCTTCGAGATTTCGGGGATATTGGACCTGAGGGGAAGAATCTTAGATCCGGCAGGCATGATGTGATCGGTCGTTATGTTGTCTTCGGTCTTCAGCAGAACGTTTGCCGTCAGATTATCTGCCACTGCCTTTGCCGTGGGGCAGGGCTTGATGTTGGGGCCCCGTACAATCTCCACCTTTGCCGCTTCTTTTTCGTCGAAAGGCGGAATAATCATATTGTCTTTTATCTCGGTGTAGGCAAGATAATCTTTTCGTTCCACCCCTTTTATATCCCTAGGATCGGTGATGGCACCCATAAGAGCCGATGCTGCCGCTGTTTCCGGACTAACCAGGTAGACCTGGGCATCGGCCGTACCGCTGCGTCCCTTGAAATTCCGATTGAAGGTACGGAGGGAAACACCTCCCGAAGAGGGGGCGAACCCCATACCGATACAGGGCCCGCAGGCACTTTCGAGTATTCTGGCTCCTGCATCCACCAGCTTTTCGATGATACCGTTTTTCATCGCTGCCGAAAGAGTTTGTTTGCTCCCTGGACTGATGCCGAGGCTCACTCCCTGGGCAATCGTTTTTCCGGCGAGGATGTCGGCAGCCACGCCGAGGTCGTCGAGACTACTGTTTGTGCAGGATCCTATGGCTACCTGCTGAAGGGGCTTACCAGCCAGTTCTGAAACCGGAACAACGATATCTGGCATATGAGGACAAGCGGCCATAGGCTCCACCTTTGAGAGATCGATCTCGATGATCTTGTCGTACACGGCTCCCTCGTCGGCTTTCACCTCTTCCCACTGATTGCCTCGTCCCTGCAGCTCAAGAAAGGCCTTTGTAACCTCATCGGAAGGAAAGAGGCTTGTGGTCGCACCAAGTTCTGCACCCATGTTTGTAATGGTTGCCCTTTCAGGTACGGTCAGACTTTTTACGCCCGGACCGAAGTATTCATAAATTTTACCAACCCCGCCTTTTACCGTCTCAAGCTTTAGTACGGTGAGGATGACATCCTTTGCACTGCACATCCTTCCCAGTTTACCTGTCAGCTTAACACCAATAATCTTGGGATAGGTGAGATAAAAAGGCGCTCCGGCCATTGCAACGGCAACATCAAGGCCTCCTGCCCCGATTGCGATCATTCCCAATCCTCCGCCTGTAGGAGTATGACTGTCGCTTCCAAGAAGGGTTTTTCCCGGCCTTCCGAAACGTTCGAGGTGAACCTGGTGGCAGATTCCATTGCCGGGACGGGAAAAGTAGATGCCGAATTTTGCGGCGGCCGACTGAAGAAAGCGGTGATCATCCATATTACGATAGTCATTTTGCAGCGTGTTGTGATCGACATAAGAGACCGACAATTCCGTTTTGACCCGTGGAATGTTCATGGCCTCGTACTGTAAATAGACCATCGTTCCTGTGGCGTCCTGGGTAAGGGTTTGGTCGATGGTAATGCCGATCTCCTTGCCTTTGAGAAAATCACCTTCTCTGTGATGTGCTTTTAGAATTTTTTCCGCTGCGGTGTAGGTCATCGCTCTCCTCCGAAAAAGACATTCGCATTATAGTATACCATGACAAGTGTATCCTGACTGACCGAGCGATGTCCAGCGTTTGACAAAGGAGGTGGGGTGATATACAAAAGGGTATGGGCAAAAAGCTGCTTATTCTGTATCTTGTCATCTTTTTCCTGATAGTACCGGCACTGTTTCTGTTTTCACAGAAGCAGGATGATGTTGTTGTTATCGGCGGCAATAGTGGCGAAGAACAATCGCTCTTTCTCTACCTCTTACGTCAGGAGGCCTCTCCGCTCTATCCCGAGGATCCTGAAATCGGAGCTCTTTACCGATCGGAACAGGATCAGAGTGGTTTCGAGGAGGTTGTTCAGGAACTATACCGTTTCTTTGCCGACACCAATAGGGATTCACCGCTTATCGATCAGGAAATACGGCAGGCCTATGAACGGGCTCGCAGGGTCGCCGAAGATGGGGAAGAAAAGCCCCGCTCCATTAGGGAGCTGCGTGTCGGTCGTTTTTCCCTTTTTTCGGCAGAAGAAAAGGCTTCGGTGCGCTTGCGGTTTTTCGATGAAAAAGGCGGCAGCAGGGTAGGCACCCTCTTTTTTAGACACTATGCAAAGGGATGGAAAATTGCTGCGGCAGATTTTTTCCTACTTGATCCTTTTGAAAGGAGTGGATATGGGCAATACGCTGGGGAGAATAGAACGGGAGTTCGTTCTCGTGAAAATGGAGGAGCAGCAGATTGAGATTGCCGTTCACGGTGAGCGGAAACGGGCCTCGGCAAAGGTTCTTTCCCTTGTCGATCTTTCTACACTTCGGTTAAAGCAGCTTTCTCCTTCCGAGCCAATTTTCATAAAAGGAGAGCCGGTACGTCTCTTTTTTAATTTTTTCGACCACACCATGACCTTTGAAGGAAGCATCCTCGAAGGTGGAGAAGAGCTCCTTATTTCGATTCCCAATACGGTTGTGAAGAATCTTCAAAGGAAATTCGAGCGTGTGCCTCCTCCAGAGGGCGATATTCATCTTAGTTTCGATATTGCAAGCAGTCGCATTGAGCTTGATTTTCCCCGGACATCCCAGTTTGCACAGGTTGATCAAGAGGAGATGATCTTTTCTTCTGTCTTTGATGCCTCTTCTATTCAGGGACTTCTCGAACAGTTCAATCAGGTCATCGCTCAATATGCGGAGGTTGCCAAGATTCGAATGTTTCGGGAAAAAAAGCCTGAAACATTCGAAGAGCTTGTAGTTGCCTCCGGAGGGAATGCACTTTTTTTGCCCGACACCTCACGATCTTTTCCCTCCCTCGAGGAGGCGGAGGGGCGGCGTATGGTTGTGGATGAGGAACTTCCGCTCGGGGATAGCGATCTCTTCTGCGGCAAAAAGCGGGGGGAACTTAAGAGTTGGCTGCTGGATTTGGGGCACGAGGGTATCCTTTCCGAGCTTGTCATGCCGATATGTTACCGAGAATATGTGATCGGAGTGATCCTTTTGCAGACAGGCATTGGCAGAGGGATGCCCTTTACTCTCCAGGTCTTCGACATCTGTAGCGAATTCGCTTCGATCCTTGTCCATTCCCTGCAGCAAAACGGCTATTTTGCAGGTGGAAAGCGACAAGTGGAATCCTATGAGCCTCAGATTGTCAATATCAGTGCATCGGGGCTTCTCTTTACCCATTCCTCTGCCGAGCTTGCTTCCCAGATCGGAATGTACAGTGATCTTTCCATTCGGTTGACCCTGTCGAGTCGCCCCATGCAAATAGCCTGCAGGGTAATGAGAAAATATCATGAAGAAAACAGGGCGTATTACGGTTTGCAATTTATGGAGATGAAGCCGGAAGATTTTCGCTATCTCTTTGAGGCTGTGTACGGCCGTTCTTTTACCGAGCGGGACGACCGCCTCTGGGAGGGGGGAGCAAAGCCTCCGGAAGTGGTCCTCTGATAAGGAAGCCTATGTTGCGAGCCGTTTCCATATCTTTCGAAAACGACGGAACAGCCGGGCACTTCCCGGACTGACATAGCGAGTGACGGCGATACCAAGGCTGGTTGTCGGGGGATTTTCATGGCGCCACTCGACCCGTCCCCGCAGGGTGAAGGGGGGAAAGCGCATCTCCTCGTTCGGAATAAAAACGGCGGTCACTTCTACCTTTTCAGGAATACCGGGATCACCCAAGGCTTCAATTCTGAAACCACCGGTTGAAATATCACGAATATAACCAATGGCATTGTGATCCGGAAGAAAGGCCTTTGCATAGCTATGGTTACGTTGATCGATTCGTCGTTCCTGTGGTTCCATCACTATAATGCTCCACCGGCCGGAGACCTGGTTCCTACCGTATCGAAAACCTTATCGGAAAGATCGACAATGGTGCCGGCAATAGTGCCGTTTCGCTCGTCGAAGGTGAGTCTGAAACCGGGAAACACCTTTCTGGCCAACAGAATTCCCATTCCGAAACGACGATAATTGTTTTTTTGCCGATATGCCTCAAATGCATCGCTGATGGTGTCAATTTCATTGACGGGCTGGGTAATATCATAGGGAAGTTTTGAGATATCGAAACCACCTCCAAGGTCTCTCAGGCGGACAAGGGTGCGTCCCTTCTCCCCTTGAATCCTCAAGACGATTTTCTCTTTAACCGCTTTTTCTCTATGGGCACGCAGGGAGTTGCTTACCAACTCCAAAATGGCATAGATTGCCTGTTCATCACTTCTGAACGAACCGTTGAAACTGATTTGATTAAGTGTTTCCAGAATTTTTTCAAACGGGGCCTTGGTTGAAAATGTAAACTTCACCTGTCGATACTTTTTTCCTTTATAGCTGATGTAAGACATATGAATTCTACTTTGCCATTTTCCTCTATAACGTTACAATAACAATAATGGTAGATGTATTGATAGAAATCAATGGTCTGGAACAATTAAAAGTGATAGAGCCGGAGCTTATCAATGAGTTATGCTCCTCCCTTGATCACCTTTTTCTTGGTTCGGCTATCGGAGCCCCTCGGAACTTCGGTTCTGTTTTGCTTTATCGTTTTTCTCCTGGGAAGCGCGAACTTGGAGGACTCTTTGAAAAGTTCCTTCACGGCTGGAGTTTGCTTGAGGCAAAGGCGAGAAAACTCCGAGGCCTTAATTTTGTTGTTGTGAAGGAGGAGTTTGGAGATGATGAAGAGCTCGAAGCAAAGCTTTGGAGCTATCTTTTTACCGTAAAGCCTGATGGCTCCTTTTGGATGGAGCCTAGTGCTGCCGAGCTTTTCTCTCCATTTGCTGAGTTAAGCGAAGTGGAAAGAGGTTTTCTTGTAACTGGCAGCCGAAAAGAGGGCACCGACAACCATGATTCGATTTTGACGTTTCTCGATGGCCACTGCTCAATGGATGGGCTTCTTGATAGCTTTACCCCCTTTCTTAACGGTGAAAAGACGGGGATCCTTTTTCTTTGGGGACCGCCGGGAAGTGGAAAAATTCATGCTTTGGACTATCTGAGACGGCATATTGCATTTCGAAAAAAGGATCTCCCGTTTCTTCGTATAGAACCTCCAGAGGGATTCACCGGCGTCGGTGTTCCTCTGCTGGAGGCGATGGTCAGACGGGGATGGAAGGGCATTGCGTCCGCGCTTTCTCCCGGTTCCAAGGTTTGCTGGAATTCCCTTTTTCACCTACTTGAACGTGATCCTGAAACGGTGAGAAGAGAGGATGCCGAGCTGATTTTCGGCCTCTATCTTGAAGCATACGTTGCGGAGATGAAAGCGGCGTTGCTTCCCCCTATTCTGTTTATAGAGGGGCTTGATAGATTCAGGCGGGAGACGATTCGTTCTCTTTCCCGTTGTTTCGGCTTGCACCAAGGCAAAGATGGCTTGCTTGCCGTGATTTCGAGTAGGGACGAGGAGCTCCCGGCCGAGTTTTCCGACTATGCGGTTAGCAGGATTGCTTTTCAACTGTGGCATCAGAAAGAGTTGACTCGGATGGTAGATGAGGAGCTTCTTATCGGTTTGGACGTTGAAAAAGAGGAAACGGCGATAAGCCTCTACCATATGGGTCTGTTGCTGCGCAGGGGCTCAAGGGGTTTTTCCGGTCTTGCTGCCACAAAACGACTGATCCGCGAGCTGCCTGCCTTTCACCAAAAATTGCTCTATCTTGCCCTTATTACCGGAGGGCTCTATTCTGCAGAGCGGCTACGGGAGCTTTTCGGGATCGATTCGGTTGAGCCTGGAGAATTCCGCACCATCGCTACCGATCTTATCGATATGGGGCTTTTAGCCGAGTCAGAACTGCTGCAGCCGGTCTTTCCCGAGTTGAGGGATTTCCTGAAACGGGAGCTGGGGAGCGAAGGTGAAAAGCTTGTGTCTTTCTTTACCGCCTATCTGAGCAAGGATAAGAAGGGTGCTGGCAGGAATACTTATCGAAACAACAGTATCATGGTAGAGGAGCAGCCTAGGGAGCAGAGTGCCTCGTGGCTTCTCGATCGCCTCGGCAGTCTGGTATGTTCCGGCCGCCCTTCGCTTGCGGCACCTTTTTTTGAGGAGGCCACAAAGAGCTTGCATCGGCTTTCGCCAGGGGAGGGGGAGCTCAGCGATCATTTGGAGGCACTCTATTTGCTGTCGGCAATTCAAGAAGGACGAGATTCTCTTGCGAAAGAGATTATCTCCCTTTTCAACGAACGCCCCGAGCCTCGGGATTGGAAGATCCGTAATCTGCGTCGTCTGGCCGTAGGAGAGTATCTTCTTGCCGTTCATGCATATCGAAAGGCGATGGAGCCTGCCAAAGCGGCTCTCCTTGAGCTGCAGGATCTACCCGGAACTCCAGGAGAAGCGGTGGCGAATCTTCTGCTCGGACGTGTCATCCTTGCAATGGGCAGGATCGATGAGGCAAAGGACTATTTCGTCATTGCTGGTGAAGCGGGGTTTTCTCCCGATGAGGAGGATCATTCGGAGGAGGTCGCTCTGTGGAGTGCCCTTGCTATCTTTCTAGGCGGTAACATGAGTGCTGCTCTTCGGGAAGCCGAAAGAGGTGCCGCCCTTGCACGTAACAATGGTAGACGACAATGGGAACTCTATGCCGATTTCCTTTGTGGCCGTGTATTGTTTGCTCTTGGTCGTTACGAAGAAGCCTTAAATCGATTTTTCATTTGCCTGAACAATGCGCTTCTGTATCCGGAAGAGGGGTATTTCAAAATGATAGAGGGCTGGATAGCAAGGTGTCAAACCTATCAGGGAAAAATCGAATCCGCAATGAAGCGTCTATCCCCTTCTGTCGATAATCCGGAGCATCTCTTTTTTCTATCCGAAGCGGCTTTTCTCGATGAACGATACGATCAGGCCTTCGAAGCCATTGAATCCTCTTGCCGACTTGAGAAAGATCGTCTCAAGCTCTTTTCCCGACCCCTACCGTGGAACTGGGAGTCAGGCTTCGCCTGTGTTGAGGATCTTGCTTTTGCCGTTCCCGGCGGACATGGAGTGCTCTATCAAATGGCAAGGGCATGGCGTGGTCTTATTCTTTCCAGAATCGGACGAATTGAGGAGGCAAAACAGGAGCTGTCAAGGATCACCCGTGAAGAGAAACTTGCGGACAACGATCCTTACAGCCATCTCTACCTCTTCTTTCAGACACTGACAATGTCGGATAGCGGCCATGGGGGTACACAAGAAGGTCTTGACCGCCTTACACAGCTATCCAAGGCGCTCCGTTCCGTTCAGGGAATCAGCAGCCGCATAGAGGTTCCTGTGGACCGTCAGGATTATCTAAAAAGAAATTATTGGAATGCCAAGCTGACGGCCCAAGGCCGGGCTGCTAAACTGATCTGAGATTTACGCCA
Source organism: Sediminispirochaeta smaragdinae DSM 11293 (assembly GCF_000143985.1). Lineage (GTDB taxonomy): Bacteria > Spirochaetota > Spirochaetia > DSM-16054 > Sediminispirochaetaceae > Sediminispirochaeta > Sediminispirochaeta smaragdinae. The sequence continues at coordinate 2,512,128 of NC_014364.1, read as the reverse complement.
CCGTCACAGGTTCGGGATTAAGCCAGGGGCCGGAGAATTCTTCCGGCAACGGGACGGGTTTACCCGAGCGGTTGACACAAGCCCAGGTCACTTCTGCTCGTGCCAATAAGGCCTCTTGTCTCTTTATCTCCTGAAGAAATATTCCAGATAAGCGTTTTCGCTTTATTGGGGTGGTCTCCACCGTCAACATATCGTTGAGGAAGGCCGGAGCCTTGTAGGCAATGTTGATATTGGCGATGAAGAGAGCGTAACCTGCATCGAGAAATGCTTCATAACCAAAGTTGACGTCGTTCAAGAAACCCATTCGTGCCGCTTCCAGATAATTAAGGTAGACCGCGTTGTTTACATGGCGATGCATATCGCATTCGTAACTCCGGACGGTCAATGTGTATGAGTGTGTCATATGAAGTACTCCTTCCGGTAAAAAATCATAAAGATATTGACATAAAAAAGGGTGATTGGTATAGTGTGCGTCGTTCAACATGGTGGCGTAGCTCAGTTGGTAGAGCAAACGGCTCATATCCGTTCGGTCAGGGGTTCAAATCCCTTCGCCACTAAAACCGTATGTATTGATAACTTTAGTGAGCATGAATATTTAGAATAGTTAGAGTGCCATGCAAGTGTTATGGTTGATTCATATGCATGGTGGACATTGGTTGGTAAAAAAGTAAATATATAATATAAGAGCATGGCAATCGAGAAAGCATCTATCATACCTTTTTTCAATCGATTTTCTCATTGGTTTTCGGTAGGTATTGGAACCTCTGTTATGTCGCTGATGATGCTATCAAAAGGCAGTAGTGTAGATACATTAGGTTTGATTACCGCTCTTTATTCAATATTCATCGTTATATTTGAGTTTCCAAGCGGTATTATTTCTGACATAGTAGGGCAAAAAACGGTTTATCAGTTTTCCCTTATCATAGCTATTGTCGGCTACACCATTCTCTTTTTCTCCAATAGTATTGTTACTCTTTTTGTTGGGTTTGCCATGTATGGAGTTTCAAGAGCCTTTTCATCGGGATCAATTGAGGCTTTGTTCATAAACAAATACATCAAAGATCATGGGAAAGAGAACCTTCATAAGTTTCTTAGCATATTAAATGCGGGAGAAATTCTGGGACTATCGATGGGGGCTTTGACAGGTGGAGTAATACCTATGGTCTGGGAAAAGTATTTTCCAGGTCGAAATAGATATAATGGTAATCTTACGGCACAAATCCTAATACTTTTCTTCATATTCATATGTACGCTCATAGTGGTGAAAGAACCGGCCAATACAACGAAAACGAACAAAAGATTGGGTAAGTATGTAAAAGAGTCTTTGAACACGGTAGTGAATAGTAGGAATATTATCTTGTTGATAGTAGGAACCATGATTTGGGGATTCTGCTTCAATGCAATAGAATTATATTGGCAGCCTAAAATGAGCTGGATTTTAAAAGGCGAAACAAAGACATGGATCTTCGGAGTAATAAATAGTGGATATTTTTTGGCATCGTTGGTAGGTGTCGGTATAATAAATTTGATCTTAAGAAAAAAGAGCGATAAGTCAAATTGGTTACTGTTCATGGGCAGGATAATAACAGGTGCCTTGATAATTGTTCTATCATTTCAAGCAAGGTTATTTTCTTTTGCCACAATATATTTATTGCTTTTCATGGTAAATGGAATGTTAAGTATACCAGAGGGAACCCTTTTGAATTCGGTAATTCCAGATGAAAAACGATCATCTCTTTTGTCGCTTTCGTCGCTGATGATGCAGTTTGGTGGGATTATCGGTTCTCTGGTGTACAGTTTGTTAGTAGGGATGATAAAAATTTCAGGGATATGGATTTTATCGGGTATCGTATTTGGACTTTCCAGTTGCATCTTTTTACGAATAAAAAAAGAAGAATAGGATTCTGTAGCAACTCCTGTGCGTTTAACCAAAAAAGCCGGCAGAAACAATGTTCTGCCGGCTTGATAGGAGCAACTATGGAGCGTTTATTCCAGAGGAAAAACAACCTACGCATCCATGGCTTATAGTATATATCATATAGGTAAATTTTCCTATCTTTCGAAACAAATAATGAAATAAACATGAGCTATTACGGAAAATATGACTTTTCAGTAATTGGTGAATATCAAAGAGAACGAAATATGGCGCATTCTATCCTGTATAGGAGATTTCAGGTTTGAATTGACAAGGCTCATACGGAACGGTACATTATAGTATCAATTTTTGCTTGGGGTTTTGGGCGTATATCATGGCTGAAACAGTTCTATTCAATAGTAGTATCTCCCCGAAACTTGCCAAGCCTTTTTCTCTTTGCCCTATATCTTTTTCTACCTCTCCACCGCCTCCGAATAAACTCAATTTTTCATTCTCTTTGTAAGGTCTGTAGCGTTTCGGCAGCTTGTGTCTACTAACATGATCAAAGGCAAAGCGTGGGATTGCTCTGTCTTTTCTTAGGTATCGTACTGCCGATGTATCGATAGTAGTGTATTCGACGCATTGAGGTTCAACATATGGTTAATCTATTTTTACAATTTGCGGGCGGCCTGTTTTATCTTCTCAACAAAGTATTTTTTGCTATGGCCGAACGTACAAAAGGCCATCGAAATCAACAAACGTGGCGTATGGCTGCCTGGATGTTTTATCTAATAGGAGTTCCTTTCTGGGTTTTTATTTTCATATCGGAACATAACTGGATAGCCGCTGCCGTTGAGACAAGTGGTGTTCCTGCTATTCTTATGGGATATATCATTGTGTGGCGGGGGAACGGTACATTGGGTTTATGCCGGGGGCTAAACTATTTTGCCCAATGCATGATTGTTACCGGTTTGTGCCTTAGTCTTTACGACTTTGGAGGCCTCATAACTCTCAATCAAGTCATGGAAATTGGAATAGCATCCGGTTTTCTTTTCGGTACATATTTTCTTGCAAAATCTAAATCGGCAGGTTATATCTGGCTATCGGTTGGTAATGCTTGTGCTGCTTTATTGATGATGTGGCAGGAGTACTATGTACTGATGGGACAGCAGATCATATCAATTCTATTGGTAAGTGATGCATATCGAATTCATAATCGTCGCAACTAAGATCAATTCTCATAGAACCACGATTTGTATTCATACAAATCGTGGTTATTCGTTCTTGAAACGTCTCATAACAGTAAAATGCCATCCAACCGCAGGGGGCCGCTCTATAATCGCGCCGTGACGGAAGCGGCAGGGCAGGAAGCGTGGGGCGAGATCGTGCGCTGCTGAAAAAGCTTTCGGGGTGATTCGGTGCATACATCATTACTATGGACCCTTGCGAATAGCATTCCGGGAATCCTTGTAAAGGTTAGAAAATCATTATATTATGCAGTGATATTATCATATCCACTACCAATGGCCTCTTTTACAAGGAAGGAGGCCTTTTGCTGTTTACAAAGAGGGGGACAGGATGGCTTCATCTCAAATAAAGAAAGACCTCCAGTTTTGGAAATTTTCTTTGTATGGATTCCTGAAAAATCTTCAGTTTTTCGACCCTTTTCTTGTTCTCTTTTTCCGAGAAATGGGAATTAGTTTTTTTCAAATAGGAGTCCTTTATTCTGTTCGTGAGCTTGCAACAAATATTACGGAAATTCCAACCGGTATTGTTGCCGATACCCTCGGCCGCAGAACTGCAATGATTTGTGCTTTCCTTAGTTATATTATCAGCTTTATAATTTTCTATCTTTTCCCCGGCTTTTCATTCTACGCTATCGCTATGATCGCCTTTGCCCTTGGTGAGAGTTTCCGTTCTGGAACCCATAAGGCGATGATCATGGAGTACCTAAAGCGCAACGGGATGGCCGAGCAAAAGGTAGAGTATTATGGTCATACGCGAGGCTGGTCGCAGAAGGGTTCTGCACTTTCCGCTTTGATTGCCGCATTGCTGGTTTTCTTTTCCGGCAGCTACCGGGTGGTGTTTCTCTGGAGTATTGTTCCCTACGTAGCGGCAATGGGTTTGATTTTGACCTACCCGAAAGAGCTGGATTTCTCCTGTGATAATGATGAAGAGTGCGCCGATCGCAGGTCCCGGGGAAGAGTTGAAATGATGAAACAAACCGTGACGGACTTTTTCTCCATGTTTCGAGATCCCATGGTCAGACAAGCCCTTCTGAATTCGAGTCTTTTTGATGCTTCCTTTAAAACCGTAAAGGACTACGTCCAGCCGATTTTAAAGGGCCTTGCTTTGACCCTTCCTCTCTTTGCTTCTTTGAAGGGAAATCAGCGGGTTGCATTGATTTCGGGAATTGTCTATATGGTTTTGTATCTCCTCACGAGTATGGCCAGCAGCCGATCAGGAAGGTTTCATAATCGCTTTTCTCAGAAATATGGTGGCCTGAACGCCACCTTCCTCTGTTCGGTAGGTGCCATGCTGATGGTCGGCATATTTCTTTTGTTTGGCCTGAAAGTCGCCGCAATCATCGTGTTTATCTTCTATTATCTGCTTGAAAACGTACGGCGCCCGGCAAGTCTGGGACTGCTTAGCGATCGAATAAAGAATTCGGTGATGGCTACCGGGCTTTCGGGGGAGAGTCAGTTGAAAACGATTCTGGTGGCGATTTTTTCACCGCTCTTTGGCCTTACGGCCGACAGATTGGGAATCGGATATGCAATGCTGTTTCTCGGACTCATATCCGGGCTTGCCTATCCCGCATTACGCTTCGGTAAAGTCGACCGGCGATCAGCTTGAAGCTTCTGCTTTAGAAGGATAGGATAATACTTATGACCGGTTTTTTTATCAAGAAAGCGTTTTTTGACGGGTGGGACAATCTTCTTTCGCTCATTGTCCTTAATCTGGGGCTGATTATCATTATTGCCGCTGCCGCATATCTGCCGATGCTTTTGGGAGAAGGGTGGCAAGTTACCATGCTTGTCTCTTTGTTGGCTGTCATTCTTTTAACCCTTTACAACGGGGGCGTTGCCTATCTCGCCGGCGAGATGGCCGCTTACAAACGGCCCGATTTGCGAGGGCTTTTCAAGGCAATAGCGAGGGCACTTCCCAAGTCGTTTTTCTTTGGACTTATCAATGCTGTCCATATATTCCTGCTTACCATAATCGTACCCTTTTATTATCAGCTTGGAGGAGTGGTCGGCCTTGTTGCCCTGAGCCTCATCTTTTGGATTTCTATCGCGTGGTGGCTTGCCGGACAGTGGTTTTTTCCTCTCCTTGTGCAACTTCCCGGCGACATGAAAACCATCCTGAAAAAGTGTTTTATTCTTTTTTTTGATAATACGGGTTTTACCATTTTTATGGCATTTCATGCGCTTTTTACCATGCTTTTTAGTTGTCTGACGGCTCTTCTCATGCCGGGGCTCTCTTCTGTTCTCCTAGCAAGGCAGGGCGCCTTGAGAATCCTGATGAAAAAGTACGATTATCTTGAGGAGGAACCCGAAGCCAATCGTCGAAAGATTCCCTGGGATGCTTTGCTTGTCGAAGAACGAGAACTGGTCGGGCATCGTAGTCTTAAGGGGATGATCTTCCCTTGGAAGGAGTAGGGCTTGTCCTTCGAGGTTGAGGCAAAGGCTTGGGTTCGAAGTGAAGAAGAACGACATAGAATAGAGGACTTCCTTCGACGAGAGGCTCGTTTTGACGCTGCGTTTCATAAGCTGGACTACTACTATGCTCCCTCCAAGGGGATGCGTGACAGTGACCAACTGATTCGTATACGTTATCTCGATCCGAAATCCTTGGAAAATTCTCCAGCCGTGGTCACCCGAAAAGAGAAATCTTTCCGTGGAAAGGTTGAGATAAACCGCGAGGTCGAATTCAACGTCGATCCTGCGTCTTCTTTTGAGGATATGCTTTTCTTCTTTGGATATTCTCACTATATTACTAAAGAAAAAAAAGGATATAGCTACTATCTTGATTCCGCGCATATCGAATTGTGTGAAGTAAGTGGCCTCGGTTACTTTATCGAGATCGAAGTTGTTCTTCCCGAAACTACGGATTCCTTACCTCCGCAAAAGGCGGCGGACAACATTCGATCCCTCTTTGACCGCTTGGGGATTGCGGAAACGGAATTTGAAAAGCGCTATTATATTGAGCTTCTGCTCGAGGGGAGATAAGTGATGGAGGATAAAGAGCCGGATACGGTGATTCGGCTGGAGAATGTAACGCTCATCTTGGATGGGCATAAGATACTGGATTCGGTGAGCATGAGTTTCTGGGAGGGGCATATCCACGCGGTGGTTGGCCCGAACGGAGCCGGGAAAAGTACGCTTGCCCATACCATTATGGGTTTACCTGATTATCTTGGGCACACCGGAGCCATTTTTCACCGGGGTGAACGTATCGAAAAGCTGCCGATTGATAAGCGCGCTCGTCGTGGCATCACCCTTGCCTGGCAGGAGCCTGCCCGTTTTCAAGGCATCGGAGTGGACAGTTTCATTCGCAGTGCCGCCGAGGCAAAAGGCAGTTCCGTTGATTCTGGAGAGATGCTGAAGCTTGTCGGTCTCGACCCCGACCGTTATCTTGTCAGAAATGTAGACAAAACCCTCAGTGGTGGTGAGCGCAAGCGCATCGAACTGGCTTCCATCGTGGCGATGCGTCCCGATGTGGTTCTTATGGATGAACCCGATTCCGGTGTCGATATCGAGGCTATCAACTATATTTTTGATGTTTTGGAAAAGCTCCGCAACTGGGGGTCAACGGTCATTTTGATTACTCACTCTCCCGAGGTTCTGAAAAGGGCGGACCACTCGTTTTTGCTGTGTAATGGTCAGGTAGTGGACAAGGGGCGTGTAGAAAGAATGAGTGGCTATTTTACGGGGCATTGTGTCCCTTGTGTGCACAAGAACAATCCCTTTTGTGACGAGGTTACGCCGTGAAAATGGACGATGATACAGGCAGCCGTAACGAGGCGTTGGAGAGACTTCTTGCCTCAATAAATATGCATAAGCATCAATTCGGTGAAGATACGGCCCATGTGGAGATCCATGGAAACAAGGTCCTTGGAACTCATACCCTACCTGGGCTTTCCGTTGAATCCCAGGAGCGGACAGATGGCGTTTCGGTTGTCATACGCCTTGCTGCCGGGGTCGAACTCGAAAAGCCCGTTTATTTTTGCTTCGGGATCCTTCCTGAACAGGGTATGCAGCGAATTGAGATGGATGTCCGGATTGAGGAGGGGGCAAAAGCGGAATTTGTTGCTCACTGCACCTTTCCTAACGCACGTGAGGTGACTCATCTGATGGATGCGAAGATCGTTCTTGAAAAGGATGCAAGCTATCGTTATTTTGAGCGACACATCCACAGCCCCGAAGGAGGGCTTACGGTTGTTCCGAAGGCTCAGGTTGAGTTGAAAGAGGGGGCCTCTTTCTCGTCGGAATTCGAACTCATCAAGGGGCGGGTCGGTTCTATCGATATCGATTACGAGGTGGAGTGTGGTCCCCGGGCCACAATGGAACTCATCTCTCGGATTAGCGGCAAGGGCAACGATAAAATCAGGATACGTGAGGCAGGGCATCTTGCAGGAGCCTATTCAAAGGGCTTGCTTGCTTCTCATATCGCTTTGAGAGGGGACGCCGTTGCCGAAATTTTCAACGACCTGCGCGCCTCTGCTCCTTATGCGACAGGCCATGTGGATTGCAATGAAATTGTGCAGGACCGAGCCAGGGCAAAGGCCGTTCCCGTGGTTCAGGTGGAAGATCCAAAGGCCCATGTGACTCATGAAGCGGCCATCGGTTCGGTCGATTCGAAGCAGCTACAGACCCTTATGAGCCGCGGCCTTTCCGAAGAGCAGGCCGTTGAAATGATTATCGAAGGAATGCTGAGTTAGATTTTCTTTTCCGGGAAATCGTAAAAAATCCACTGACGGGTAAGCCCTGCAAAGCCGAACTTCCTTACCCGCGTGGTTTGCTTTTCCCAGTTGTCTCCATAGTGGACAAGGAGCATTTTCTTTTTTATCGCCGGGGGCAGGGTTGCCAGTTCATCGATCCCCGCATGGACGCCACCGGTAAAAAATTGGCAGTCATGGAATATAACTTCCGGCCCAAAGGTCGTTTCGACCTCTTCTACCAGCTTCGGGTCGAAGCGGGTATCGCCGCTGAAAAAGATGCGATCGTCGATCACCACAGCCGTACTCCAGAAACTATCCTTCCAACTTTCGGCATTATCGGGAATGTGCATGGTACGGAGGAGCTTGAGGTCAATAGAACCAAAGCGATAGTGGTAGGCTTGTCTGCCTAACATATCCATCGGTTTGGGAGTCAAAAGCCTTGCAACATCCGAAAAACGAAGCTCTTTGCCGTCATGGCGTTCGTTGAAAGCCACGCCACCCTTTAGGCTATAGTTCCATAAGGTTCGGCGGTAGGGAACCGGAAGAATAAGGCTGAGTTTTCGCCTCCGCTCATATCGTGCCATTAAAAGCGCCTCTTCCAAGCCTCCTATGTGATCGGCATGGGAATGGGTGATAAGCATAGTATCGATATCGGCAAGGCTTGATCCCAATTCCGTGAAAGCGTAACCGCATCGCGTTCCGCAATCGATAAGGAGATGCTCCCTTCCTTTGATGATCAGTACATTGGTTTGGTAGTTGCGTTTACTAAAGGCACTGCCGACACCCACAAAGAAGAGTGATAGAACCCCATCGTTGAAAAGACCCAGCGGCGCTTGGAAGGGACGAGTATTCATAATTTCCTTTTCGGTCCTTTATCTTCACTATATAAGCTTTTTCTATTCTACCGAGAACAGATACATGGTTTTTCGTTCGTAGCGCTCGCCGGGGCGTAAGATAGCCATGGGAAAATTGTCGTGATTCATGGCGTCCGGAAACTCCTGGGTTTCAAGGCAGAAGGCGGAATGGGGGGCTGCGATCCCGTCCCGAGTGCGCTGACCGGAAAGCATGTTACCGGTATAAAACTGGACTCCCGGATTGATGGTCAACACAGTCATACTTCTGCCGCTTTTTTCATCTTTTACCTCTGCAGCGGGAATAGAAAGGGCGTGTTCATGACTAAGAATGAAACAGTGATCGTAGCCGCCTGCCGCCTCTATATCCCGACCGATGGCTTTGGGGCTACGAAAGTCAAAGGGGGTGTTCGCCACATTGATTTTCCGACCCGTTGGTATCAGCTTTTCATCCGGCTCGAGAAAGGCATCGCTGTGCAGGGTGAGAATATGATCATAGATAGGCCCGCTACATGAGCCGGCAAGGTTCCAGTAGCTGTGATTGGTAAGGTTGATCGGAGTCGGTTTATCGCTGACGGCGGTATAGGAAAAAATCAGTTCATTTCCTTCGGTGAGCAGCACGGTCAGCGAGACATCGACAGTCCCGGGAAATCCTGCATCGCCATCCTCACTGGTGAGGGTAAAGGTAGCGCCGGCCTCTTTTTCGCGCCTGATCGGAAACATCTCCCATATCTTCCTGCTGAACCCCTCTTTCCCGCCGTGGAGATGGTTTGGAGGTTCGTTGATATCTATCTTGTAACCGATCCCATCAATGGAAAAGTTCCCCTTTGCGATGCGGTTGGCAAAACGTCCTACCGTCGCACCGTAGTAGGGATGATTACCCTCGTAGGATGCAAGATCATCAAAACCAAGGGTAAGTTCGTCGATATGTCCGGATCTGTCCGGCATGCGAAAGCTGGTAAGGGATGCACCGTAGGTGATAAAGGTACATCGAATACCGTTAGCGTTTTCCATGGTGATGGAATCTACAGCCTTACCGTCTGAGGTAATGCCGAATGGATTTCGTTCAAGCTTCATGTGCTTTCTCCTCGTTTTCTTATCATTCCCTCTCTCCAAGAAGTTCTTTGAGATCCCGAATCTGGTTTACCAATTTCGTTCGATCCAAATTCTGAAAGCGCTTTGGTACCATCTCTCTGCTTGTACATTCCAAAACGGCAACCAAATTCTGAAGCTCAATCTCGTGGGGATAGGCTGGTGGAATAAAATCCTCAAAGGCCTGTTCCATATCTTCCCTGGTGACAATGACATGCCCTTCCATAGCGGCGTTGAATTTTGCTCGGATCAGGATCGATTCAAGATCGGCTCCGGAGGATTCGAATCTATGGCGCTTGAGTAAATCGCTGATGGGAAACTCCTTTACCTTCATTTTCAGCTTTCTGATCAGGGTGGAAAAGAGTTCCTCTTTTTCTATCGCGGTTTCCGGATAAAAAAGGGCAAGGTGTTCTTCCGCCCGGCCCTGACGTTTCAGGTCGATGGGGAGGAGATCGGGCCGGCAGGTGATCAAAAACCAGATGATTTTGCCGCGATATTCGGTATTTCCCATAAAGCTTGCAATCTGAGCAAAGATACGGTTACTGGTGCCACTGTCCCCCTCTTGATTACGATCCCCGAGAAAGGCGTCCGCTTCGTCGATCATCACCCCTACAGGACTCATCGCTTTTAGAATGTTGAGGGCCTTTTCAAGGTTCGATTCGGTTACACCCTGCCATTTTGAACGAAAATTCTGAAATCGAACGATGGGAATACCGATCTCCCCGGCAAAGGCTGTGACCATGAATGATTTTCCGGTTCCTACCGGTCCGGCGATGAGGTACCCCATGGGCAGAACATCGAATCGTCCCTGCTTAATGGCCCTGGCAGCGCTCTTAAATCGCTTTTTTACAAAGTCGTGGCCGGAAACCATGGAAAGGTCGTGTTCCGATTCGATAAACTCTAAAAGCCCGGCTCCCTCGTTTTCGATAATCTCCTTTTTCTTCACCCTCAGATATTCAAGGGTTATGGGCTTATCTTCCTGATAGCTTTCGGCAGCCAGTTGGTTGAGGTTCATCAAATTGAGGCCGCTGGTGATCTTTGCCACTCGTTCGGGATTTAGTCGATGTTCGAGCATCAGCTCGTCCTTGCGGTCCAGAAATTCAAGAAACTTTCTCCTGACTGTTTCATCGGGAATGGGAATGTTTACCTTTACCGTTGTGGGGGTCCCGACAAGGCGCGGGCTAAGGTCCGCCAGATTTTCGGTAAGCAGGATGACCGAGACATCCCCTTGGGTAAAGATCGGATCGTGGCTCCATCGATTTAAGGTAACAAGGCAGTAGCGGTCTTCATCATCCATTCTGGAAAGGTCGGTAAAAGGAACGATTGTTTCGGCGTAATCTATGATGAGAACGATGCGCTTTTTATTTGGGATATTGAGCAAGAAATATTTCTCAAGGAGATCAAAGGCTTTGATAGGATCCCTGCTGATCAAGGCTTCTGGTTCCAGATCTGGATATTGACGACGCATCACCTTGATGTACTGATCCCTCATCTCAGGGGTACAGAAATTGATACCGGAGGAACGATCGTAATAGGCGATGATATCTTTGTTGCCGAAAAGGACCTCGGATACGAATTCCTGAATCCTGACGAAAATAAACTCACCCTCGATCATTTTATTGGGGAGAAAGTCCCTGATGTTACCGTGTACGATATAAAGGTTGGTTGTTTTGGAGAGATATTTATAGGAAAGTTCCTGGGCCCAGGAGGGAAGAACCTTGATGAACTCCAGGTTTTTTACGATTAGTTGTTCGGCCATCGGGATGTAGTATACGGAATGGACAAGGGGGGAGTCAATCAACTTTCCCAAACGCTTGCTGTGATACACGTATCTGGGTAGAGTGGTGCGATGAGCGAAGAAGAAAAAGCTGTAATTGTCTATACGGACGGTGGCTGCCATGGGAACCCCGGGCCGGGAGGCTGGGCGTGTATTATTCTCTCCTCCGATAATCGGATTGAGAAGCGGGGTTTTGAAGCGGCCACCACCAATAATCGCATGGAATTAACGGCGGTCATTACCGCCCTGGAAACCATTCTTTCCAGCACGTCCTTACAAAAATCTTCCGTGGAAGTGCATACCGATAGCCAATATGTACGTAACGGGATCACCAGCTGGATCAGCGGGTGGATTAAGAAGGGCTGGAAAACCGCATCGGGCTCGGCGGTAAAGAATCGTGAATTGTGGGAACGGCTCAAGCAGCTGGATGATGGGCTTACGGTTACCTGGCGTTGGGTACGAGGTCATGACGGTAACGAGCTGAACGAGGCGTGTGATGCCTTGGTTCAGCAGGCGATCAGAGAAGGAAAGTGAAAAAGCGGTAGAACAAACCGTGTCGTTTCTTCCGTATGTATAGGTGCGGAGGTTATGATGGATATTTTTGCGTACGCCGGGCACGGCTATGAGGGAAGTTTGGTTCATGTCGAGGTAGATCTGCGGAGGGGGATACCTGGCATCGAGGTTGTCGGTCTTCCCGATAATGCGGTGAGGGAGGCGCGGCAGCGGGTTCGGGCAGGGATACGCAACAGCGGTTTTACCTTCCCGTTGGATCGTATCCTGATCAATCTTGCGCCTGCGGGGGTAAAGAAGGGGGGTGCATCCTTCGATCTTCCCATTGCCATTTCTCTGTTACTTGCTTCCGGACAGGTGCGGCCCGGAACGGTTCTTGCTTCCGGACGAATGTTGATTCTTGGTGAACTGGAACTTTCGGGCAGAGTACGATCGGTTCGGGGAACATTGGCCGCCATGGCAGCGGCAAAGTCGGCAGGCATCACGCATATCCTGGTTCCTTCATCCAATGTACGAGAGGCCGCCTCTTCGGCGCTCAAGGTCGCCGGTATCGAATATCTGTCGGAACTTTCCGACCTTCTTTCCGATACGAAACGTTTTCTCTTCCAACCCGAGGAACATGGGGAATATCCTACCGAAGAGGCGTGCATCGGAGATTTTTCAGATATTAAGGGTTCTTCACTCCTTCGCCGTGCCTTGGAGATAGCAGCTGCAGGGAGACATCATCTCCTGCTTTTCGGCCCTCCGGGTAGCGGTAAAACCATGTCGATCGACCGCTATCCTTCTATTCTCCCTGATCTCGATCTGGAGCGATCCCTTGAGGTAACCCGTATTCATTCCCTCGATCCCTTTTCCAATGTATCAGGTACGCTGATGGTCCGTCCGCCTGTCAGGCGTCCTCATCACAGCGCTACACGGGAAGGGCTCATCGGAGGAGAAAAGGAAAACCGGCCCGGAGAGGTGGCCTTGGCACATGAAGGGGTGCTTTTCCTCGACGAGGCCTTGGAATTTCGTGAAAGCCTTCTGCAAAGTCTACGTGAGCCCATAGAGCGTGGACGGGTCGACATATCACGAAGCGGAAGCAGTTATTGGTTTCCTACACGGTTTCAGCTCATTCTTGCCACCAACGTTTGTCCCTGTGGAAGGCTCGGCAGACCGGACGGCGGCTGCGGCTGTACCGAAAAAGAGGTTGCACGCTACTGGAGGAAGGTGGGCGCTGCTCTGATGGATCGAATCGATATCAGAGTGCCATGTTCACCCCTCGCCCCCGAACTATTTCTCGGTCCACCCGGAGAAGGTTCACGTGTCGTTCGGGAACGAGTTCGGCTCGCCCGCGACAGGGAAGAAAGACGCAACCGTGAGGAAGGTGTACTAAACGGCTTTCTGCCGGATGCAAAGCTGCACCGTTATTGCGTGCTGGACAGGGAAGCCGGGCTCCTATTTTCTCGTGCCGTGGAGCGCTTTGCCTTCAGCAGCAGGGCTTCGGCTTCGCTCCTGCGGGTCGGAAGAACCATTGCGGACCTTGACGGCAAGGAGAACATAGACGCCGAGGCCCTGTGTGAGGCTGTGGCTTTCCGACGTTTCGGCGACCGCGATCTTTTCTGGTGCAGGCTTTGAACTATTGGCAGAAAGGGCTTCGGCTGTTTATAGTAGAGAGAAGATACTCGTAAGGAGCGCTTCATGAAACTCTACAGCAGAGGCCAGTTACTCTTTTTTACCATTAGCGGCATGTTGCTGTTGATATGTATTTTGATCGGATTTGGCTTGGTTAAGCTGCCGAAGGGGGACGACGAGGTTCAGGCGACCGATGTGAAGAGTGATCCCCTCCCTTTTGTTCTTGAGACCAGCTCGACACCGCAGACTCAGGGGCTTATGGAGACCTCGACCGGTAACACCTCCTATAGTGAGGATGAGCGGATAAATATCCAGGTCTATGAATCGATGAATAAGGCGGTCGTGAATATTACCACCGAGACGCTTAGTTTAAATTGGTTTCTCGAGCCCGTTCCTCAGGATGGGGGTACCGGTTCCGGGTCCATCATCGATAGCCGAGGTTATATCCTCACGAATTATCATGTCGTTGAGAATGCGTATAAGGTTTTTGTAAATCTCTATGATGGTTCGCAGTACGAAGGCGAGGTTATAGGTAAGGACCAGGAGAACGATCTCGCCGTACTAAAGTTTGACCCGGGCGATAAACGGCTGGTAACCATTGCCTTCGGCGATTCTTCCCAGCTGAAGGTAGGGCAAAAAGTCTTGGCCATCGGGAACCCGTTCGGTTACGATCGTACCCTCACTACAGGAATTATTTCGGGCCTTGGGAGGCCCGTCCGGACCCGGCAGAACCTTGTTATCCGTGACATGATTCAGACCGACGCCTCTATCAACCCCGGAAATTCGGGTGGGCCCCTTCTCGATTCCTCCGGAAGAATGGTCGGTATCAATACCATGATCTATTCGCCTTCGGGCGGCTCGGTGGGGATTGGTTTTGCCGTGCCCGTGGATACCGCCCGCCGTGTGGTTCCCGAGCTGATTGCAAGCGGAAAGGTGAATCGTGGCTGGATTGATATCGTGCCTGTACAGCTCGATCCCAGTATCGTTCGTTATGCAAACCTGCCTATCTCCAAGGGCTTATTGGTTTCCCGTGTGCTTCAGGGGGGAAATGCAGAGAAGGCGGGGATCAGGGGTGGAGATCCCGATAAGGGGGTAAGATACGGGCGAGCGATTATCTACTTCGGCGGGGATATCATCACCGAAGTGGATGGGATGAAGACGACGACACTTAGCGACCTCTTTTCCGCTCTGGAGGACAATCGACCTGGAGATAGCGTAGAAATAGAGTTCTTCAGGGGAAAAAACAAGAAACGCATTTCCCTGGTCCTGAACGAACGTCCCGATGGTTTTGCTTGGTAAGGAAAGGCGAGAGATACAATGATGGAAGGTGAGGGCTTTAAACTTGTTTCAGACTATGCTCCGTCAGGGGATCAAGGGGCTGCGATCGATGCTTTGGCCGATGGACTTTCGAACGGACTTCGCTATCAGACCCTTAAGGGGGTAACAGGCTCGGGGAAGACCTTTACCATGGCTAATATCATCCGGAGAGCCCAGCTTCCCACCCTTGTCCTGAGCCATAATAAAACCCTTGCGGCACAGTTGTATCGGGAGTTGCAGGGATTCTTCCCGAATAATGCCGTCGAGTACTTTGTTAGTTACTACGATTACTATCAGCCCGAGGCATATGTTCCCTCCAAGGATCTCTATATCGAAAAGGATTCTTCGATAAATGAGGAGATCGATCGTCTCCGCTTATCTGCTACAAGCAGTCTCATGGAGCGCAGCGATGTCATAGTCGTTTCGACGGTAAGTTGCATCTACGGCCTTGGAAGTCCCGTCGCCTACCGCGATATGCGAGTAAAAGCTACCGTTGGCGAATCCCTGAATATCGCCTCCTTTGCCAGGGACCTGATTCGTCTCCAGTACGACAGAAACGATGCCGTTCTTGAACGGGGGACCTTCCGTATTCGGGGCGATGTCCTAGAGGTATTTCCTGCCTATCTCCAGGAAGCCTTTCGCATGGAGCTCGATTGGGATGAAGTGGTTCGTATCAGACGAATTCATCCCCTGACTGGTGATACCATCGAGGAGCTCGATTCCGTTCAGATCTATCCCGCTAAGCACTTTGTGATGCCGGAAGAGCAGGTACACACTGCCCTTGAGCGTATTCGCAGAGAGCTGAAAGATCAACTGGAATACTTTGAACATCGGGGAAAGCTTCTTGAGGCGCAACGCCTTAGGGGAAGAACGGAGTACGATTTGGAGATGCTTCAAGAGATGGGCTATTGTTCCGGCATAGAAAACTATTCGGCACCCCTTTCCGGACGAGGTGAAGGGCAGAGGCCTGCCGTGCTTCTCGATTATTTCCCGGAGAAGTTTCTTACCTTCATCGATGAAAGCCATGTCACCCTACCTCAGGTAGGGGCCATGTACGAGGGAGACCGTTCACGAAAAATGAATCTGGTCGAGCACGGTTTCAGGCTTCCTTCTGCTCTGGATAATCGCCCTCTTTTCTACGCCGAATTCGAGGAGCTGGTAGACCGTGTCATCTATGTGTCTGCCACCCCGGGGAAACTTGAAAAGCGGCGCTCAGAGAGGCTCGTAGAGCAGATCATTCGTCCCACAGGGCTCTTGGATCCTGAGTTGGAGGTCCGCCCGACAAAGGGGCAGATTGAGGATTTATATGCGGAAATCCGCAAGCGCGTCGAATGCAATGAACGGACATTGGTAACGACCCTTACCAAGAAGATGTCGGAGGATCTGACGGACTATCTTTCAGGACTCGGCCTTAAGGTCCGGTACCTCCATTCGGAGATTGAGACCATAGAACGGGTTGAGATCCTGCGGGACCTGCGTCTGGGAACCTTCGATGTACTTATCGGCATTAACCTCTTGCGGGAGGGGCTTGATTTACCGGAAGTCTCACTTATTGCGATTCTCGATGCCGATAAGATCGGTTTTTTGCGGTCGGCAACCAGCCTCATACAGACAATCGGTCGGGCTGCACGAAACGAACATGGAAAGGTCATCATGTATGCCGATAGAATTTCCGACGCAATGAAAGAAGCAATAGGCGAGACCGAACGTCGTCGGGCAATTCAGGAGGCTTATAACGAAGAGCACGGTATCACTCCCACTACCATCAAGAAGGCAGTACAGGATATTCTTGTACGAAAAAAAGAAGAGGCAAAGAAGGGTGAGACAGAGACCATCGAGATGGTCAAGGCCGGTTATAATATCCTTATTCCCGCCGAACGAAAACGATTGATCCGCCACCTTGAGGAGATGATGCTTGAGCATGCAAAGAATCTCGAATTCGAGCAGGCCGCCGTTGTTCGTGATGAGATCGGACGCCTGAAAGAGCTTGGAAAAACGTAAACGTAGAAATATGGTATCTGCAGAGATAATTTTCTCGCAGATACCTGTGGAAATTGTTTTGTATGGCGCCGATTCGAGATCTGTCCCGCAATTGAATCCGTATCCAGAAAAAATAGTTGATTTTTTTGCTGCCTCGTTGTAACCTTTTTGAAGAGCGCTTTTGACGAGCGATGTTCTTGTGATAGTTTAAAGTTGCCGATTTAGCCTTCTGCTTCTGCGGTGTCAGCCGTTTTCTGTTCTTCTAAATCTCCCTAAATCGAATCTGCAAACTCCCGTGAGCAAAGACGTCATAAGCCGAATTTCACTATGTACCGGGACATTTTCCCGGAAAGGAATGGTATGGCCAAGAAACTTTATGTTGGGAATCTTAGTTATTCCTCAACGGAACCGGGACTGGAAGATCTTTTCGGACAGTACGGGCAGGTAGTAAGCGCGAAGATCGTCCTCGATCGTGAAACCAAACGATCGCGAGGCTTCGGCTTTGTGGAGATGGAGCAGGATGATGCCGCCGAAGCTGCAATTTCTGCCCTTGACGGGTATGAGTTCGATGGACGCAGACTCCGGGTTAATGAGGCTATGGAGCGGGAACGCCGACCACGACGTGATTTTCACCGCGACTGATTCCTCCGGGTCAATTTGAATGTTTCAGGGCTTTCCGTTCGGAAAGCCCTTTTTCGTTGCAATCTAAGGATAACTTCTTGTCTCTTTTGTTATACTATGCATATAGTAAATCATTATGAATGAATTGGTCTCCATTGAAATTTCCGACCCCAACGATCCTGATGCACGTCATTGTCTTTCACAGTATTACAAGGAGCTTGCCGAATTATTTACTAGCGGTTTTGACCCCTCTGTCTCTTCGACCATGGAGCCAGATGAAATGTGTTTGCCTCATGGTATGCTTCTTGTCGCTCGTACGGATGGGCGAGCGGTGGGCTGCGGTGCAATCCGTTTTCTACCTGACTATGGAGAGATCAAGCGAATGTGGGTCGATCCTTCCGCCCGTGGACTTGGAATTGCCTCCCGGATTCTCGACCGCCTTGAGATGGCTGCCGAAGAGCGGGGGCTTCGGCAATTTCGCCTGGATACCAATGCTCTTTTAAAGGCTGCCTCCACAATGTACGAGCGTAGGGGCTACAGGCCCATTCCCCGATATAACGACAATAGCTATGCCGATCGCTGGTATCAGAAAGATATGGGAAGCCCTTAGCGAAGCGAGTAGCAAAGCGTAACAGGATGCCTTCCGTACTGCTGTATCATTGTTTTTCTTTTTTGTGTAGACTATAGATAGTTCGACAAATATTGAACAATCCACGCGAAGCGAGCATATATGAGTAATATAACCACTTTTCAGGATCTTGGACTTTCCCAAGAAACCCTTGATGCAATTGTAAAAAAAGGTTTTGAAGAACCTACAACGATTCAGGCCCGTACCATTCCTGTCATGCTTCATTCTGACGCTAACATCATAGCCCAGGCCCAGACCGGAACCGGAAAGACTGCGGCCTTCGGTCTTCCTCTTCTCGATTTGGTCGATCCTGTTTCCAGGACGGTTCAGGCGCTTGTCTTGGTACCGACCAGAGAATTGGCGATTCAGGTATCGGAGGAGATCAACTCCTTCCGCGGCTCAAAAAAAGTACGTATTGTTCCCATTTACGGGGGGCAGTCCATTGATCAACAGCTTCGAAGGCTCAAACAGGGGGTCCAGATCGTTGTCGGCACTCCGGGGCGTATTATCGATCATCTGAATCGAAAAACCCTTAACCTAACGGCTATCTCCCACTTGATTCTCGATGAGGCGGACGAAATGCTCAATATGGGCTTTATCGATGAGATGGAAGAGATCCTGAAGCATACGAATCCCGACAAACGGACCTTGCTCTTTTCAGCGACGATGCCCGATAAGATCAAAAAGCTTGCCAATGATTATATGGAAGGCTACGAGCTGATCGCTGTAGAGAAGGAACAACTGACGACAAACCTTACCGAGCAGATCTATTTTGAGGTGAAGGCCTCTGATAAGTTTGAGGCCCTCTGCAGAATTATCGATATTGAAGATAGCTTTTATGGCCTTGTATTCTGTCGAACAAAGAATGATGTCGATACCGTTGTAAATCACCTGCTTGATCGCGGTTACGATGCTGCGCCCCTGCACGGAGATATTTCTCAGGCCCAGCGGGAGCGCACCCTTGGAAAATTCAAGCGGCAGAACATCAATATTCTCGTGGCCACCGATGTCGCCGCCAGAGGTATCGATGTAAATAACCTTACCCATGTCATCAACTATTCCCTTCCCCAGGATCCTGAAGCGTATGTTCATCGAATTGGTAGGACGGGAAGGGCCGGAAACGAGGGAACGGCGATAACCTTTATTACTCCCAGCGAGTATAAGCGCCTGATGTTTATTCGGAAGATCACCAAAACCGACATCAAGAAGTCCCAACTACCGAAGGTAGCGGATATTATTGATGCAAAGCGGAAAAAGATCGATGAAGATCTCGGTGCTATCTTTACAAAGGAAATCGATCAAAGTTATTACGATTGGGCGAAACGGTGGCTGGAGGAGAGTGGTAAATCACCAAGTCAGATTCTTGCCGCCCTTCTTTCCCTTTCCTTTAACGATGATTTGAATCCCAATAGCTATGGAGAGATTGCAGAGGTTAGAGGCGGGGACAGGAGTCAGATCGATCATCACGGCACCGCCCGGCTATTTGTAGCCCTCGGAAAAAAAGACCGCATCACTCCCCGGCAGCTCATTGACCTGTTGACGAGTCGATCTCCGGTTCGTCCGAAGCAGATCGGTGATATTCAGATCATGGAAAATTTCTCTTTCGTGACGGTTCCTTTTTTTCTTGCAGAAAAGATAGTGGCCGGTTTTAAAAGTAAAGGGAAAAAGCCCCTTGTTACCAGAGCGAAATCTTTTGAGGGTGGTAAGAGGAGAAAACACCGAACCGTGTGATTCCTCTTCATTAAAAAAAGTGCATTTTTCTGTTTTTTCATGAAGAAACATCTTTTCTCCCTTTTTTACGAGAAAATAAAATTTGCCGCGGCAAATTGCCAACTTCCTCCATTGAGGGGGTGTTTACTGTTTATATGCAATGAAAAGTATAAATATACATCTAAAAGGGGGTTATATTGCAATTTTTGTAAATAAATACTTAAATACTGGATGATGTTATGAACTCGATGGGAGGAATGTATGCAACCTGAGCAAGGCTTATATGATCCGCAATTTGAACATGATGCCTGTGGTGTGGGTTTTATTGCCAATATAGACGGCACAAGGGCCCACGATATCGTAGAAGACAGTATCCAGATTTTGATTAATCTGGAACACCGAGGAGCTGTCGGCGGCGACATGAAGACCGGAGACGGTGCCGGTATGCTGACCCAGATCCCCGATGATTTTTTTCGTTCCAAGGTCTCTTTCACCCTTCCTCCCGCCGGTGAATATGGAGTAGGAGTTTTTTTTCTCTCCGGCCTGTCCGCCGACTATTATGAAAAGGGGAAAGAGATCGTCGAATCGACGATACAAGATGAGGGAGGCTCCTTCCTCGGTTGGCGAGAGGTGCCTATCAATACCGATGCCCTCGGTGAGACAGCTCTTGCGAGCCTGCCTGCCATAGAACAAGCCTTCTTTTCTTTTTCTGATCTGAAGGGGCTTGAACTTGAACGAAGACTCTACATTTGTCGTAAGGTGATGGAAAAGAGGGCCTCCGACCTGGGAATGGAGATTGATGATTTCTATATTCCCTCACTTTCTTCCCGGACCATCGTTTACAAGGGAATGTTTGTGTCGACGCAGTTTACCGGTTTTTACCCGGATGTCCTTGATCCCCTTTTTACAAGTGCGATTTCGCTGGTCCACCAGCGCTACAGTACCAATACCTTTCCCTCCTGGGCCCTTGCCCAGCCTTTCCGCTATATTGCCCATAACGGAGAGATCAATACCCTTCGAAGAAACATGAATAATATGATGGCGAGGGAAACTTCGATCTCATCGCCGCTTTTCGGCGATGAGATCACAAAACTTTCTCCGATTGTGAATCCGGCAACCAGCGATTCGGCCGTCTTCGATAACGTATTCGAGCTGCTGGTGGAAGGAGGCCGGGATATGGACCACGCCATGATGATGATGGTCCCCGAGGCCTTCGGGACCCGCTACCACATATCCGAAGACAAGCGAGCCTTCTACGAATACCATGCGGCAATCATGGAGCCCTGGGACGGGCCTGCCGCAATTGTCTTTACCGATGGGATACGGATCGGTGCGACCCTCGATAGAAACGGCCTCAGACCCGGACGGTATGTAACCACCAAGAGCGGAAAGGTCGTTCTTGCCTCGGAAGCGGGGGTCCTTGAGTTTCCTCCGGAGCAGATCATTGAAAAGGGGCGTCTCGCTCCCGGCAAGATGTTCCTCGTTGATACGGAAAAGAAGCGGGTCTTCAAGGATAATGTGCTTAAGGCGGCGGTGAGCCGAGGCAAACCCTACCGGAGGTGGCTTGAGAAAAATAAGATCGAACTCAAGGGGCTCTTTGGACTACCGAGTCCCGTTCCCCTGGACAAAGATACCCTCTTAAGTCGTCTGCGGGCCTTTGGTTATACCCTTGAGGATGTGGTGAAGATCATTACGCCTATGACGGTCAATGCTCAGGAACCTATAGGATCGATGGGAAACGATGCAGCCCTTGCTGTACTCTCCGAACGACCGCAGCTCTTGTACGATTATTTTAAGCAGATGTTTGCACAGGTGACCAATCCGCCTATTGACGCCTATCGGGAAAACCTCGTCATGAGCCTTATGAGCTTTGTCGGACGGGAACGTAATCTTCTTGCCGAATCCCCCGAGCATTGCCGCCAGTTAAAGTTGGCCCATCCCGTACTTACCAACGACGATTTACATCGCCTGCGCAATAGTCAGATCGATGATTTCCATGTCGAGAGCGTACCGATGCTTTTCCCTTGTTGTGAGACCGGAGGGGCCCTAAAACCTGCCCTGGACCAGCTGTGTCGGCAGGTTGAGGAGAAAATCGACGAAGGTGCATCCCTCATCATCCTCAGCGACCGTGGAATGAGTCAGGAGATGGTGCCGATTCCCGCACTTTTAGCCATGGGAGCGGTGCAGCAATACCTTGTCAGACAGGGTAAACGACATCTCTCCGGTATCATCATAGAAACAGGAGAGGCTAGAGAGGTCCATCATGTGGCGACCCTTGTTGGTTACGGCGCAAGCGGAGTGAATCCCTACATGGTCTTCGAGGCCCTGATGGACTTGAAGCGAAGGGGCTATATCCCGGAGGAAATCACTGTCGAACAGGCTGCTGAAAACTACATCACAGCAGTTAAAAAGGGGTTGCTTAAGGTCATGTCGAAGATGGGAATTTCAACCCTCAGAAGTTACCGCGGTTCCCAGATCTATGAGGCTTTGGGGCTTAACAGCGATCTCATGAAGGAATATTTTCCCCATACCCCTTCGAACATAGAGGGAATCGGCCTCGCCGAGATCGAGAGGGAGACGGTACAGCGCCACCTATCGGGCTATCGGTTTGATGAAAAGCAGCTCGATCATCTCGATTCCGGAGGACTGTACAACTACAGAAAAAATTCCACCCGTCATCGTTTTACTCCTCTTGCCATTGTCAAGCTGCAAAAGGCGGTGAGGGAAGGTAGTTATGAAACCTTCAAGGAGTATTCCGGCGAGATTAATAATATCGAAAAAAATCTCTGTAGCCTGCGGGGATTATTCACCTTTAAAGAGCGGGAGGCCATCCCCCTGGAAGAGGTCGAATCGGCGGAGGAGATCGTAAAGCGTTTTGCCTCCGCTGCCATGTCGTTCGGTTCCCTGAGTGAAGAGGCCCATACCACCATTGCCATTGCCATGAATCGTCTCGGGGCCATGAGCAACTCGGGGGAAGGTGGCGAGGATAACCATCGCTACAAACCTCTTCCCGGTGGAGATAGCGCCGTAAGCACGGTTAAGCAGATTGCCTCGGGCCGTTTCGGTGTAACCGGGGAATACCTTGTTAACGCGAAAGAGCTCCAGATCAAGATGGCCCAGGGCGCAAAACCAGGTGAAGGCGGCCAACTTCCCGGCCACAAGGTCGATGATATTATCGCCAGGGTTCGCCATTCGACGCCGGGAGTGATGCTGATCTCTCCCCCTCCTCATCACGATATCTATTCGATCGAGGACCTTGCACAGCTTATCTATGACCTGAAGCATGCAAATCCAAAGGCAAGGGTTTCGGTCAAGCTGGTTTCGGAAGTCGGTGTGGGAACCATCGCGGCAGGGGTTGCAAAGGGAAAGGCCGATATGGTGCTTATCAGCAGCGGCGAGGGCGGTACCGGTGCTTCTCCCCTTTCTTCTCTCTACCATGCCGGCTCGTACTGGGAGTTAGGCCTTGCTGAGACCCAGCAGGTCCTTGTGAAGAACAAGCTCCGGGAAAATATCCGGGTCCAGGTGGACGGCCAGTTGCGGACCGGACGCGATATCGTCGTTGCCGCTATGCTGGGGGCCGAAGAGTTTGGCTTCGGTACGGTTACCCTGGTGAGTCTCGGTTGTATCTTGATGCGTAAATGCCATCTCAACAGCTGCCCTGTGGGAATTGCAACCCAGGACGAGCGGCTGCGCTGTCGTTTCCAGGGAAAGCCGGAACATTTAATGAACTTTATGCTCTTTGTTGCCAGAGAGGTGAGAGAGATCATGGCGAGCCTCGGCTTTAGACGCTTTGAAGAGATGGTCGGACGAAGTGATCTATTGGATGTGACCCATGCGGTAGATCACTACAAAATGAAGGGGCTTGATCTTTCAAAGATTCTCGAAGAGCCAGATCCGAATCCTGACGCACCCCGGCGCTGTCTTGGCTACATAAAGACCGACTTCACCAAATCTTTTGACTGGCACATGATCCAGGAGGCCAAGCCGGCAATCGAGAAAAAAGAGCCGGTTGAGCTGAGCTATAAGGTAAGAAATAGTAACCGAACAATCGGGGCGATGCTTAGTAGTGAAGTCTCAAGCAGATATGGGCTTGAAGGGCTTGCTGAGGATACCATAAAGATACATCTACAGGGATCGGCAGGGCAAAGCTTCGGAGCCTTTCTGGCACATGGAATAAGCCTTTCTCTGGAGGGAGAGGCCAACGACTATTTCGGCAAGGGGCTTTCCGGTGGAAAGCTTGCGGTATTCCCTCCGAAGGGATCACAATTTCTCGCGCAACGGAACATCATTACCGGCAATGTCAACCTTTTCGGGGCGACAGGCGGGGAGGCCTACATAAACGGGAGGGCGGGTGAACGCTTTGCCGTCCGTAATAGTGGTGCAGTCGCCGTTGTTGAGGGCGTCGGGGATCACGGCTGTGAATATATGACAGGGGGGGCGGTTATCGTTCTCGGTGAGACCGGCATCAATTTTGCGGCTGGGATGAGCGGCGGTATCGCCTATGTCCTCGATGAGAGTCAACTGTTCGACACTCGGTGTAACCTGGAAATGGTAGATGTCGAGCAGATCACCGACGAAAAGGACGAGGCCTTCATGAAGCACTATATCGAACGCCACGTCCGTTACACGGGGAGCAGGAACGGTGCAAGGATTCTTGAAATCTGGGATGAGATTGTGCCGTTGTTTGTAAAGGTTATCCCGATTGATTACAGAAAGGCCCTTGAACGGATCAACCGAAACAGGGTGGTCCAGTCCGAGAGTGCCTTTATCACCGAAGAGGTGGGAGGCTGACATGGGAGAATTACTTGGATTTCTAAAATATCAACGCCAAATAGGCGGTTATCGGGATGTGAACGAGCGAGTTCGGGATTATCACGAGGTGATGAAAAATCTCGAATATGGAAGGTTGAGGCAACAAGCTGCCCGCTGTATGGACTGCGGCACCCCCTTTTGCCATGCTCTGGGCTGTCCCCTCGGAAATATCATCCCTGAGTTTAACGACATGGTCTATCGTGGGCTATGGCGCGAGGCCTATGACCGCCTCGAGCTTACCAATAACTTCCCTGAGGTTACTGGCAGAATTTGTCCCGCAACCTGCGAAAGTTCCTGTACGCTTTCTATTAATGATGCCCCGGTTACCATCCGTGCCATCGAGCTTGCGATTATCGAGATGGCCTTTGAAAATGGCTGGGTTCTCCCACAACCGCCACGACATGAAAGCGGTAAAAAGGTTGCGGTCGTTGGATCCGGTCCTTCCGGCTTGGCCGCCGCCCAGCAGCTGCGAAGGATGGGGCACAAGGTCACTGTTTATGAACAATCCTCGAAACCTGGCGGTCTTTTACGCTACGGCATTCCCGAGTTTAAGCTTGAGAAGCGTATCATCGATCGAAGACTCGAGATCCTTCAAAAAGAGGGTATTGAGTTCGAGACCGGGGTGACGGTGGGAGTCGATATTTCGGCTCGGTATCTAAAACGAAAACATGATGCGGTTGTTCTTGCCCTTGGCTCAAGGGAGCCTCGAAAGCTTCCGGTCCCCGGCATCGATAACGAAGGGATCTACTTTGCCCTCGACTATCTTACCAGCGTGACGAAGCACCTTCACGGAGAAATAAGCGACAGGGAACTGATCTCCGCAAAGGGCAAAAAGGTGCTTGTCATCGGAGGCGGTGATACCGGAGCTGACTGTGTTGGAACCGCCAACCGTCAAGGCGCAGAGAAGGTATATCAGTTTGAGATTATGCCCAAACCAAGGGAATGGCACGAATCCTGGAACCCCCAGTGGCCCGACTATCCCAGAATCCTTCGCACCTCTTCAAGCCATGAAGAGGGAAGCGACAGGCGATGGAGTATCAAGACAAAACAACTGTATGGAATGGCAGGAGTGAATGTCGAGAAGGGGATCTTCTGCGATTTGGATGATCAGTTAAAAGAAGTGCCGGGTACCGAGTTCACCTTGGAGCTCGACATGGTGCTCATTGCCGCAGGGTTTGTCCATGTTGAACATTCTCGTCTTATCAAGGATTTTGCCATCGGACTTGATAAACAGGGGAATATAGCGGTTGATGATGGTCTGGCCACCAATACCGAAGGCATTTTTGCCGCCGGTGATGCGGTGCAGGGGGCGAGTCTTGTGGTAAAAGCGATCGATATGGGGCGCAGAGTCTCCGACGTTGTTGATCGCTACCTTTGTTAGGAAATTATGGGTTAATGTAGAAACCCTCCGAGGGCTTGGAAGAGGTCCGGCGGAGGGTTCTTTAAGGCTTCCTCAAGGTCCGCCGCCACATAATCGGCACCGGCAGCCAACAAGGCTTTGGCATCAAAACTTGAAGTAAGGCCGAGACAGCGTGCCCCTGCGGCCTTTCCCGATTCTATTCCCCTGACAGCATCTTCCACAACCAGGCAATCACCTGGATCGATCCCCACCTTTTGTGCCGCTTTCAGGTAAATTTCGGGATCTGGTTTGTTGTTTTTCACTTCTGCGCCATGCACCGTGGCATCGAAGTCCTCCTGCTGAAAACCAAGCTCCCTAAGGTTGGTCATCATCTTCCGTTTGTCGGCACTTGTCGCAATGGCAATGGCAAGTCCTGACCTTTTGCAAGCATACACAAAGGCTCGGGCCCCGTTGATCTCTTTTAGGTGTCCGTGTACGAGTTCTTCATAGATTTCATACGTCCTCTCTTTGTCCCTGGGCATGGTGAGGCTGATATTGTATAGTTTTCCCACTCCGGAAATGAAATTGTCTTCCCCAGTTCCGACAAAGGGCAGAAAAGTCTTGGGGTCCACCTCTGTGTTGTAGGTTTGGCGAAACATCGCTATTGCCGCTTCCGCAATGTATCGCTCGGAATCGACAAGCACTCCATCCATATCGAAAAGTACTGCCCGAAATAATTTACTTGTTTTCATCTATGCCTCCACGCTCTTGCAGTACTGTATGATAAACAAAATATCCAGGGAAGAAAACCATCCGAGAGCGCTTGACCGGAACATGCACTTCGGATACAGTAGGTTTGTTACTTTTAGAAGAAACGTGGATGGTGTAAGGAGTATAGGCATGAAAAAGAGCGGTGTTGCGATCATATCCCTTCTGATGCTGTTATCATTACTTGGAGGATGTGCAAAGGAGAAAGAGGAGAAGGTTTCCTCGGCTCCCCTTTCGGAAAAGCAAAACATTACCATTGGTATTTCAAAGATTGTTTCCCATCCTGCACTTGATGCCATTGAGAAGGGAATACAGGATGAGCTGACGCAGCTCGGTTATGACAATATTACCTATGATTTGCAGAATGCGAATGGAGAACCCAGCACGGCAAAACAGATAGCGGTCAAGTTTAAGGCCGATAAGGTTGACCTTGCGGTCGGTATTGCAACTCCGACAAGTCAGGCTCTGGTTTCGACTCTCACGGGAGTTCCCATCGTCTTTTCCGGGGTTACCGATCCTGTTGGAGCAGGTCTTGTTCCCTCCCTTGATCGGGGTGGCGAATATACCACTGGTTATTCGGATATGACCCCTGTACGTGAACAGATTGAGTTTCTCGCCAGTATTATGGACCTAAAACGGCTTGGACATGTATATACTTCTGGTGAGGCGAATGCCGTGGTATTGGCGGATATGGCCCGGGAAGTTTGTAACGATTTGGGCATTGAATTCATCGAATCTACGGTTACCAATTCGGCGGAAGTCAAGCAGGCGACGCAGGCAATCCTTGGAAGGGTAGATGCTATCTATGTCAGTACCGACAATACCGTATTCTCTGCCCTAAACTCCCTTGCAGAGACCGCCTTGGAAAAACAGATACCGGTTATGTCGGCCGATCCTACATCGGCTGAAACCTTCCCTGTGCTTGCTGCCATCGGTTTCGACTACTATCGTCATGGTCGTGCCACGGGACGGCTTATCGCAAAAATTCTGGAAGGTGCCGATCCTGCAGAAATACCGACTCAGTTTATGACCGACCCGGAGGATTTGGATCAGCTCGTTCTCAATAAGGATGTTGCTGATGCTGTGGGTATCACGTTCTCACAGGATGTACTGGATCGTGCCTCGGTCATAGTAGAGAACGGCGAGATTGAACATAAATAGGCTAAGAGCAGGGATCATTTGTGATTGAGGGTATATTACATGAGGGCCTGATCTACGGTATCGTCGCCTTAGGGGTGTTCATCACCTTTCGAATTCTTGATTTTCCGGATCTTACCGTCGACGGAACCTTTCCCTTTGGGGCAGCAATCGCTGCCTCTTCGATTATGGCGGGAGCTCCGGTTCCTGTTGCTATGCTCTTGGCTCTCGGCGGGGGAGTGCTTGCTGGACTCACAACGGCCGTTATTCACAACAAACTGAAGGTTCCCAATTTACTTGCTGGAATTCTGACGATGACGATGCTCTATTCGATAAATATCAGGGTACTTGGTGGAAAGGCAAATGTGCCGCTTCTTCACGTTACCACGGCCTTTTCTTGGGTAAAAAATTTGAGCGACCGCATAGGCATTGGACGGGAATATGGTATACTTCTTTTCTTGCTCCTTGTTGTAGTGGCTTGTATTGTCCTTCTTGATCTTTTTTTTCATACGGATATGGGCCTTGCCATGGGCGCCATGGGAGATAATCCCCAAATGGTGATAAGCCAGGGAGTCAATCCTGAGGCGATGAAGATGATTGGAGTGGGACTTTCCAATGGACTGGTTGGTGTCGCCGGTGGCCTTTCGGCCCAGTTCCAAGGCTTTGCAGATGTGAACCTTGGACAGGGTATTGTCGTCTCCGGCCTCGCGTCTGTCATGATTGGAGAGTTCCTCATCAGTTCCAACAAGATAGGTCCGTTACTTATTCGAGTGGTGTTGGGGTCTATTGTGTTTAAAGGCCTGATGTACCTTGGACGATATTACGGCTACTACATCAATCTGACACCAAATGATTTAAAATTGATTACAGGACTTTTGATCATTCTTTCACTGCTCCTTTCCAAGTTGAAACATAAAAGGCGAAGGAGGAAAAGCGCATGATCGATCTTGCGTCGGTGACGAAAGTTTTCAATGAAGGAACGGTAAATGAAACGACGGCGGTCAGAAACCTCAACCTTACCGTACGGGAAGGGGATTTTGTTACCGTCATTGGATCAAACGGTGCGGGGAAATCTACCCTCCTAAACCTTATTGCCGGAAGCTATGCCCCAAGCAGTGGAACTATTTCCGTAAACGGAAAAGAGGTAACAAAGGTTCCGGAGTATCGGCGGGCACGCTATATCGGCAGAATCTTCCAGAATCCCCTTTTGGGTACTGCAGGGAATATGAGCCTGGAAGATAATATGATGATCAGTTACCGTAAAGGCTTTAAGGGCTTAAAGATCAGCCTAAACCAAAAGATGCGAGAGCTTTTTCGCCGAGAGCTTAAAGCTCTTGATATGGGGCTTGAAGATCGCCTGGAAAATAACGTGAGTCTCTTGTCGGGCGGGCAGCGCCAGGCCTTAACACTCTTAATGATGGTCATCAGCAAGCCCTCTTTGATCCTTCTTGACGAGCATACCGCTGCTCTCGATCCCCGGAACGCGGCAAAGGTGCTGGAGCTTACCAAACGGTTTATTACCGAATATGGACTTACGGCCATCATGATCACCCATAATATGGAATATGCTATCCGCTACGGAAACAGACTGCTCATGATGGACGGGGGCGAGATTATTTTTGATATAGACGGTAGAGAAAAAAGCAGTCTGACCGTGGATCGACTGGTGGTAAAATTTCATGAATTGCGTAATCATGATCTTGCCAGTGATAGGGTACTTTTATCCTGAAAGGGGTGAATGATGGCCGTTGAGAAGCTTTTCTGGAGTGATCCTTACCTTACCGAGGCCGATGCGACGGTTACCGAAATTGACGGGTCGAAGGTGACCCTTGACCGAAGCATCTTTTTTGCCTTTTCTGGGGGACAGGAGAGTGACTACGGCACGATAGGCGGACTCTCGGTTCATGATGCATGCATAGATGGAAAAGAGATTATCTATACTCTTGAAATGATTCCCTCTTTTAAAAAAGGAGATTCCGTTATCATCCGTATCGATTGGGAACGTAGATATACGCTGATGCGTCTGCATATGGCAGCGGAGATTGTGCTAGTACTT